>JANMOF010000014.1:0-2364 GCA_031368925.1 Leptospiraceae bacterium
GGTGAGATAACAATTGTTAGCCCCTCTAATAGAAGAGCTGGAATTTGATAGCAGAGGGATTTGCCCATTCCAGTAGGCATAATTACAAAACAATGTTGCCTATCTAGAATTCGATGAATGATATCCTCTTGGTTGGATCGAAATTCTGAAATATTAAATAATTTTTTAACAGATTCTAAGGATTGCAAATGATTCTATCCAATATTAATAAGAATAATACGGTTTCCTGTAAAATCTAAATTAGGAAACTTCTATTCGGAGCTTTCAAATCTATACTTTTCCTCTATTGTTAAGCACATAGCAATTTTTATTCAGATATACATGTCTTATAACAAACGTTATCCTTTCTATACTACTTACTTTAGTCCTTTCTATACTGGTTGGTATAGTCAGAAAAAGCAATTCAATAAACAAAGGACTATACCAACCACTAAACAAACCAGTATAAATAAGGCGTTCTTGGTATAACCGAGGTATATTGGCTTTAGCCACTTAGCTTCTTTTCTGAAAACTTTGCTTTCTTATAGACAAGCAAAACCTTAGTAGATATTTCTAATCAATAGAGGTAAAAAATGAAAATAGTCATTTGTATTTTGATAACATTCACAATGTTAATAGTTGGTTCTTCTGCCGAAGAAGAAAATAGATTACTATTTATGACGGCTACAGAAATAGCCAAGTCAATCAAAGAAAAAAAGATCACATCGGTAGAAGTTGTTACAAAAGTGAATTCTCAGATTCAAAAACATAATGCAAATTATAATGCAATTGTAACTCTGAACACTAACGCACTTGCAGATGCAAAGAAAGCAGATGAGATGTTAGCACAAGGACGTATCCTCGGACCGCTTCATGGAGTGCCTATTATAATAAAAGATAGTTTTAAAGTGCAAGGAATGAGAACCACTTCGGGTTATATAGAACTGAAAGATTATATTGCGGAAGAAGATGCGTTAGTCGTCAAGCTATTAAAAGACGCAGGAGCAATTATCATCGGCAAGGGAAATTTGCCGACTCTCGCGATGGATATGCAGACTGATAATCCCATTTTTGGAGGAACTAATAATCCCTGGGATACTTCTCGAACTAGTGGTGGTAGCACGGGAGGAGATTCAGTTTCTGTCGCTTCAGGGTTTGCGTATCTTGGTTTTGGAAGTGATCTGGCTGGCTCACTCAGAATCCCAACTTCGTTTACAGGAACGTTTGGACTAAAAACGACTTATGGTATCGTGTCGAAAAACGGACATATACCTCCGTTACCAACCGAAGTGAATGGATTACATGCATTAGCCGTAATGGGACCTGTTGCACGCAGTATTGACGATCTAAAACTAACTCTTGAGATTGTCACGAGTCCGCATAAAGATGATAAATCAATTATTCCCATTCGCAAAGATGTAGATAAAGTGAATATTAAAAAACTGAAAATAGCTTGGGTAGATTCCTTTGGCAATGTTCCAGTGCAAAAAGAGATTCGAGAAAATATTATTAAATTCGTAAAAAGATTAGAATCCTCTGGGGCGCAAGTTACAAGGATAGAACCGAATGGTTTTAACTATGTAGAAGTTTGGGAGACTTGGGGTGGCTTCGTAGGTCATCAAGGTGGTTATGATACATCTAATTTTATGCGTTGGATGGGAGATTTTTTTACAAAAGGTGTAACAAAAAATATTCCAATGCACAGAAAAATCATTGGACCGATATCAGTCCCTTCCTATATGGAACTCTTGAATAAGCAGCAGAAATATATTACAATTATGGACAATTTCTTGGATGGATACGATGTGTGGATAACACCTGTTAGCTCTACTACTGCATTCAAACACCATAAACCGAGTAAAGCACTTGGAAATTTCAATGTATACGATGATCCAATACTAGTAGATGGAAAAGAAGTTCCATACTATATTGTAACACAAGCCTACACGACGATATTTTCAGTCACGGAAAATCCCGTACTATCTATGCCTATTGCACTTGACTCAAATGGACTTCCCATCGGAATCCAAGTAGTTGCAAAAAGATTTCAAGATTTTAAACTCTTAGAAATTGGAAAAGTTATAAATGAATACGCGGATAAAATGATTTATCCTTTGCAGAAAAAATAGTCTTTCTGATATCAATCGTTAGTTGTCATTTTTTGCTTTGACTTTTTTGTATTACCGCCCCATTAACTTCGCTGGTGTTGGTTGCCTTCGACATAGGTGTCTCAGGCAAAATCAAATTGACAGGATTTAAAGAAAAAAATAAGGTTTTTCTGTATTTACTAAAGGTGTATAGAGAAAAAGATTCAAGAATTGATCGAAAATTAAACGAAAAATTGAATTTAATTAAAACTTCTGAATAGGAATATAGAAACCAAAT
>JANMOF010000019.1:0-3254 GCA_031368925.1 Leptospiraceae bacterium
TTCTTTGCTTATTTGAACTTGTTTATCTTTTCGATGTTAAACCTAGTGCTTGCGGATAATCTCGTTTTGATGTTTTTGGGTTGGGAAGGAGTAGGGCTTTGTTCTTATTTACTCATCGGATTTGACTACCACAAGACGTCAGCCGCTAACGCTGGGATGAAAGCATTTATCACAAACCGTATCGGGGACGTGGGTTTTGCTGTGGGGATAATCCTGACTTACTGGTATCTAGGCTCTGTAAAATACGTAGACATTATGGCTGCGATGCCTGCTGCGATTCCATTTAAAGAAATTATCAATTATGTAGCACTTGCATTCTTCATTGGTGCGATTGGAAAATCTGCACAAATTCCACTTTATGTTTGGCTACCAGATGCGATGGCAGGTCCAACTCCTGTATCGGCTCTCATTCACGCGGCGACGATGGTGACTGCGGGGGTATTTATGATTGCCCGCTTAAATCCTATCTTTCTTGCAGCAGAGGTTACCAGTAATTATATTGCAATCACTGGAGCGGTTACAGCCTTTTTTGCGGCAACGATTGGTTTATTTCAGACTGATATTAAAAAAGTTCTCGCTTACTCGACTGTCTCTCAACTCGGATATATGTTTCTTGCGATGGGTGTTGGAGCTTATGAAGCGGGAATGTTTCACTTGATGACTCACGCATTTTTCAAAGCCCTCATGTTCCTTGGTTCGGGATCCGTGATTCACGCGATGCACCACGAACAAGATATGCGTAATATGGGAAATCTAAAAGGCTATATGAAGATAACATGGATTACCTTCCTAATAGGAACTCTAGCGATTAGCGGTATACCACCGTTTAGCGGGTTTTTCTCAAAAGACTTAATTTTAGAAAAAGCATTTGGGCATCATGGAATCGGTCATGTAATTTGGGCGATTGGACTTGCGGGAGCGTTTTGCACTGCGTTTTATATGTTCCGCCTTGTATTCTTAACTTTCTATGGAAAAGAAAGAATCGACCATCATGTGAAAAAGCATTTACATGAATCTCCTTGGACTATCACGCTTCCACTTGTGATTCTTGCAATTGGTGCTGCGGGTGCTGGTCTTATTCAAATGCCTCATCTGTTTTTTGGTGGGACTCATTTTTTGACTGACTACTTCAAGCCAATCTTTGCACCAGGAAGAGAAATTGTAGAAGGCGCTTGGAAAATTACATCGCCACCACACCATATGTCTGAGTCTACAGAGTTAATTCTACTCGTGGTTTCGATTTGCGTGGCACTAACAGGGATTATCCTCTCTTATGTTGTATTCCAAGTCAAACAATCTGTTCCACCTGCTGATTCTGGATTCAAAGGATTTCCAAAACTCGTTTATAATAAATACTATGTAGATGAAATCTATGAGGCTATTATCATTAACCCACTCATTCGAGTCTCCGACTGGTTATCCGCTAGTGTGGATAAAGCGCTCATTGATGGATTTGTTGTGGGAATAGGGAAATTCTTTATGCATATATCGGAAATCTTCCGTAAGATCCAAACGGGGATAGTAGGCGATTACGCGCTTTCGATTGTGATTGGAACCATTGCCATTTTAGCTACATTACTTTACGGAGGATTTTAACCATGCCAGAATCCATTTTATCACTGGTTATCTTTTCCCCATTACTCGGAATTGCGATTCTATCTTTCTTAAAAGAAGAAGAGCATATCAAATGGACAAGTGCCATTATTACTTTAATTACGTTTGTGCTAAGTGCTCCACTCATGTGGTATTTTAATACAGATAGTTCTGCATTACAATTTGTGCATAGAATTCCAAATTGGATGAGCTCCGGCAAATTGACAATAGACTACCACTTCGGATTAGATGGAGTAGCCTTACTTTTATTTGTTTTAACTTCCTTCTTGTTCTTTATTTCCAGTGTTGCTTCTTGGACTTATATCCACAAACGACTAAAAGAATTTTACATTGCCCTTTTGTTTTTGGAAATTGGAGTGCTTGGAGTATTTGCTTCCGGTAACTTAGTATTATTCTACGTTTTCTGGGAACTTATGCTTATACCAATGGCGCTTCTAATTGGTATCTGGGGTGGGGAAAACAGGCTTTATGCGGCGATTAAGTTCTTCATCTACACGATGGCGGGCTCTGTGCTCATGCTTGCGGCAATCCTTATTATCTACTTCAAGACCGGTGACATCACAATCGAGTCGCTTTCTACCAAGTCGATTGCTAATTTTTCACCGGAACTACAGGGATTTTTATTCTTTGCATTTGCTTTGAGTTTTGCGATTAAAATTCCAGTATTTCCAGTTCATACTTGGTTGCCTGACGCACATACGGAAGCTCCTACTGCTGGCTCTGTGATACTTGCCGGTGTGCTTCTGAAAATGGGAACGTATGGATTTATTCGTTTTTGTATTCCTTTTTTTCCAGTCGTATCTCTTGAATATCAGGGGTTAATCATGACTTTCTGCGTGATTGGAATTGTATACGGTGCACTAGTTGCCATGGTGCAAAAAGATGGAAAGAAGCTTATCGCATACTCGTCAGTATCCCACTTAGGATTTTGCCTACTTGGTCTAATGACATTTACAGAGGAAGGTGTGCTCGGTGGAATGATCCAAATGATTAACCACGGGGTGTCTACTGGAATGCTCTTCCTCATGATCGGGATGATTTACGAAAGAACTCATACTCGTATGATAGCGGATTACGGTGGTATTGTGAAGATCGTCCCAATGTTTGCAATCTTTTTTATGATCGCGATGTTATCCTCCGTTGGGCTTCCTGGAATGAATGGATTTGTTGGAGAATTCTTAGTTCTACTTGGAACACTCAAAGTAAACGTAGTTCTCGGAATCATTGCTGGAACCGGCGTAGTTTGGGCAGCTTGTTACTTATTGTGGTTTACCAAACGTTTCCTCTTCGGAGAAATTACAAACAAAGAAAATGAATTACTATCTGACTTAAACATGCGAGAAATCTTTGTATTAATTCCAATGGTCGTATTGATTTTCTGGTTTGGGGTATATCCACAGACCTTTATGAAATACTTAGAGCCAAGTGCTAGAGTGTACCTAAATTCTGCCTCTGCCCAAGCGATAGCCGAAAGAACTAACGCTGACCAAACTAAAAAAATTAGCTTAACCTTAGATTATAAATCTCTAGGTAAAATTCCTGCTTCTTTCGAAGAAAGACTCGCAGGGTATACTGGCCATTATGCTCTACTCAACGTAAATCCTAAGCTTACTCCACCGCCGACGATTTTAAGCGCGTCT
>JANMOF010000021.1:0-2704 GCA_031368925.1 Leptospiraceae bacterium
CGTTTTTCTAGTTAGTAAAGCAAGGCGTATTTTTAATTTTGAATATTCCGTCGCAACTCTTTCTGCGATGCTTACGAGTGCGTATATTCTAAATGAGCATAGTGTCAAATTTTCAATTTATACCTATTCGGATAGACTCAATAAAAAAGATCATATTGATTTAATTTGTCTTAAAGATAAAGAAGATGAATACGATATGTGTAAGGAAGAAGAGATGTTTAATTCTTTGACGCGTGATTGGCAGGGTGATTCTGTTTATGAATTTTCTCTCATTGAAGATTGTGAAAAATACTTTTCGTCCGAAGCAGATACTCGCATAATAGTAATTATCTCCGACTTTAGAGGTCAAAGGGGTAAGACTGAAATCGACAGAGAAATTGATTCCTGGGAAAATAAAAAATTAAAAGAAGAAGTTTTGAAAAATACAAAGAAGAATTACGTGTTCCTGGCAGTGGGTCTTGGCAACCGTTACATCGCAGAGAATATATTTGAACATGCTGTGCAGATAACCACAGATAACTTCTCTAATATGCCAAACTTAATTGGAACAGAATTAACGAAGCTAATCCATATTCACCACGCAGTAAGATAGTTATGAAAACCAAAGAAAAAGAAACAACAACAGGCTACAAAGAAATCGTAACCAATAAAAAGGCGCGGTTTGATTTTGAATTATTTGAATTTTTAGAAGTAGGCATTGTGCTATCAGGGTCTGAGGTAAAAAGCCTACGTGAGAAAAAAGCAAATCTTACGGATGCATTTGCACAGGTGAAAAATGGTGAATTGATTTTACAAAACTTTCACATAACTCCCTATAAAAATGGAGGCTATTCAAATCACCAAGAAGTCCGTCCTAGAAAACTCCTCGCGCATAAAAAAGAAATCGTGAAACTCGCAAAACAAATTAAAGAAAAAGGTTTAGCTATCGTCGGCGTAAAAATTTATTTCAACGAAAAGCAATTTGTGAAAGTGCAAATAGCCACAGGTAAACCTAAAAAATTGTATGACAAACGAGATTCTCTCCAGAAAAAAGAAGCAAAAATAGAAATAGACAGAGCCATGAAGCAAAGGAACCGTTCTTGAAAAAATTACCCGTAGTATCTATCGTCGGAAGACAAAATGTGGGTAAATCTACATTATTCAATTGTTTTGTAAAACAAAAAGTAGCGATTACTTATGATTATCCAGGAGTAACGCGCGACATTTTAAGTTATGAAATAGACAGTGAGAATTTCATTAAGCCATTTACACTTTCTGACACACCTGGTTTAGATTTAGAAAATGTAAATGACCTTACTTCCTCTATTATCGAAGTAGCCTTTAGTCACCTTCTTGCTTCCGACTTAATCATATTCGTAATTGATAGAAATGAAATTATAGAATATGATAGTAAACTGATAAAGCTTTTCTTAACAGATAAGCGATTTGTTTCTAAAAATATTATTTGCGTTATCAATAAGTCCGATAACCCTGAAACTGATTTTGATTTAGAATATTTTTATAGATTGGGGCTACAGGAAGTTATCCCTATTTCTGCACTCGGACGTAGAAATTTAAAGCTGCTTTTTGAGAAGATAAATTTTTATTTAGCGAAGGCTCGCGTTGGAGAAAAACAGAATACTGATTTTAGCATCAGCATTGTAGGAAAACCAAACTCAGGAAAGTCGAGCTTCCTAAATTCGATTCTTGGATTTAACCGTGCTGTCGTCAGTGAGATTCCTGGAACGACACGCGATACAGTTCATAGCACACTCAAGTTCGAAGATAAAAATCTACTCATTGTAGATACGGCGGGAATTAGGAAAAATAGTAAGTCCGCTGAGGAATTAGAATTTTATTCTTATAAGAGAACTCTTCAGTCTATCGAAGAATCAGACGTAATTGTACATATCATTGATGCGACAAAAGGAATGGGTGAATACGATAAGAAGATATTTGCGATTATCCGCGAGAGTGGAAAACCTGTCGTACTCGCTGTAAATAAATGGGATTTGATTAAGGACAAGGACGATAATACGTTCAGAGAATATAAGAAAGATCTAATATCTCGTTTCTATCCAACCTCTGCAATACCAGTCATCAGCATCAGTGCTTTACAAAAACAAAGAGTTCGTAAAGTATTAGAAGAATGTGTAAAAGTTTACGAAAAAGTAAATACAAAAATCCCAACATCGAAGATCAATCAAAAGTTGACCGAGTGGATGTCGGAAGGAAAAATGGGGTTACAGGCAAAGAAGCCGCCAAAGATTCTATACGCGACACAAATTTCGATGACACCCTTTAAATTATTATTATTTGTAAACCATGTAGATTTATTTAAGAAGCCACTTTTAAGTTTTATAAAAAGTAGAATCATCGAAGAATTCGAATTGAATGGTGTCCAAGTGGAATTAGAAATAAGGTCAGACAGAAAAAAAGAAAAGGAATATCGTGATTAGATGCTTTTTGTTTATTTAATTATCAGTTTTTTCTTGGGCTCATTTCCGAGCGCTCATATTGTATCTTCGCTGCAAGGTGTGGATATAAAAAAAGTCGGAAGTGGAAATGCTGGGGCAACTAACGTTCTTCGTTCGGTTGGTTGGAAGTCGGGACTAATCGTGCTTATCTTTGATGTGGCTAAGGGTATCGCGCCTTTTTTTATTTACTCCTATTTCAATATTCAAGAAACTTTTATTGATTTAGAGTGGATTCCCCTGCTCGGCGG
>JANMOF010000042.1:0-5399 GCA_031368925.1 Leptospiraceae bacterium
TCAGTTCGAGCAGGGTCGAGAACTACAAGTGCTTAAAGCCTTTATTTAAGTAGCACTTCTCGATTGCCGCTCGAAGTGACATCGAAGGATATTATGAAAATTACCCTTCTAAACTCTTCTCTGCGCCTCTGTGACTCCGTGGCATTCTTTCCAAGTAACAGTTGTATGTCGCGATGGTCATCGGGTGAATTCTGTGACTCTTCTCAAGTAACTCTTCCATTACTTTCTTACATTTTAAAATAATTCCAAAGGGCAAATTCTTTTCCGTTTCTAAAATCCAATTTGCAAATTCCTTCTGCCTCATCGCGAAATCGGAACCAAGGAAGTCAGATACATATAATATCTGATCAAGTAAAAAAAGATTTTCCCCTCCTAACGTATGATTTTTTACAGCAGAAAGAATTTCCTCATCGGTAAATTGGTATTTGTCTCTAAGATAGAACACTGCCGAAAATGGATGATAGGCTGGTTCGGGTAATAAGGAGTAATCAAACTTGTTGCGATGAAACATTTCCAAGTGGAAATCTTTTGTTTTCTGCTTTGTTACATCATGCAAAATTCCAGCTAGATAAGCCTTTCGCGGATCTACATACCCGTGAAGCTTAGAAAACTTTTCAGCGAGTTCGGCGACTCGAATAGAATGATCAAAGCGAGAATGCGTGACTTCATCGGGAACGACTTTTACAAAGTATTCAATTTGTTTTTCTAAATCCATAGAGTTCTTCTTGGTTGATATAGTTTAAAACTTGAGGTGTGAGGTATGACGCCCATTCACTTTGCGGCAAATTACGAATTTCCGAAGAACTCGCATCAATTTTTGGATTCTCCACAAAGACTATTCTACTTGAAAAATATTTTAACTCTTCCGGCAAATCACTCTTAGTTCCTAAAGTTCGGTCAAAGACTAAAAGATAGGTTGAGTTCAATATTTTTTTGTAGTCTTTCCAGAGTGGAAATTTCGCTAGGTTATCCGCTCCGATAATAAAATACAACGCCTCGCCAGGGTAATTTCTTTGAATAAATTCAATGGTTTCAATCGTATAACTGGTTTCTTTTCTATTAATTTCAACTTGTTCAATCACTGTATTAGAAAGCGATTTTTCTCTGATTAAAATTTCAAGCATAGCAAGTAAGTCTTTCTCGCTAACACTTTTCTCTTTTTTAAAAGGAGAAATATAATTTGGAACAAGTAAAAGTTTACTACTCTCAGGGTAAGACTTCCAGAAATACTCTATTACCCCGAGATGACCCAAATGAGGAGGATCAAAACTTCCCCCGTAGATACCAATCATTAGCCCCTGACTTGTCCATCTCCACGTAGGATTGTCTTGGTCGTTGTCAGGTGAACAAGTCCCATCGGACCACGCACATGCAGTTTACCGGTAGAAATTCCTACCTCAGCGCCAAATCCAAATTCGCCTCCGTCATGAAAGCGAGTAGAGCAATTTACGAATAAAGCAGCAGAGTCTAATTGTGATAGAAATTTTTCAATGTTCTTATGATCTTCCGAAAGAATTGCCTCTGAGTGACCGGAAGAATATTTCTCAATGAACTCAAATGCTTCTTCAATGGTGGAAACAGTTTTAAAAGATAAACGTAAATCTAAAAATTCAAGCGCATACTCTTCCTCTGTCGCTTTCTTCGCGTCTGGGAATAACTTTAAAAGTGGATCATCTAAAAGTAATTCCACACCTTTTTCTTTCAAAGCGGTTAATAACTCTTTTGTGCGCGGGAAGTCTTTATGAATCACAACATTTTCAACCGCATTGCATACACCTGGACGTTGGGTTTTAGCATTTAACAAGATGTTTACCGCTTTATTAAAGTCAGCGGTTACATCTACAAAGATATTGCAAACTCCCTTATCGTGTTTGACCACTGGAATTTTAGAATGCTCGGTAACAAAGCTAATCAGCCCTTCTCCACCTCTAGGAACTACAATATCAATTTCTTTTTCCTTTGTTAATAGCGAAACGATATGCGATCTATCTGTCTTATCTACAAATATTACAGCATCTTCTGTGATTTTTTTTTCCCTTAATACATTTCTAAAAATAGAAATTAAAATCAGATTAGAATAAATCGCTTCACTTCCACCGCGCAAAATTGCAATATTCCCCGACTTAAAAGAAAGCGCCCCAACATCAATTGTCACATTAGGACGCGACTCGTAGATAACAAGGACTACCCCCAAAGGAACCCGCTTACTTACAAGCTCAATTCCATTTGGTAAATGCACACCGCGAACTACCTCGCCGATTGGATCAGGAAGAGCAGCAATTTCTAAAACAGAATTAGCAAGTGACTCAATTCTTTTTTCATTTAAAAGTAAACGGTCTAGAAGCGCTGGGCTTAGATTTTTTTCTTTACCCGCCGCAATATCTTTTGCATTTTCAGTAATGATAGAATCTTTATTTTTTAAAATGTCCTCGGCTAATAATTTTAATACATCGTTCTTGATGCTAGTTTTGAGTGTGCGGATTTCTCGTTTTGCCGCATTGGCACGTTTTGCAATATTATCTGTGTATTCTTTTGAATCTGTCATATTAAATTCCTTCTTCGAGGTTGTAGATTTTTTTGGTCGCAATTGCAATGCTGCGTGTTTCGATATAAGAGGTAATCGATGATAGAATTGTATCTAGCATATTACGGGTAATGCTTAGTTGCCCAACTGGCGTTGACTCTAAGAGATGAGACATCGTCTTATAAAAAGAATCCCTAGCAAGGAGTGTTGATCCAGTAAGCATTTTATTCACTACTTTATCATTCACTTCCAGAAATCCATTGTTATCCGCATCAATCCCGGAAAGACATCGCAAGAAATTTTCTTCGTCTGGCACAATTTCTTTTGCTTTGAGTAAATTAAAAATCATTTCTGCTTGAATTCGATTGTTCAAAAAATATTCAATGGCGAGCGCTGGAATCATAAGCCTTCCCTGAAACAGAGAAGCTAAGAAAGAAACTGAAGCTGTTTGTAGTGCGGCAATTTCTACTACAAAGTCTGGATTGTCTAAAATAGGAAGCATTCCTTTGGGTGGATGTTCAGCCATTTGGTAGTAACCACTCGTAAATAAAATAAAATCATTCAGTGATTTAAAAAAGACAACACTCATGTCCCTGAGTGCGTCTGTGTCTGTATTTTCTTGACCGGTTATTTCTTCCATTTTTTATAGCCTATCTCTAGATTTCTAAGAAGGTCAAAAAAATAAACTAGAAAATAATTCTCGCTTGCAATGTAGGGAATCGAAAAAAGTCTAAATCTGTATGGCAACTATTGATATTAAAAACCCAAAACAAAGACAGATTTCTACCATTGAACTTCTAGAGCAAATGGAAAAGCAATACAAAAATATCCCGATGGAGGCAATCTTAAAACAAGACGTGCTTCGCATTGGAATTAATTTTTCTCCTGAATCTCTTTCAGGCTCAGAGTTTAAATCAAAAGACTATTTCATTTTCTCTTTCGATCATATCCCAGTCGCAGATATGGAAAAAGGTATCGCCTATAAGACTCCAGAAGAAATCAAAATTAGTGGCGGACATTTTAATTTACTACCAACAATTATTTCTACTCGAAATAATCCTGAGTCGCCGTATATGGTTCGGCTATTCGAAAATAAACCCTGTCTCTATATTGGAGAAATCAACCTTGGCTCATTGGAATTTCCACCTATTCCAAGTTGGTATAAACATAAAACTAAGAGCGGAAAAATTCCAGGTGAAATCGCTCCCGTAATCGAATGGGGATACCTAATTTACCTTACAGTGTTTCGCAACTGCCAATACTTCGGAAAAGAAGAAGAGTGCGCCTATTGCGATATTAACCACAACTACCGCCAACAAAAAAATGCAGGTCGACCCTACACCGGCGTAAAAGACATCGAAGATATTATTGAAGTGATGAGCTGGATTGACAAAGAAGATAGCGTTGCCAAAGTCTACACGATCACCGGCGGATCGGTATTAACCACACTCAAGAAAAAAAATGAAGTAGATTTTTATCTAGAATATCCAACCGAAATAGAAAAACATTTTCCAGGACGTTGGATGGGTAAACTTGTAGCACAGGCTTTTGAAAAAGAAGACTGTAAAAAATTTGCAGACGCAGGCATTAAAGTCTATCACCCGAACTACGAAGTATGGGACCCGAATCTATTCGATAAAATCTGTCCGGGAAAAGCTTCCTGGATTGGGCGGGATACATGGATTAGGCGCATCGTTGACTCCGCAGAAGTATTCGGACCTTCTCACGTAATTCCAAACTTCGTAGGTGGAGTCGAACTCTCCGAGCCTTACGGTTTCGCAACAGTAGCCGAAGCAGTCAAGTCAACCGGCGAAGGTTTAGATTTCTTCATGTCCAAAGGAATTATGCCCCGCTTCACTGCCTGGTGTCCTGAGCCTTACACAACTCTCGGAACACAAGCAGGTCCACCTCTTGAGTATTTTTGTGAATTACTCACTGTCTGGAAAAATACATTCGAGAAATACAATCTACCAGTTCCACCCGGATACGGTGAGCCAGGTCCCGGCAAAGCGGTATTTTCCGTATCTGCGTTTATGGATGTGATTGGGTATAAAGGGAGAGCTTAAAGCACAAACTTCAAAATTTCTTTCTGTAAAATATTGGAACCATGTCTCCAGTTTTGGTTCCAGTCTATACTTCCATTAGCCCCTACAAAATTTGTGATGTAGTAAAATGCAGTGAAGGGAATAGAGAGACGTGTAGCCACATATGCAATCGGAAATGCTTCCATGTTTTCTAGATCGACATCATAGAGGGAGTCAACTAATTCTTCCATGGTAAGATCAACAAGAGTCACATAGTTTGTAGAATTCGTAATCGCCTCTGGGAGTTTTTGGTTTTTGATAAACGGAATAAATCTAGAATCAGTATCGGTTAATAGGTGTTTGCCAATGATGTCAGGAACTTTCGCCATTCCCTTTATTTCTGCAATATCTCTGTATACAAATTTATTCGAGTAAGCAATATCGCCTATCTTACGCTTAGAGTGGCGATAGGTACCGGCAGAGCCAAGAAAAACAATCGACTTAATGTCTTTCATCTTGGATAAATATCTTTGTAGGTTAAATAAAGTATCCATGAATCCAACGCCAGTATTATAGACTTTGAGATTCGCATACTTACTTAGGTGATCTGTCTCTCCTTCAAACGCGCCGCAAAATAGTATGTTACCGAGGTCTTGCATCACACACTCCTCGTCAGTTTCTTTAATTCATTTAGAATTTGCAATGCTTCCATAGGAGTAATCGTATCTATTTCAATTTTTTCTAGTTCGCGGATAATCTTTGTTTGCTGGATATTTTTTTCTGCTTCTTTCGGAAATAGAAGCGGCTCTTCCATTGGTTTTAGTTTAATTTCTTTTCGTTTTGATTCAAGA
>JANMOF010000043.1:0-5435 GCA_031368925.1 Leptospiraceae bacterium
TAAAGCCAACTTGCCCCTGATTTATTTTTTTGAAATAGGAAATTACCGGGATTATTTTCATCAATTTCTTTGATACGCTTAGCTCTATTGGATAAAATTAAATCAACCATCGCTTTAGAATAATCAAAGCAAGTTTCGCGATAATTTTTAACATTAATTTCGTGCGTATACTGGGGAGACACAATGGCAATCTTTGCCAAAACTTTCGCACCATTCTTAATTAAGAAAGGATACATGTAAGCCATCCTCTCCCTTCCGCCATTGTCAATATCAGATAACTGCTTGAGTGCCTGATCTACGGCAGCTATTGACTTTGCCTGCTCACTTAAATTACTATATTTGTGAAGATGTTCAGTTAATTTATCTAGGGTTATTAATTCTGTTGGATGAAGCGGTTTAGAACCAGGTCTATCTTTTCCTTTATGTCTGTCTCTAAGCTCATCCATGATTGATCTGGACGTAGCCGATAGACTATTCATAGATTGTGGAGTTTTAACTAGAACAGTCTTGTCAGAGACACCCGCTTTAGCGGGAATATTCGGTGGTGCTACCGTTTTTTCATTATTATTTTTTGAATTTGGTTCTGCCATACGATTAGTAAGGTATTCTTTTATAGTCTACCTAGCTTGCAAGCATTAAAAACAAGCAAAAATAAAGTTTACCGATGAACCGATAGAACAGCCCCAAAAAAAATTACATGCGGATCAATATTTTTTAGATACTGTCTCAAGCATTGAATGTATCTCTGTAGCTTGCTCTTTTTTCCCATTCTCAGAATAGTATACCTCTAACTTTTGTAGAAGTCGAACATTTTCTGGATTTCTTTTTAGTTCTTGTAAGAGAGCTCTTTGTTCGGCACTCATTTCGGAATAAGAATTCGATTTTAAGTCAACGGGAGTTACATGGGCTGGATATTTATTAAATTGAGGATTACTTGGATCATCAGAATTTACAATAGCCACTGTTACAATAAGGGCTACGACAGCAAAGCCTGCAGAGAAAACTAATGGTCGCCTGTATTTACTGCTATTACTATTTGCATAGGTTTCCACAACCTCTAATTCAATATGATCTAGACGATTCATAAGCCTGGTATTGAAATCTTTATCTATTTTAATTTGGGATAATTCTTTTTCCCTGTATTCAGAAATACATCTGATGAGACTACATTCAACATGGACATGATCTGATTCGTCTTCTCTTGAAATTCCATCTATCTTTGTCTTTAACCAATTTAATAAAGTTGATTTATGTACCAATTTTTAATTCTCCTCTCTCGTCTTGTAATATCATATGTTTTAAAATCTCTTTTGCTTTAAAGAGTCGGCTCTTTACTGTACCTACGTTACAATCTAAAAGATTGGCGATGTCCGAATAAGACATCTCTTCAAAGTATCTTAGTTCGATAACTTCTTTGTAAATGTTTTCTAGCTGGTTTATCTTTTTAATTAGATAGGAGGATTCATCCGAGAGTTCTAATTTTTTTTCAAAACCGGGTCTTTCATCTATAAATTGTTGTTCATTATCATCAATTGATTTTTCTACCATTTTTTTTCTTTTTGTCAAGAGATCTTTTGATTTATTGATAACAATTCTATAAAGCCATGTGTAGACTCCCGCCTCAGCTCGAAAATTTGCAATCGACTTATAGCCAGCAATCATCGCGTCTTGCACAATGTCATCCGCATCGTCGTCATCTTTCACCATTGATTTTGCTTTTCGAAATAATCTTTCTCGGAACGGTGTAACCAATTCCATGTAGGCGTATTTATCACCTGCCTTGATTTTTTGAAGTAGGATTTTTTCTTTTTCTCTTAGAGTCATGTTATAAGTTTACCTATAAAATATTTAAAACATTATGGACAATATCTTTTCAGAGAGCTAGATTCTTTGCTTAAAAATATCTATCTACTCAGAAATTTTAATTTATAATTATTCTAAATCTATTATAGCATATTTAAAAGGAAAATTAGTCGTCAATCAAAATCGGAAAGTCGAAGTTTATTAAACAGATGCATCTAATCCTACTATTCCTACTCAGTTTATTTTTAGCTGGCTTTTACCTAATTCCGATTCTTGCAAGCATAGAAGATCCAAGGCTATGGACAAGACTTGCAAGTCTTATTTTTTTCATTACCGGAATAATTTCAGTTTATAAAATATTTAAAATTGAACCGAATAAAAAAAATGAAAGTGTATTTAGAGAACTAAAAGAAGAAATTGCTTTTAGCGTTGGTTTAATTAGCATAATCAGTTTTGCATTCCTTTATATTTTTTTTCAACACCTGCACTCCTTTTTTATCGTAGATTATGACTTTCTAGCAATAGCAGAAATCTTAAACAATTCGCTGTCAGGAGATTTTTTTAAAAGCCACCACTATGGAAAAGCGGTTACTGGCAATTACCTTTCACATCACTTTGCCCCTTCTCTCTTACTTTTAACCCCGTTTATGCTTTTGTCTAAATTTAGATTCGGTTACGCATACGGGTTATTATTCTTTGTAGCTTTATCCTTTATTTTATTTGCAGTTCTACTAATTCGAAAGAATATACGAGGAAATATATTCTATGCATCTATGATTTTACTTGCAATCAATCTACCACTTCATCGACTTTTTTTTTCCTATCACTTCGAACTTTTAACAGTTTTCTTTTTTCTTCTCTTCTTCGTAGGAATAGAATTTAATAAAACCTACGTTTCAATTCTTGCTATTATACTTTTACTCTTACTCAAAGAAGATATGGCAATCTATACTTTTTGCCTGGGAATGTATTTTGCTTTAAGTAAAAATTGGCGTTATGCGATAACACTAATGTTAGGATCGCTCGCTTATTTCTTTTTTGTTCCCGGTTTTTTCCAAAGCCAATTAGATAAATCTACTCATGTAGATTGGCTAGAAGATTGGAGACGATGGGGAAATTCCTATTCAGAAATCCTAATCAACTTAATAACAAGCCCTATCCAGGTTTTAAATGCATTCTTTTCTAAATGGAAAGTTTTAAGAGAATTTATTTTATCGTTTAGTCCGTTAGTCCTAATTTACCCAAGCCTAATTATTGTTAGCCTGCCGATTTTTTTACTTCACTTTATTTCTGATAGAGTCTGGTACAATTCTCTTTACAACTATTACTCCTACACGGTTGTATCTTTTTTTATTCTAAGCATAGTATTTTCAATTAAAAGACTCAATGATTCCAAATATAAAAAATATACCCTGAGTATATTATTCTTTTGTATTTTTATTTCTTTGTATTCTAGCTCTGGAGATAAATTCTTTCCTTATGCAAAAATAGATACCAATCAAAACAGGGTAAATGATCTAGAAGAGGTAATACAAAATATCACAGCGTATAAAACAGTAGCAGCACAATTTGACCTTGGTGCATTTCTTCCAAGAGCAAATCCACTGTATCCACTGCATGAAAAAAATTTAGATAAGGACTATATATTAATCGATATGAGTAGAGGTATTACACCGTACGTAGATAGACCCCGAATTGAAAGGATGAATCAGGAAATAACAGCTAATCAATCTTACTCCCTTACTTTTCAAAAAAACGGAATCATGCTTTATTCCAAAGTAAAATAATTTACGTTTTGTATTTTACCATATGCTCTATCATTTCAACTCGGTAGGCAGAGTAACCCGCTTGAACTTGCGTGAGAAGCTTAGTTGTTTCTTCAGAAAAAACTTCCTTCTTTGCATGACTTTCTAATTCTATTATAATTGCGGCTAGATCTTTCATATTGTAACTTTTAAAAAGACTTTTTAGTTTATGACAAATCTCTTTTACTTTTCTATAATCTGCTTGTTTAAGCTTGATTTCTAGTTCGGCTAAATCCTTTGGAGTCTCATTTACAAATATATCCATCACCCTAAGCAAAAAACTTGGCTTATTATTAGAAAGCTGTATAAAATAGGAGAGATCTATCATTTTTTTTTTATAACATAGATGCATCATTTCTGCAAGCATTAAAAGATTTACCAACGAATAAGTGTCTATAGCTTGGCGAAAGAGGATTGGAAATTGTTTAAAAAACCTTTAATTTCAATAAGCATTTTATTCATCGCATTCACAATTGTATGCTCGGAAAATGAAGACAAATCAAAACTTACAGACAAGAAAAAAGAAAAGTTCTCGGTTTCAGAAGAAGTAGTTGCAGAGGTAAAATCAAAGTATTCGCACATCAAAGTAGCCGATTACGGAACACTACGACAACTTTATTTTGTTAGAGACAATGGAGAGGAAGCACTTGAATCTACCATTGATACAAACCATCCACAAAATCTTTTTTTACTCTACACACAAACGATGTTTGCCTCACTTTTAGTTAATAAAGAGCATAAGGACACTCTTATAATTGGACTAGGTGGAGGTGGGATGGTGCATTTTCTAAATTATTATTTTCCCTATGTAAATATTGACGCAGTCGAAATTGATCCAGCAATCGTAGAGGTTGCAAAAAAATACTTTTATTTAAAGCCACATCCCTCAACTCGAATCATCACTGACGATGCGGTTAATTTCATTAGTCTGCCAGGAAAAAATTATGACGTAATTTATATGGATGCATTTTTAAAGCCATCAACCGAAACAGACTCTACTGGTGTGGCAAATAAATTCAAAGCCCCTACTTTTCTACAAAGACTAAAGTCTAGACTCAAAAAAAATGGAATTGTAGTATTTAATATTAACAACCACGAAAAAATGCAGGACGATATAAAAACTATACAATCTGAATTTCCGCAGGTCTACTTTTTTCAAAAAAACCGTGCGGGAAACCTAATCGTCATTGGCTCAACTGATTCCACAAGAGCTCCAATAGATAAATTACTTTCTATTGGTACAGACTTAGATAAAAATCACAAAGTCAATTTTTCCTTTAAAGATATCGCAGGTTACTATTTAGAAAAGTTTTAGAATTGCTAAAAATCAAGTTTCAAAATTTGTAGAATGTATGATAGATTATGAAACAATTATTGGACTCGAAGTTCACGCACAATTAAACACGACTACAAAAGTATTTGCACCAAGTGCTACCGTATTTGGTAGCTCACCGAACACACAGGTTTCTACTGTTTGTTACGGGCTTCCGGGCGCGCTTCCTGTGCTAAACGAACAAGCACTCCAAAAAGCAATCCAAGCAGGTCTTGCGCTTGGTTGTAAGATTTCTCTATTCACAAAGTTTGACAGAAAGAATTATTTCTATCCTGATTTACCAAAGGGCTATCAGATTTCGCAGTATGATAAACCAATTTGTCTGGGTGGGCAAATTTCCTTTACCCTCAAAGGTAAAACGGAGCCAACCGTGATTAACCTCACACGCATTCATATTGAAGAAGATGCGGGTAAACTAATGCATTCCGCTGATCCATCGGTTAACGCGTCTTATGTGGACTTAAACCGCGCGGGCACTCCACTAATCGAAATCG
>JANMOF010000123.1:0-2243 GCA_031368925.1 Leptospiraceae bacterium
TGGCTTCATTCCGTATAGATCAACAAAATCACTATTGCTATCACCCCAAAATGTTGCATGTAGTGCAAAATTATGGTTGCGACGAAGTTTGTCTTTAACGATGGAATTTGGTAAAGCAATATCAGTATTGATTGCCGAAACGATATTCTTGTAATTTTGCTCAACATATTGTTCTGAAGCTAAGTTAGGCCCTGCGAGACGATAGTATTTTCCCAGGATGCCTGTGTTTTGTATTTCTTCAATGCTATTGGGCTTTTTTTCGTTTATATCAGTTATTATAGTGTTTGGAATGTCGTTGATTGTTGCCTTTATCCCTTCGAAGTTCTTATCACAAGTAAGACTATTATGCTCACCCGGAAAAGAAAATATTGGAGTCGCAAATAGCAGGAATAGAGAGCCTAAAATTAAATTGAATCGTTTCATAAAAGTTTCCTTTGTTTGTATTTTTAAAAACATAAAGCATAGTAAAATGCATCGTACTTTGGTATTGGATTTGCTATTTGACCGTCTAAATTATAGGCAGCGTTAGTCCCGTAATCCCAGTAGTAATCGCCTGTCCCGGACGGAATTTCATCGGGTCTTGATTTAAAAAGATTTCTCATTTCCTGAAATATGGACATAAAATAGAATATACTCGAAGTTGAATTAGAATTACAAGCAAGTCTAACGGGGCTTAAATTCCCGCAGGTTGAAACATTCGTGGTGCATAATTGATACTTTTGGGCATTCCAATAATTGGCTGCCGAACCCGCACCTTTGCAATCATTCTGCTCCTTTCGGTAAACTTGGCCTTGTATACATTTGCTCACCCAAAATTTGAGAATACCTATTCCAGTCTTTTGCGCAGGTTTTCCCCATTCCCAAGGACAGGCATCATATTTAGAATATGTATTTGTCCTGAGAGAAATAGTTCCATCTATATCATCTAATACTTCATCTTTTTTTTCTTCGCTACGTATGCTCAGGCATAACGAAATCCCACCATTTTCTAGATACTTCTCGATTGCGTTTCGCTTATCTTTTTTCTTGAGCGGGTTTTCCGGTAGTTCCATGCAAGTCAAGAATAGAAGCAGAGCACCAAGCGAGTACAGTATATAATTCATTATCTTCCTCCAATGGCTTCAATGGTTAATGTTCGTAACTCTAGATGCTTTTGAATTATATAGTCGATATAGCTTCGGTCTAACGGTAGATAGCCTTTTTCTACATCTTCTTTCATTCGCGCCGATTGATATATACCTAGCGTTAAAAATTTCCTTTGAATTTTTAAATCTTCTAATTCCATGCTACCCATCTGCTCCTTAACTCGAGTATAGAAATATTCATATTGTGCTTTAATATCTTTAGAGGATCGTCTAGTCGCATAATCAGAAAGTTCTATGAAAGTTTTTGCAGCATTCTGTCTCGCTGTTTCAGATGTAATTCCAGCAGAAGCTTCAATTTCAATTTGTTCTTGAATGAATTTTATTTCTTCGTCCGTAATCTTATTATTCCCATCTTTCGGAAAAGGAAGAAGCATTTTACCGTACACGGCTTGAATACCATCTATTTCATCCTTTGTGATTCTTTCTTTTTTCCCAACCTCAGGAAATTTATGCATTACCGACCCAGGAGTAGGATCGGTACCGGTTCTTCCTAAACAATCGTTCGGTCCGTCGCTTGATAAGCAGTGCCCTAAACCGAGCATATAACCGAAAGACTTTAGGGCTTCCGTTTTTAAATTCAATGTATCGCCATCACTTTCTAGGGAAGACCAATTAAACTCAGAATTATTAAACTCAACGTCAGTATGAACGATTGTATCATTACAACTCCAAACATAAACACAGGTAGCATTCGGGCATTCGCTATCTATATCATGCGTAAATGAGAATAAAGCGGATCCTTGTGGGAGATCAGGCCTCACCCCATCGCATTTTATAGTTTCAAAGCTACGCGGTTTAAGATTTGTAAATCCTTCTAATTTAAATGAAAGTTTACTCTCACCTGCGAGGAACCATTCGATTGCCGCATTCTTAATATCAGCCAATCTCTCCTCGCTACTCTGAAAACTTTTAAAGCCTACAATTTCGGGATTCATGTAGTAACCAATCACTGGATTCAAGCCGCCCCATTTTAACTTATTCTCACTCAAATACATCCAGTTGACTGTGCAGAGCATCAGCAACACCAATAAAATTACCTTTTTCATACTTCCTCTTTTACTCTCGTATTTCGATAGTATTTCATAATTTCACCTTACC
>JANMOF010000146.1:0-2237 GCA_031368925.1 Leptospiraceae bacterium
CAAGCTGTAATTCCATACGCACTTTTTACAATGGGGCTTCGACATTTAATATTTTTCGCATTCCCTTCGATCAGACCTAAAGATGTGAATGAAGCTGAAGAAGCATTAGCTGCAGAAGCTGAATTATTAGGCGGAGGTAAATAATGGAAAGTATTGGTTTAATTCTACTTTTAATTGCGATGATTTTATTAGGACAGCCTCTCTTCGTAATGATGGGTGCAGTCACAGGATATTGCTTCCTAACTATGGGCGATGGAAATATGAAAGGGATCATAGAAGATGTATTCTATGCTGCCGATAAAGAAATTCTATTAGCAATTCCACTTTTTATCTTAGCTGGAAATCTAATGACGCATGGTTCGATTGCGCGAAGACTTATCCGTTTAGGAAGCAGTTTAACAGCACCGATTCCATCTGGACTCGCGGTTGCGGCTGTTGTTTCTTGCGGTATCTTTGCTGCGATTTCCGGATCTTCTCCTGTTACTCTTATTGCAATTGGTGGTATCATGTACCCCGCTTTAAAAAAGGCAGGTTATGATCCCGGGTTCGCAATGGGAATTTTATCTTCAGGTGGAACGCTCGGAATTATCATCCCTCCAAGTATCCCAATGATTATCTACGCGATCATGGTCGGTGTATCCGTAATGGATTTATTCGTTGCAGGTATTGGACCCGGTCTACTTCTCTTAACAGCCTTAATCATTTATTCCGTCGTAAAAGGTTGGAATATGGAAAGAGGAAAATGGGTCGGTAGCGAAATAATTTCTTCCATTAAAGAAGGGATTCTTGCTCTATTTATGCCAGGTGTTATCTTAGGTGGAATCTATTCTGGGTTTTTTACTGCGACTGAATCAGCTGCTGTTGCTGTTTTGTATGCAATCCTAGTAGAAGTTTTCATTCATCGAGATTTACCAATAAAGAAAATTCCGGGAATACTAACTGAAAGTGCGGAAATGCTCGGAACTCTTTTCTTGATTTTACTTCTAGCGGTAAGCTTAAATAAATTCATGACGTTCGAAAATATTCCACAAACACTTGTAGAAAAATTATCTGAGCTAATTTCAAGCAAAGTAACTTTCTTAATCGGAGTGAATATTTTACTTTTACTCGTTGGCTGTGTAATGGATATCATGAGTGCAATTTTAGTTTTAGCTCCCCTACTTGCACCTATGGCTGTTCATTACGGTATAAACCCAATCCATTTTGGAATCATCATGATTGTAAACTTGGAGATCGGTTATATCACACCACCTGTTGGAGTAAATCTTTTCGTTGCTTCTAGTATTTTCAAAGAACCACTTGGAAAAGTTATCAAAGCCGTAGCTCCTTTAGTTTTGATTTTCATTTTCTGCTTAGGACTTGTAACAACCATTCCAGAAATTTCTCTTTTCGCTCTGAAAGATGGTGGCATTAAACAAAAAGCCGCAATCCCAGGACAGAAAAAAGAATCTGCTACAATGGAATTAAGCATAGACCAAAAGAAATTTGCAGGTAAATGGACTTCTGAAATTGGAACAATCGAAATTACCGAAGAAGGAATGATTAGTTTAAATCCTCCACTCGGAAAAACGGGCGACAGTTTCTTACCCAAATTAACGGATGCTGCAATCGAAATTTCTGCGGATAAAATTATCGCAAAATCAGATGACCTGACAAAAGAATTTGTTATCTCTGAAGAACCCAAAACTCTCGAATCCAAAACCATGAAACTCGATGGAATTGAGTTTAAAAAAGAAGAGTAAAAGTAACCCCAAAAATCAGTAGCTGATAAAATTCAACTTATTGGCTATTGATTTTCCTCCAATTCCCATTCCACAATTCAAAGCCTGCTGAAAAACTAAAACTTCCAAGAAGTCGATAATACAGTTTAATCTTGATGCACTTATTTCTAAAGTGAATATATTTTAAACGTCGCGCACAATTCGACGTCGAGCACTCCGCAACTATTATAATTGATTCAAAATTTTCTTTTCCTCAATTATAAAATCTCCATGACACGAAATATTTATTCGCTAAAAGCTCTCAGCTACCGTCAATTTTTTAATCTAAAAGAAAGTTCGAGGCTTTTTGAAGCCACCAACTTGATAAAAAATTGACGCCGCATCGATCTGCTTTTTTGAATTTAGTGAAGATCAAATTGGATTCGTATTGCATGGAATTTTCAGCGAAACGAGAAGCTACGTTGCGTGATTCGTCTGAGTAGAAAAAAACTTTTACACCTTAAGATTTTCTAGTGT
>JANMOF010000165.1:0-6675 GCA_031368925.1 Leptospiraceae bacterium
TTTTGGTATTTTTAAATCTGTTTTTTGGGATTCAAGAAAATTATTCAAGTTAAATTTATTTTTGCTATTTGCATTCTTAGGAATTTTATTCATAAATTTAAAATCTTCAACGCATTATTATAACTATAACAAAGCTTCTCAGTATACATTTCCTTTTTTGATTATTCTATTTCCTTATTATTTTTTGAAATTAAATTCCAATTTATACTCTAAGTTTTTGCTATATTCTTTTTTATTAACTTGGACACTTTTTTTAATTCCAGCAAGAATTAGACAGATTGATTCTTTTTCTTCCTTGCGAGAAAAGTCTCTAAGCAATTATCTTGTGCTCAAAGAGAGATTAGAAAATCCAATCGGAAATACGATATTTTTCTTCGGAGAAAGTCGAAATCATGCGTTACTCGAAACATATATGGCGGGTAATCGAGTTATTCCCGTTGGAAATTACCCTGTGAATAGTTTTAAAAAATATTTTAATTTTCAAAGTATAGTTTCAAATCGGTTTATGTTAAAAAACAAAGATACTGAATCGTATACTCTTTTTGACTCGTCTAGGTTTTCTATTTCAAACGAGGAATACTGGATTTCTCTTAGTCCATATATTGATTTAAAATCTTCTCAGATTCCTAAATTTACGAAATTAATTTTAATGGAAAAATTAGAAGTCTTTGCAGACTTAAAAAAAACTAAGACGTTGATTGTTTCTTCTCTTGATTCTAGTTCTCCACCAAGTGTGAATCGAGAAAAATATATTTCAGATCAGAACAAATATTTACCTGCGGAAAATATTAAATCGAATGGAAAAATCTGCTCTAATGGAGAATGTAAATATACCTTTTCATTAGAGCCCTCTGGAAAAAATTATTTTGTGATTGAAAAGGCTTTGAAAATAGAAGTTTTTTGATTTCACATGCGATGACTAAATAGAAAATAGATAATAAGGACTTGAAATGAAGAAAAAAATTATGATCACAGGAGTTGCCGGTTTCATTGGCTCTAATGTTTGTAAAAGTTTATTGAATAAGGGTTACCATATAGTAGGCGTAGATAACTTATCACAAAGCGATGGAAAGAATATGAATGAATTCATAGAAAACCCTAACTTTGAGTTTTATAGAATTGATATAATGAATGAAAGCTCTATCCTAAGGGCAGCGCATGGGGTAAATGGAATTATCCACATGGCAGCGTATAAAATTCCTAGATATTCTGATGCACTCGATACATTGAAAATAAACGGATTAGGCTCAGAGAATTTAGTTAAGGCAGCCATTGAGAATAACGCGAGATTAGTCGCTGCCTCAACCTCTGATGTTTATGGAATGAATCCAGATTTACCATTTGCTGAGGATACTTCCAATTTGGTGATGGGTGGACCTAAAGTAAGAAGATGGGCGTATGCTATTTCAAAAATGTTCGAAGAGCAAATGATCTATGCTTATGGCGAAAGAATGAATTTGGATTTTGCAATCATTCGTTTTTTTGGAGGCTACGGTCCGAATCAAAACTTAACATGGTGGGGTGGTCCTCAGTCTGTTTTTATCAACAAAGCTTTGGACAACGAAGAAATTGAAGTGCATGGGGATGGACAGCAAACCAGAAGTTTTACATTTGTTTCCGATCATGTCAATGGAGTCACAAGATGCCTGGAAGTTCCAGAAGCCCGCGGAGAAGTTTTTAATATTGGTAACGACAGGGAAATCACTATTGAAAATCTAGCTAAGATGATTTGGAAAATGATAAGACCCAATGAGTCTCCAAAAATAAAATTAATTCCTTATGCAACGTTTGGAAAATACCAGGATGTAATGAGACGTATCCCCGACTTAAAAAAATCCAAAGAAATACTTGGATTCGAGCCTAAGATTGCGTTAGAACAAGGACTCATTCAGGCAATCGAATGGCAAATTAAGAGAAGAAGAGAATTAGGAATGCCTGAACCAAAAGAAGGCTGTGCAATTAAAGCATGAAAAATAAAATATATGTTATAACACCTGTTCTCAATGAAGAGCCGAATATCATTCGGCTCTTACAAGGTTGGAAAAAAATAAATTCGGAATTATCAAATTACAGTTTCGAATTTATTTTAGTGAATGATGGAAGCACTGATAAGACAGTCGAAGTCGCTGAATCTAATAAAGAGAAGTTAATACTAACTATCCTCAGTCATGATACAAATTACGGACCTGGCTATGCGTTTGGAACAGGATTCGAATATTTGCATGATAAATTAAAACCAAATGATTTAGTAATTACAATGGAGGGGGATAATACCTCTCGTATTGAAACTTTTACAAAGATGGTTGAAAGGCAACAAAGAGAAGGTGACGATGTGGTATTAGCCTCTCCTTATGCCTATGGTGGTGGAATGACAAATACAGCCTGGCATCGAATTCTACTCAGTCATATCGCCAACGGTTTAGTAAAAGAATTACTTGGAATTCATGGAATTCATACAATGAGTTCTTTTTTTAGAGTTCACACTGGCGAAATTATTCTACGACTCCAATCCAAATTCGGAAATCGAATCATCGAAAGACGCGGATTTGAGTCCATGATTGAAATGTTAAAAAAATTAATTCTAGTAAATGCAACGTTGTCAGAAGTGTCTATGAAACTAGATACTTCCTTAAGAGCGGGTAAGAGCAAAATGAAAGTTATGCGCACGATTCGTGGCTATTTTAAATTGTTTATGATTTCCAGAAAATGGAAAGTATGATAAAGGGGAATGATTTATGAAAATTTGGATACTGTTACCAGCGTTTAATGAAGAGGAATCTCTTCCTCGCTTACTTCCAAAGATAGCAAAATTTTGCGAAGAATCAAAGTATAATTATGAAATAATTGTCGTTAATGATGGAAGCTTGGATAATACACCTCAACTCTTAGAGGAATATTCGAGGAAAATGCCGATTAAACCCGTCAACCATTCGATTAATAGGGGACTTGGTGAAACGGAGAGAGATGGCTTTGAATACATTGCAGAGAACTGTAATTCAGAAGACATTATAATTCGCATGGATTGTGACGATACACATGAACCTATGTATATGCCTGACCATGTTAAAAAAATGTTGGAAGGATACGATGTTGTAGTTTCTTCTCGTTTTCAAAAAGGCGGGGGGCAACTAGGCGTTAATCGGTATCGAACATTTATTAGTGCATGTGCTAATATTTTTATGAAAACTCTTTTTTCGATTGAGGGAGTTAAGGATTTTTCATGCGGATATCGGTCTTACCGAGGGAAGATATTAAAGGATGCTGTTCGAGTCTACGGGAACGGTTTTATTCAACTCAAGGGTCTAGGCTTTACTTCTACATTGGAAACGATTATTAAGTTAAAACTACTTGGTGCAAAGTTTTCAGAAATTCCATTCGTCCTTAGATATGACCAAAAAATAAGCAGTAGCAAAATGATCAGTAGCATCACAACTCTTGGATATTTTACAATGGCAGTATTGTACCACTGGCCTTTCTCCGGATGGAAAAGTAGTTATAGGGGACTCTCTGAATTGTATCGAGAGAATCCGGAAGAAGCCATTAAGAAATATAATCGCTTTGCAATTAAGCGAGGACTCACTACAAGAATAGGTGGCGGTTGAGATGTGTGGTTTTGTAGGAATTCTAGGTCTTGCGGCTAACCGCGAAATACTCCAGAATATGATGAATGCTATTCGTCATAGAGGACCTGATGATCATGGAATTTTTGAAGCCACGAATTGTGTTCTAGGTCATCAACGTTTGTCTATCATTGATGTTCAAAATGGCAGCCAGCCATTTCAATCTCAGGATAGACGATATACATTAGTATTCAATGGAGAAATTTATAATTATTTAGAATTGCGGCAAATGTTAATCGCAAAGGGACACAACTTTCATACCTATTCAGATACGGAAGTCTTACTTACAATGTACATTGAATATGGGAAAAAGTCGTTGGATTATTTGAATGGAATGTTTGCTTTTTCTATTTATGACTCCGAGGACTCGTCCCTTTTTCTCGCACGGGATCATTTTGGGATTAAGCCACTCTATTATTATTCGGATGACTCGTGTTTTATCTTTGGCTCGGAAATAAAAGCTCTTCTTCAACATCCAAGAATAAAAACCCAGGCGGACTCTTCTAGTATAAATGAATATCTTATCCTACAAATGGTACTTGGAAAAGAAACTTTATTTAAGAATATTCATAAATTAGAGCCAGCTTCTTATATGATTGTAAAGAATTCTAAAATGATTGAAAGTTCTTATTGGGATATTCAATATAGAGTGAACGATGAAAAATCAATGGAACGTTTTTCTGATGAGCTTCTTGTTCTTCTCGAAAATTCTCTTTCTATTCAAATGAGATCGGACGTTCCAGTTGGAGCTTATTTAAGTGGAGGACTTGATTCTAGTATAGTTTCTACACTCGCTGCCAAACATTATCCAAACGCACTCAAAACTTTCACCGGAGGATTCAAGGATTCTGCACAATACGATGAAACCTACTATGCTTCTATAGTGAGTAAAACAATTGGAAGTGAACACTTTGAAATCTTTCCGACTTATCATGATTTTTTAGATAATTTTGAATCACTTGTTTACTTCATGGATGAGCCAGTGGCAGGACCAGGTTTATTTCCTCAGTATATGGTTTCGAAGTTAGCCTCTAAACATGTAAAAGTTGTATTGGGTGGGCAAGGGGGGGATGAAATTTTTGGCGGTTACGCTAGATATGCCGTCGCTTATTTAGAGCAGTG
Source organism: Leptospiraceae bacterium (assembly GCA_031368925.1). Classification (GTDB taxonomy): domain Bacteria; phylum Spirochaetota; class Leptospiria; order Leptospirales; family Leptospiraceae; genus UBA2033. The sequence goes on from JANMOF010000165.1 coordinate 4,743, forward strand.
TTTGAAAGGAACCATTCTGGAAAATCAAGAAGAAGAAAATCATGTTGTTACTTTACAATCTATTCTTCCCAATATGCCAATGCTTAAGCAGTATTTACCTATGATTCGTGCTCAGTTTAGTTCTGGTCTATTTGATTCTATGGATAGAAGATACTTTCAATTAGTCAATCGATCTCTTCACCTAAAAGAAATTTTAAGTCCAGATTTATTCAATCAAATCAATCCTGAATCTGTATTCGAAAAATTTTCTTCCATTTTCAACAAGGCAGAGACAAAATCCTATTTTAATAAAATGACTTATTATGATATGAAGACCTTGTTACCAGCACTCCTACATGTAGAAGATAGAATGAGTATGGCAGTATCAATTGAGTCTCGTGTTCCGCTTTTAGATAAAAGAATTGTTGAAATGGCGGGACAAATGCCACCCACTATGAAGTTTGCCGGCGGAAAAACAAAGCAGATGCTTTTGCAATCTGTTCGCAACATTTTGCCAAAAGAAATTATTCAGAGAAAGGATAAGATGGGTTTTCCTACACCGCTCAATGAATGGCTCGCAGGACCTTTGAAAGAATACGCGCTTGATATTCTCACAGGCAAAACAGCAAGAGAAAGAGGTTTTTGGAATACTGTAAAAATTGAACAGAATATTCAGAAATCAGAAAAATTCAGTCGTGATCTCTGGGGAGCTTTGAATTTGGAAATTTGGTTTCGGAAATTTTCTGTATGATATTATTCATCAAGACTGATATTTCGGATAGTTCGTGGTTACAATATATTTTAGATGAGTTCGAGCGAATTGAATCTTGCGAGTTTAGTTTAAAAGTAATTTCTCATAACGAAGACAAAACCAAATCTGAAAACTGCATTTATTATCTAAAGAAAAAAGAACTAAGGGAAAATCAAATTCCATGTAGGGAAGGAATTGTCTCCGAACAAGTTGAATTTATGGCAGAGGATTTATTTATAATAGCAGGAACTTCTGTGGATGATAAAAATTATGCGCTTGGTTATGATATTTTTTGGAATGCATTTGTGTTTCTTTCTAGATTAGAAGAATACAGGTTTGAACAAAGCGGAAATAAAATCAGAAGTTATTCCTTGCGCCACCCAAGAAAGAATAAAGAAACTTTTTCGATTCCTGTGGTTAATGTAATGTTTGCCCAATTAAAACAATTCATTCAAAAAAAATTTCCAACGTTTGGTTTTGGAATAAAGCTAAAACCAATTATAGAATACTCTCATGATATTGATTATATAAAAAAAACTATTCAGCTCAGGCTCAAGCAAACTGCATTCAATGGATTTAAAACTTTGAAGTCAATCGCCACTCCAAAGTCTTTTTCGTCTCAGCTAAAGAAAACAATTTCATTTCTTTTTTCTACTCCCGACTATTGGCCTTTTGAATTTTGGAAAGAAGCAGACCAAAAATACAATATAAAATCTGTTTTTTATATCTATGCGGCAACGAGAAGACAAAATTTTAGATCTTGGTTGATTGATCCTTCTTATGATATCCGAACGGATGAGAGAGTGCGTAATGCATTGAAAGAATTATTGGATTCTGGTTTTCAGATTGGACTCCATGGAAGTTTTAATAGTGCCTTTTTAGAAGACCAACTTAGAAATGAGAAGCAAATTTTGGAAGAAGCCATCAATAGCAACATTCATCATACAAGGCAACATTGGCTGAATTATGAGGAAAGCATTACACCCTATATACATGAAAAGTTATTTCAATTTGATTCTACACTTGGTTGGAATGATAGAATTGGTTTTCGAAGTGGTATTGCTTCTCGGTATAGACCATATGATCATAAAAATTCTAAACCATTTCAGTATTTTATTACTCCGCAAGTGATTATGGATTCTAATATTTTTGATTATGGCTCGGGAAAAGAAAAAGAATTGGAAGTGAAATCATTTTCAATCT
>JANMOF010000173.1:0-31968 GCA_031368925.1 Leptospiraceae bacterium
CTTGCTCTCGTTTGCTAGAAGAATTGCATAATCGTATAAATCCTGCGAAATCCTTCTTTTGTTATTCATTAGCTTATCTAATAAAGGTTTGATTTCTATTAGCAAGTCTTTCTGTTTCGCTCTTAATAAAAGACCTACAATCCCAATGGGAATTAACCCATTCAGTTTAGCTTTGTTTCTACCTTTATTATCATCAATTAATATATCTTTGATTCCTTCTTCAATCGCCAGAACTATTGCTTCAGCTTCCCCAGCATCAATATCATTTTTCAAAATATTAACAGAAGTTTGATCTTTTACTTTTTTAACTTTTCCATCTAAATAAATTATGAATTTATCGTAATAAGGTTTATCTTTTTGGGTTAATTCTCTATATACCTCTTCTGGTACGTAGACTTGATTAAATAAATGATCAAGCAAATCTAGCTTATCGAGTAAAGCAAGGCTAATCAACGGTGATGCATCTGAAACAATTAGCATTCTTGTAATCTAGCTAGTTCCTCATTCAAATCTTCCCTTGAATAATCAATAATAGGAATTTTATACTGATTTAATAAGTCTAGAAAAAAATCCTTAGAAACTCCTGCAAACTCAGCAGCTTTTCCTAAAGATAATTTATGAGATTGAAATAAAAAAATGGCTGCGTATAATTTTATATTACCTCTAAATAAGGCTATTTCTTCGCCAAGAGATAGAAATAATTTTTCAGGTATTTCAATGTCAATATGAACAGTTTTAGTTGTTGTATTCATTTTTATATAGCCTCAATATTTTCTTTATTTTTCGCAATGCACATGTAAAAAAGAGAAAAAGAATTTATGGTTTGCATATTTGCAGATTGTTCATTAGTCCTTAAAGCTTCAAGCGAATTTGTAATTCCAAACACCATCAAAACAGCGTTGTCTTATTAAAATCTTCTAATTTTCTTTCCATTCCAAGAACGTTACCTACAAGGGATAGTCCTACATACCATTAACAACTCTTCATTAGAGTATTTTTTATTTGCAGATGAATCCAGTAAATAAGACGAGCAAAGTATGTTTCTTATTTGCATTTCTTTTTCACACTCTTTAGAGTTAGGTTTCATTAAACATCCGATTAGAATAAGTAATAATAAAACCAAATGATTCTTCATAAATTTTTCTTTCTAGTAATTTGCATCCAACTTCTCCCATAATTCTATCCTATTCCCGTCCTCAGGGAAGGGGCTACTTCTGAGTATTCAACAAGAACTGCGGAGTCGAGGGTTAGGTAAGATATTCCTCTAGTATCCAAGAAAAACCTGGCTCTAAAACATGTCAAATAGTTTTCATTTTCTTTCTAGCGGAATAGGAATAAACAACGGTTAGCTGCATCTTTCCCCTTTACAAAGTGGCGCAAATCTACTAAGCACCAACCTTCGACTTAGCATTTTTGGAATAATAGTCTTCTTATTGGAAGTGTATACTATGCGTTATTCACCAGGGGCGTGTCTACTAGATTCATTTTGCAAGAAGTCGATTTATTAAAATGCGCGAAAACAAAGGTTGCTCCGAGATGTCTAAATAAAATAATAGGCTAATTAGCGGAGTTATACTTTTATGAAACAAACCATTTTTCTTTTTATCTTTTGTATTCTTTTTTCTTTTTCGGTGATTGGACAAAGTATTGAGCAAGTAAAGCCCTGGCTTGGAATTTCAATCGAGAGTAAGCCAAATGGTGTTAGCATTCAGCAAGCGATTCATGGAACTCCTGCGGAAAAAGCTGGACTCAAATCAGGAGATTTAATTAAAAAAGTAGATTCTATTCCTGTGAAGGAAGCGAAAGAATTAATTGGTTATATTCAATCGAAAGGTGTGGGCTACGAAGTATTAGTCGAGTTTGAGCGTGAGAAAAAACCAATGAAGCTTGCAATCAAGTTAGAAGCAAAGCCAGACGAATTCGCTGTAGTTAAAAAACAACTCACTGGAAAACCAATGCCAGATTTTAAATTAGAAGGCATGAGTGAAAAGAAAATATTCACTAATAAAGACATCGCAAATAAAGTAACCATCGTAGAATTCTGGGCTACTTGGTGTGGACCCTGTCGTGCATCCCACGAAAGACTTTCTGAGTTCGCCGAAAAAAATCCATCTATCCAAGTATTAGCTGTATCAAACGAAGACGCTGAACTCATCCAAAAATATAGCAAGAGCGCAAAACATAAATTTACCACAGTTAGAGATGCGTCAGGCGATTTACATAAAACATTTATGGTCTCTGCTATTCCCATGACAGCACTAATAGATAAACAAGGACGCATTCATTCTCTATCTCTTGGCGGCGGTTCTTACTTAGAAGAAATTTTACAGACTGCTAGTGAGCTTGTGAAAAAGTAGTTTTTATTGTTAACGGTCACCTCGAACATGTGAAGGCGAAGGGCGCGATCAAGCGCAGGGCGGAAAAACCGTGAGAGGTCTTGCTTGCTTAATTAATACTATTTCTTGTTCCTAATTTCTTTTAAAACTTTTACATCCCAGATGTCTTGTTCCCTTTCCGTTTCTTTACTTTTGATTAAAGATTCTAAACCGAGATAGGGAATTTCGACATCATCCAGAATAATTTTACAAATATCTTTTTGTGCATCTTCAAAGGTTAAAGACCAAGCACTAATAGTTAAATCTAATTCCGGTTCATCCAATATTTTAATTACAATGCTTGCATAAAAATCTTCGGGAGTAATTTCTTCTTCTATATGCGGATATAGTTCTTTAACCGCATGAATTACTTTTTCTAGATTGCTCTTTTCTTTTTGAATTAGAATATCAATGTCTTCCGTCGCGCGAACATATCCATGTAAAGCACAGGCTCTTGCTCCGATAACTACAAAGTCTACTTTGTTTTTTCTGAGCAATAAACAAACTCGAACTAAATTGTCATGTTGTTTCAACGTAATCTATCGCCCTTCGTAAATTAAAATCATCTAACTCTTTCCAGGTTTTAAACTTTAAAATAATGCCTTTCTTTTTTTTAAAAGGACGAAGTCTTTCTAGCTCGGATATTAATTTATCCTGAGCTAGTAAGCACTCCTGTGGAGTTCTCTCTTTTCTCTCGCCGATGACTTTCAAGGAAAGATTCCAAGAGAATCAGCGAGTAACGGAAGTTTGGCGTCCTTATCGGATAATAGTGGTTTTGCGATCATCCAATCTATTTGTAAAGTTGGATCAGACCAGAGAATTCCGCCTTCACTTTCTTTGCTGTACAGATTGTCTACTTTGTATAGAAATTCTGTTTCCGGTTTTAAAACTAAATAGCCGTGAGCAAAGCCACGTGGGACTAAAAGCTGTTTAAAATTTCCACCGCTTAGTTCCACACCAAACCATTTTTTATATGTCTTAGAGCTTTGTCTTAGATCAACGACCACATCATAGACAGCACCTTTGGTAACGCGCACAAGCTTTGCTTGATCGAACGGTGGCTTCTGGTAGTGTAATCCGCGTATGACTCCCGTGTCCGTAGACTTCGCGTGATTATCCTGCACGAAGTCAAATTTTAATCCTTTCTCAGCGAAGGCTTTGTCTGAATAGCTTTCGTAAAAAAAACCACGATCATCTTTGAACACTTTTGGTTCAATTACATAGAGTCCTTCAAATTCAGTCGATTGGATGTTCATTGGCAAGCCTTATTAAATATTGTCCATATCCATTTTTTTTCATTGGTTCTGCTAATTTTAAAAGTTGTTCTTTGTCGATATACTTTTTACGAAAGGATATTTCTTCGAGGCAACCCACCTTTAGCCCCTGACGGTTTTCAATTACTTCGATAAATTGAGAAGCTTCCAGTAGTGAGTTATGCGTTCCGGTGTCAAACCAGGCTATACCTCTACCTAAGAGGTTAACGGTGAGTTGTCCCTTTTGTAGGTATACTTTGTTCAGGTCAGTAATTTCTAATTCTCCTCTAGGGGAAGGCTTTAAATTTCTTGCATACTCACAAACCTTTGTGTCATAAAAATAAAGTCCTGGAATTGAATAATTTGATTTTGGTTTTAGTGGTTTTTCTTCTATGCCTAATACTTTTCCTGATTTGTCAAATTCTACAACACCATAGCGCTCAGGATCATTTACATAGTATCCAAAAATAACAGCTCCATTTTCTAGTTTTGTAGCATCTACCAGACTCTCAATCATCCCGTGTCCATAAAAAATATTATCGCCGAGGATCAAAGAGCAATTATCCCCATCAATAAACTTTTCTCCAATGATGAATGCCTGTGCGAGACCATCAGGTGATGGTTGAATTTCGTATGAAATTTTAATTCCGAAGTCAGAGCCATCTCCGAGCAAAGAACGAAATAGGGGACTATCATTTGGTGTAGAGATAATTAGAATATCTTTAATGCCAGCAAGCATGAGTGTAGAAAGTGGGTAGTAAATCATTGGTTTGTCGTAGATTGGCATGAGTTGCTTGCTTACAACTCTCGTTACTGGATAGAGTCTAGTGCCCGAACCACCGGCGAGTATAATTCCTTTCATAATAAATCCTTTTGTTTAATCTGCGTGTATTTAATCCTGTATTTCCTATTAAAATTGCGTCAAGGGAAATTTCGAAAAACTATTTTTCTACAACTCTCTCCGCAAAGAGAATGTTTTTAATCGATCTTATATTATCTAAAATTTCTTGCAACTGATCTAAATGTTCTATTTCAATTAAGAATCTTGCGAGTAATGTGCCTTCGCCGGCTGAACTTGCACCGGCTTCTAAAATATTTGTTTCTGTTTTAGAAATAGATTCCACCATCTCTAAATAAATTCCCTGCCTATCATAAGCTTTCACTTCTATTCGAACTGGAACTGGATTGTTTACTCCATCCCATCTTACGTTGACAATTCTTTTTTTGTCGGAATGATTCTTTGCGATATCACAATTTGATTTATGAACGCTTACGCCACGTCCTCGGGTAATGAAGCCTACGATTTCATCTCCGGGCAAAGGAGAGCAGCAAGATGAAAGTCGTACTAGAATATCTTTAATACCGGCAACGACTATGCTGACTTCTCGCTTTTCTTTATTTTTCTTTTTATCCGATTTTACTTTCTTTAACGTATTTAAATCTATTTCGGGAATTGGTTCGCTCGGTAATTTGGCGACATAGGAAACTGAAACATCATTTGCTGTATCATCTTGGATTTTTCTAAAGTATTGTCGTAGTTTTTGTTTGGCAGAAGATGTTCTAACAATGCGTAACCATATAGGTGATGGTTTCACCTTCTTATCCGCTATGACTTCGATTTGATCACCGGATTTAAGTTCAGTTCTGAGTGGAACCATTCTCCCGCTTATCTTTGCGCCCTTTGCATGAATTCCTACATCTGTATGAATGCGAAACGCATAATCAAGAATAGTCGATCCCTTCGGAAAATTGTAAATATCCCCCTTCGGTGTAAATACAAACACTTCATCTTCGTGGAGTTCATGTGTTAAATCTTCTAAAAATTCCTTTGAGTCTGAACTAGATTCACTCCAGTTTCGAATTCGTTCTATCCATTTGGCAGTCATGGATACATCTTTTGATGAAGTTCCTTCTTTATACGCCCAGTGTGCGGCTATTCCATGTTCGGCGATATGATTCATGTCCGCAGTGCGAATTTGAATCTCGAACGGTCTACCATCCTGTCCGATGACAGCAGTGTGTAAGGACTGGTATTGATTCGTTTTTGGAGTTGCTATATAATCTTTGAACTTTCCGGGGACAGGTGTCCATATGCTGTGGACAACACCGAATACCCCGTAGCAATCTCTAACTTCGTTTGTAATAATTCGAACTGCTCTTAGATCATTAATTTCATCAAAGGTTTTATCTTTATCTTTCATTTTTTTATAGATAGAATAAAAGTGTTTTGATCTTCCTTCTATATGCACGTCTAGATTAATTTCAGCTAGTCTCTGCTTGATGATAATTTTGGCAGTCTCAATAAAACTATCACGTTCTGCTTTTTTTGCAGCAACTTTTTCTTTTATATCCTGATATGCCTCCGGCTCCAATATTTGAAATGCTAGATCTTCTAACTCGGATTTAATTTTATATACACCGAGCCTACCGGCTAATGGTGCGTAGATAGAAAGAGTCTCCTGTGCAATTATCTTCTGTTTTTCTGGTTTATGAAATTGGAGAGTGCGCATATTATGCGTTTTATCTGCTAGTTTAATCACAATTATCCGCGGATCTTTTGCTGTTGCCATTAGCATCCTACGAAGATTTTCTGCTGCAATCGCTTCAAAGTTCATTCGGGTCTTATTCTTGACCTTAGACATTTTTGTAACGCCTTCTACTAGTTTCGTAATGTCTTTTCCGAAATCACGAATCATATCATCCTTTGAATAACTTGTATCTTCGATTACATCATGCAGAAGTCCAGCAGCAATAACGTTCGGTTCTTGTCTTAATTCATTTAGGACATAAGCAACATTAACCGGATGAATGATGTACGGTGCGCCTGAATGTCTTTTTTGGTCTTTGTGCTTTTCTTCGGCTAACTCATAAGCTCTATTAATTAACTTTTGGTCTTCTTCGTTAAACCTTTCAGCAATGGCTTGAAACAGCGTATCTTTATTGACTTCTTGTTTTAAGAATCCCATTAGTGGCTCTCTATCTCTAGACTTAGATCGAGGAATCGAGTCGTATGCGTGAGATAACCCATGCTTACTCCAATAGATCCAATTTCAGAAAGTGAATCCAATTTTTCGGGAGTAATTCCCCCCGAACATTCAATGCGAATATTTGGTTTTTCTAATCTAATTCTCTCTACCGCAGTTCTCGTATCCTCAAGGCTAAAATTGTCCAATAGGATAATATCGGGAGATGCCTTCAAGGCTTCGTCTAATTGGAATAAACCGTCTATTTCAAGTTCTACTTTTTTGTTAGGGAAATTACTTCTGAGTTTAGTTACTGCTTCAAGTATAGAGCCTGACATGGCTACGTGGTTATCTTTGATTAGCCCCATATCGGAAAGATTTTGTCTATGATTACAAGCCCCCCCTGTATAGACTGCATACTTGGCAAGTTTGCGGTATCCTGGAAGAGTTTTACGTGTATCAAAAATTAATAAACGATTTTCGTATTTATTAGAAATCTTATTTGCCTCTGTTGCAATGCCTGAGAGGTATTGTAAAAAATTCAATAGAACTCTCTCTATGCGCAAAATCACGATTAGACTTCCCTCTAGAGTTAAAAGAGTCTCTTTAGGTTTAAATGCCTCACTATCTTGTTTTAATATTTTGTAAGAAAATAGATTTCCTGTTTGTCGTTTTAATTCTTCAACAACGATTGCTCCAGCTAGAACTCCGGCTTCCTTGGCAAACAAGGTTGCACTTGCCTTTTGCTCTGGTGGAAATATGGATTCAGATGTAATATCTTTGTCTGGCATGTCCTCTTCAAGAGCTAAGTGTACAAGATTTGTAAAATCAGAAGGTTCTAGTTTGTTGATTGGATTTGTGTAAAATCTGTCCATAAAACAAATTTTACACGCATTCATTTTGCCGAAAGTAATTTACTCTTTATTTTTTTACTTTGGTTTGTTTTTTAGGATTGGATTTTTCGATCGTTGTAGGAATTAAAATTACTTGGTTGGGGTAGATCAAATTCGGATTTGAAATCTTTTTTTGATTTGCTTTGTAGATTTCTTTCCAGAGATCTTTATTACCTAAATATTTTTTATCAGCAGCAATTCTCCAAAGTGTTTCAGGTGGAATTCGCTTTTGCACAATATGCTTTTTCCATTGAATCTTACTTTCTGTTAAGGTAGATTTCTTTTCTACTTTCTCAGTCTTTTCTTTTTTCTTAACGGGGATTGAATCTTTCGCATCTGCTTCTTCTCGCGCTTTGTCTGAATGATTATCACTAGAGCGATTTTTGGCAGATAAATCAGCTTCTGAATTTTGCTTTGTTTTGAGAGTCTCTTCTGCTAATCTTATAGATTCATCACTTTGTTGAATGGAATCATAGTATCTCTCTTTCCCTAATAAATCCACAGAAGAGGTAAATGCTTCCTTCGATGCTGTTAGATTATCAGAGGCTACTGAAGATTTTGCGCCTTTCTCGGAACTGTTAAGTAGCTTTTCCGCGTCATCGATTTTTACTGTAGCGAGTTTAATTCTTTCTTTTGCATAAGGTAAGATAACTGAAGTCATGAGTTCCGTTGACTCGCCGCGAATTTTTTCTGCCTTTTTAAATCCATCCCGTAAACTACCTGCTTCCATGAGAGAAATGGAGGACTTATATTCTTCTCTTAATGCAGAAGTTTTGGATTGAATAGTTTTATCTTTATTAGAATATTTTTCTATTAGGTCGAGGTTAGTCTCTATGTCAGAGGAGGAATCAATAATCGCTTGGGTTTGTGCTAGACTTAAATCTTTAGCTTTTTCTGAAACTTGGATAGATTCTTTGTAGCGCTTTATACCTTTTTCATATTCACTATAAGCAATTTCATTTCCTACTGAATCATTCTTTGCAAGTTTGGCGTCTGCATTTTTTACCATTTCGTCTCCCTCTGTTTTTAAGAGACTTGCTTGTTCATAGATATCGGAGGCAAGAGATTCTGCTAAAGCTGCATTAGCTGATTCGAGAGACGAATCAACTTCTTTCTGCAACTCTTTTACATAATTAGGTAAAGACTTGTTAATCGCAGCGTGAGCTTTATCTGTAGAAGTTTGGGCAAGCTGCGTAACTTTTTTTATGTCAGGACTAGAACTAGAGAGATTTTCATGAACACCTAGCAAACTAGTTCTAGATTCATCGAATTCTGTTTTAGCATATTTCTCTGACTGAAATAGTTTTGCTCTTGTTACTTCTTGCTTTGCAGTGCTTATCTCTTGCAGGGGTAGCGTTGCTCCGCAAGAGATAAGAGAGAAAGATAAGGCAGGAAAAAAAAATTTTGTAAACTTGTGAATTGAAACTCTCATGAATTTTTTTTTAAACAATCAGAAGTTGATTATTTAAAAGCGCCAACAGCGTCAGCCTCGGCATCGAAAATTTCAAAGAAAGATGTAAGCTTTGTTAACTCAAAAACTTTCCTAACAGAACCAGCGACATTGATGATTTTTAAACCACCCTGGTATTTCTTTAAGTTTGATAGACTTGAAATAAGGGCACCAATTCCGGAAGAGTCAATGTAAGATACTTTCTCTAAATTGATGATAATTTGATATCTTTTTTCTTCGATCAATTTAGCAATTATATCCTTTATTTCAGGTGCGTTGTATAAGTCTATTTCACCATTAATGTCAAGAATTACTATGTTTTTGTTCTCTCTTCTTGTGATTTCCATTCTTGTTAATCCATTCCTTGGTTATTAATAATCAGTTTGAGGTATTTTTGGCAACTAATATATAAATCCACTATAATAAAATAAGTCAACGATAAAATTTGCATTAAACGTATAATTTTTTCCAGTTCGTATAATATTCTAAAAACGTAGAATCATAAATTGATTTTCGAATACCGTTCATAAATTCTTTCATAAAAAATAAATTATGATAAGTGCTCAGGGTAAAAGCTAATAATTCTTTTACTTTATGTAAATGCCTAATATAACCAAGACTATAATTTTTACATACTTTACAATTACAATTTGGATCTATCGGTTTTTCTTGAAAACGATGCGATTCATTTCGTAAATTCACTTTTCCATACGAAGTAAATACCTGTCCATTGCGTGCATTACGCGTTGGCAATACGCAGTCAAACATATCAATTCCATTTTTTACACCATCTAGTATGTCAGGAACAGTCCCTACGCCCATTAGATAGCGAGGACGGTTTGGATCGAAATAAGATGAGATACCTTCTAAAATACGAAGGAACTCATGTCTAGGTTCACCTACTGACAGTCCCCCAATTGCAACTCCATCGAAAGGTAAAGAGTTTATAAATTCGAGTGATTTAATTCTTAATTCTATATCGACTCCACCCTGGCTAATGCCAAATAGGTTCTGGTTGTTTCGTTTTTTTTCAAAATGCCGAATTGATTTTTCTGCCCAGTAGTGTGTTCTTACTAGTGATTCTTCTAATCTTTCTCGATCTGCACCATAAGGCGCACAATCATCGAGCACCATCATGATATCGGAGCCAATCGAGCGTTGAATATCGATTACCTTCTCAGGAGTAAATTCATGTTTTGAACCATCTATATGCGAGCTAAATTTGACTCCGTCTTTTTGATATTTGAAAAGTCCATTGAGACTAAATATCTGGTAGCCACCACTGTCGGTTAATAGTGCTTTGTCGTAGGACATAAATTTTTTAAGTCCACCGAAAGAATCAAGAACTTCTGTTCCAGGACGTAAGTAAAGATGATAAGTATTTCCTAATATTAGGTCTAAATTTAGTTCGCGAATATCTTCCGAAGTCAAAGATTTAATTGTCCCGCGAGTTCCAACTGGCATAAAGACGGGAGTTTGGACTTTGATTCCATTCAAATCCATTTCACCTGCACGCGCAAGTGAATCAGTAGATTGTTGCTTTAAGGTGTACATTATACCTCTCCCCGGCTTCCAGCCCGCCCCTCTCCTTCCGCCCTTCGGCTTTCGCCGACCAGCGCCTTCGCCGGAGAGGGGCTTCCTTCTAGAGAATTTTTCAGGAAATAGAAATTTGGGGTTAGGTCAAATATCACAATTACGTTATCTTAAATACACCAATCAATTGGCTCAATTTTTCGGATTGAGCGGCTAACTCGGAAGTAGACGCTGCCATTTCCTCTGAAGAAGAAGCAGTATTTTGCGCTACTGAGTTTACTTGTTCGATAGCGTTTGAAATTTCTTTAGAAGAAATTTTCATTTCGTTCGTAGCGCGAGATATAGACTGTGCCATTTGAGAAAGGGTAGTGACGGACTTGAGGACTTTCTGGTTTCCACTGCTTTGCATCTTGGTAGCATTGGAAATAGAATCAGAAAGTTGAGCTGCTTCCATAGATTTATGCAGAATTTTATTAAGAGATTCTACTACTTGTCCTACGATGAGCTTACCATCATTTACCTTTGTAATACTATCTGTAATTAGCTCTGCAATTTCGCGTGTTGCTTTTTGAGACCTCGCGGCTAATTTGGAAATTTCTTCGGCTACTACAGCGAAGCCTCTTCCTGACTCTCCTGCTCTTGCAGCTTCAATCGCAGCGTTAAGCGCAAGCAAGTTGGTTTGTTCGGAAATGTCATTGATTACATTGATGATGTCGGAGATTTGCTCAGAGCTTTCCTCAATCGCAGCCATACGTTTTACAGTTTCATTTACTTTGACCTGTCCTTCTTTTGCTTCAGCCAGAGCAGACTGAGAGCCTTCGTTTACTGCGCGTGCGGTTTCAGTAATTTGAATAATGGATTTAGAAAGCTCGTTCATCGATTTATTTGTTTCGATTACTTCTTTTTCCTGGTCGCGAGCACTTTCAGAAACATATGAAATGGACTCTGTAATCTCAGTTACTGCAGAAGCAGTTTCTTCTAGGGAGGAAGCTTGGTTGGTTGCTCCGTCTGCAAGATTTCTAGAAGTAGCAGAAAGTTCTTCTGCAGAAGATGCTAGATGGTCTGATGTATTTCCAATTTGCTTAACAACATTTTTAAGATTTTCGGAGGCTTTATTGAGCCCTCGAACTAATCGTCCTATCTCATCATTTGCATTGTTTTCTACATAAATAGTTAAGTCACCATCTGCAAATCTGTTTGCCATTTTTTCTGCCGAAATGATTGGATAAGCAATACGGCGAATCATCATGTAGGTAACGATAACAACAACGATTAAAGAAATAGCATAGCCAATCCAAAGAACAAGCTTTAACTGATAAGAGGTTCCTATTAATCCTTGGCTGGTTTGCCCTAGGGTATCTGATGTAGATTTATTCAATAATCTGACTTTCTCAAGAAATTTTGAGTAAACGATCGATTTTTGATTTAGAATGTCAGAGCTATCTTTTTTAAGTTGGAATTTTTTCCAGTCTGGGGTATCGTATTTGAAATACTCATCCATGTTCTGTTGATAAATGCGTGTTGCATCATATAAATCAGTAGTAAGCTTCTCTAGCTCATCTAGAGATGACTCAAATTCTTTTAGTTTAGCATCATCATCTTTGCTAGAGCTTAGTCGTCTGCCATTTTCTTTCACGAATTTGCGAATGGCAGGAATGGAGACAGAGCTTTCCTTCTCAATTTGTTTAACAAGTTCCAGATCTTTTAAGTATTCCGGTTTAGATTCAGTAGTAATCATTCGAGTGATGATCATTCTACGATTTACCATACTAAAAAGTAAGCTATTTAAATTACCTTCGATATTGATAAAAACATCCGAGGTAATGGAGAGTTCTTTCTCCATTCGGCTAAGACCCATGGTCCCTAGAATGGCAATAATGAGGGAAAGTATTTGGAATACTCCGACCGAAAGAATGATTTTGGCTTTAACACTTAGATCTTTGAGATTGAACATATATATTATTATCGTATCCTGAGACTATTTTTATTAAAAAACAATTTAGGAAGTTGACGAACCCTGAAACCTATTAAGATTAGTACAAGTGAAAAGTAAAGTCGGATTTCATATTTTGTTACTTGTTCTCACTTTTTTGACTCTTACATTCAAAGAAGGAGTTTGGGCAATTCTGTTTGCATTCAACGAGAACAAACAGCTCCTTGAAGAAATATTTTGGCGTGAGTATCCGTATGCTCTTGCCTTACTATTTATCCTTTTTTGTCATGAAATGGGTCATTATATTCCAGCGCGAATCTATAATCTCAAAACTACTCTTCCGTATTTTATTCCAATGCCTTTTAGCCCTGTTGGAACTATGGGGGCAGTGATTCAAATTAAGGAACCTATTCAAGACAAGATAAAGTTATTTGACATAGGAGTAGGTGGACCTTTCATGAGTCTAATTCTATCTGTCCCTTGCTGGATAGTAGGACTTTATTTTTCGGAGCTTGCAAACCTTGCTGATTTTGCTCATCAAAAAAATGTTCTTAACTTTGGCGATAGTCTTTTAACCTATTACACCGGGCAGTGGATTCTAGGACCTTATGATCCTCTTACTACAACGATTCTAATTCATCCCCTGGCTAAAGCTGGATGGGTCGGACTTTTAGTGACTGCAATTAATCTATTCCCATTTGGTCAGTTGGATGGCGGGCATATTATCTATGCCCTGTTTGGGGAAGGCTACCGTAAATGGATTTACTATTTATTCCTAGTCTTTATCTTCCTGGGTTTTGTGAGCGTTACGTGGGTTATTTGGGGGTTTATTATCTTTTACCTCATTAAGGTAGAACATCCTTATGTGCCCGATGCAGAGACTGAATTAGGCTTAGGCAGAAAGGCTTTGGGCTATTTTATGTTAGCCTCTCTTGCTTTTATTTTTATCCCTGTGCCACTTAGTTCTGGTGAAACTTTGCTATACGAGGATATTTGGAGTTATCTACAGAAGTTATTTTAGAGGTTTGTGGCTAATTGGGAGTTAACAATAGAGCCTCCCGTCTGGTGACTAATGTTTATTTGCCGTTCTCTGATCCAGAGGAACCAGAATTTCCGCCTGTGTTGCCTTGACCTGTGCCAGGACTCCCTACACCGGAGCCAGGTGTTCCAAAGCTTCCACTTGGTCTACCCTGTCCTGTTCCGGGAGTTCCCGTTCCAGAACCAGGGCTGCCCTGTCCCGTTCCAGGAGTTCCTATTCCAGAACCAGGAGTTCCGATACCTGAGCTTTGAGCATAGATAGAAAAAACTGCAATGAGTAAGTAAATTGAAATAGTCTTCATAATAGTTAGACAACGGAAAATGTTTGACTAAAAATAATCTAGGGTTGTTGTAACATGAATCAATCAAATTCCATTAATAATGAGAAAATTATGAAACTAAATAAACTAATCTCTTACCTCTTACTCATATTATGTATTATAACTTGTGCTGTTCCACAAAAAAAATCGGAGCAAATTCCTTTACCAATTAAACCGAATGAAATTCCGCAAGATGTGATTATACTTGATAAGGATAAGGATTTATTGGAAAAGAAATACGAAGGTTTTACGCTCTGGTTAGATTGTAAGGAAAGAGCACCTGTGAAGTTTCGCTATAACGCTCAAAGGGATACTGGTGATGAGCCGCGAGAGGCAAAATTTACATTTGATCCAGATGTCCCCAGAGAATGTCAACAGACTAGCACGAAAGTTTATGGCAAAAATTATGATCGCGGTCATCAGGTTCCTGCAAATCATTTGGATTTTTCTCCTGTAGCTATGAAGCAAAGTAATTATATGACAAATATTCTACCGCAAGCAGCGGGAATGAATCGTGGAGCCTGGTTATTGACGGAAGAAATTGTGGAATGCTATCGTGATATTGACGAGCTATTAGTTTTAGGTGGCGTTGTTTGGGGAACTAATGCCGAGGATGATTACTTTGTGGAGTCTCACGGAGTAAGAACACCGGATGCTTATTGGAAAGTTATCATTCGAGGCAAAGAGGATGTAATCGCTTGGATAATTCCTAATAGCTCCGAGGCAAAGCGTAAAAGCTTGGATGAGTATTTAACTACTGTAGCTAATATCGAAGAGATTACCGGCTATAAAATTCCAGTAACCGGTGATGCAAGAACAAGAAAACTAAAAAAATCCTGGCTAATACCGATTGGCTGCAAGAAAGGCTAAGCTTAAACGTAATATAAAAAATTACAATTTCGAAAGTAATTGCAATTTTCGCATATAAAAATAAGTAAAGGTTGTTATTGAAATAAATGCAAAAACAAAAATTCCAAGCATGACAAAATGCCATTTTATTTCTGTGCGTTTCTTTAAATCGGCAAGCCATACTTCTTTCGTATCTTTGTAAATTAAAATTTCATTCTTTACTAAGGCTCGATCAAAGTCTTTTTTTATCAATGCAGAAACTATATCTCCTTCTTTTAAAACGAGTTCATAATGACTTTGATCCTCTACTTCGACAGGAGAAATATTTTCGGAGTAATCATGCTTTATGCGTTCCATTGTAGTATAAATTTTATAAAAATCGTTTTTACGTGTTCTGATTTCAAACGGTAATCTATCATTAGCCTCATCTACTATTCTAGTCGAAGTTTGCGATTTACCTTTTGAGTCAGTGGTTGTATATTTTTCTATTTTGTAATACCAATAAACTAAGCAGGGTATTTGTTTGAATGGGGACACTATCTTTTTTTCATCGAGTGGGAAAATAGTCCCTTCGATTAATTCATGAGTGGGCAAATTATTTTGGATTGTATTGTATAGCAATGCATTCTTTTTTCTTCTACTCTCCGCTTCATAAAATATAGCGAAGAGAGATGATCCAACCAATAGGGAAATTATAAATACTATTCCAAACGGCTTTGTAAAGATAGGTTTAAAAATATTTTTATTATCCATTGAAATAGAATTTATAGAATAATTGATTTAGACAAGTAAAATAATTATTCTAGCGGTTAATTCATATTAATCGGCAATAAATACAAGCCAGGTGCTAGCGTCTTTATTTTTTAGTGTTAAGTGATTTTCTTCTATTTTATAAACATCCATGCGCGCTAGGTGCTTCAAAAAATCTTTAGCTTGGTAATTGATTTTCGGAATTTTACAACCAACTATATTTTCTTTTATTTCAGAAACATGAAAATTATTTGTATCAAATATAACAATGCCTTCAAAATTTCCACATCCAAAGTCTCCTGAAATTTTTTTGTCCTGAATTGTAATGGAAATAATTGAATTAACAAAAAGAGATCTTGCCATTCCGGAATCTAAAATTGTATTTAATTTCCAAAGAGTAGTCTGCATATCTTTCGGTTTAACTTTTGGTCTTTTGCTAAATTCTAATTTTGTAGAAGAGCCGCTTAAAATTAAAATCTCATCTTTAAGAATATAAGATTCTATTTTATTTAAAGCTTGAAAGTATTCTGCTTCTGATAGCAGAATTCCTTTCCCGTTACTTATACATGCCTTCTCTGTCACCATAACAGATTCGAATTTAATTTTATTACCGGAAATATTTACTTTGCCCGATCCAGCATTGCATCCGCCGAAAATAGAAATCTTTCCGTCGTAAATGCTAAGAGTTGGCTGAGTATCAGAAAAATTTTTACCATTCAAAGAACTGAGTAACCAGATAATTTTTTCTTTTTCCGTTGCACCCTTCGAATAGGTTAATCCTTCTATATCCTTCGATTGACAATTGTTTAGAATGAAAGCAAAAATTATAAGTATGAATTTTTTCATATTTAGATTTTGTTATTACCCGCTTTTTTTAGTAAAGGAAAAATCTTAATTTAATAAGGTTTCCAAAAAAGATTTGACTAAGCTTATATAAGAATGAATCAAATAGTGTATGATCTTGAAATGGCGTGATTTAGTTTCTCTTCGTCCGCACGAAATCGCATTGGACTTAGTTCTTTGGATTCCCTGGATGATTCTCGCCTGGTGGTCTGTTTTATCCGGCATATGGATATTAGCTGCCATTGGATGGTTTTTCTTTTTTTTAACCGGACTCAGGCTTTCACATGAGGCATTTCATCGTAACCTAAGTCTTCCTACTTTTGTTTGCGATTGTATTTTACTATTTCTTTCCCCGCTTATGCTTTCTTGTCTACATGCAACTCGCTATATTCATTTACAACACCATCGGCATTGTCTCGGATCAGAGGATATAGAGGGTAGAGCTGCAAAGTTTAGTGCATTTGAAACTTTATATCGCGGATTTCAATATCCAATTCTTTCTCATCGGTTTGCCTGGAATTCCAATCATTCTTCTACAGTCTATTGGATGAAGTGGGAGTTAATTTGGATTATCTGCTTTTATAGCATTGGAATTTATTTTCTTCCCACTTTATTCTTGGCGCATTTGATTGCTATGATAGTAGCCGAAAGCTTTGCTAGCTTTTTTGCCGTGTGGATGGTTCATCATGATTGTGACGATATGAAAAATCCATCTCGCTCTATTAGGGGAGTATGGCGTTCCTATTTAACTTACAATATGTTTTATCATTACGAACATCACGCTTTGCCTAGAATACCTACTCGTCGTCTTCCTGAACTATCTAAGCGACTAGACGCACTTGGAATCAAAGATATTCCCCAGGCTTTTTAAGGTTTTGATTTTGCGGCTAATTAATATTGTTCTCTATTTTATAATAATTCTATTATCCATTGATTATTTATGAAGCAAAAAAAACTTTCCACAAAGTCCCTATTTAAAAATATGATAGTGGTAGCAAAAGAATTGATATGAAAATCATACTAAATAAAATCAAAAATATATCGGTGGTATTTTTTTTCCTCTTCTTTTCTTTTTGTAATGAAATCAAGCGACCACCAATTGAGAGCATATTCTTAAATAGCCTCCTAGTCGTGCCGGGAGCGGGACTCGAGAGAGTAGGGGTTGTGACAAGTGATTTTGGAAGTAGTGGCAAATTTGCAGTAATCAATCCAGATGCACAGCTTGCAGTTCCGACTGTGGCTAATATTCACTCTGATGCAGTGGCGAAATTTATAGATGGAAAGGTTTTTATTATCAATAGACTTAACAGGGACAGTATTTTAATTTTAAACCCTGCAACAGGATTTTTGCCGGAGGCTGAGTATTCAGTGGGTAAAGGTAATAATCCGCAGGATATAGTTAAGGTAAATGAGAATAAGGCGTATATCACACTTTATAACAGTAGAAATCTACTGGTTGTAAATCCTTATTCCGGAGCCGTCATTCGCAATATTGACTTAGGTTCTTATGCGGAAACAACTTCATTCGGTATTGCAGGTCCCGATGGGATTCCTGAAATGTCACAAATGTATCTGGAAGGCAGTTCTCTTTACGTCCAATTGCAAAGACTGGATAGAAATGATCCTTCTGGAATTCCAGCGCCTAATGGTGATTCGCTTCTTATTGAGCTAGATGTGAATACTGATAGCGTAGTAAAAACCTATATCTTTAAATCCAGGAATCCAACGAGTAGAATTCAAAAAATTTCTATTGGTGGAGAATTCTTTCTTGCTATGTGTGCGCCTAACAGGTTAGGGTTTATCAGTAAACTCGATGGTGGGATAATAGCGTTTAGTCTGATTACGAAAACATTTCGAAATAATTTTTTATATGCAGAATCAGATGCAGGTGGCGATATTCTCGGAATGCAAATTAAGGATGAGAATGAAGGCTATGCTTCGGTGTTAGATTCTAGCTTTAACAAATCAATTCAACAATTTAATCCAACTACAGGACAGCGAATAAAAACAATCTTAAGTTTTTCTGCAAGTGCTGGAAATATTTCAGGACTCTTGTTAACAAAATCCGGAAGGCTTTATATGGGGGATGCTTCCTTTTCGCAACCGGGCGTTGTAATCTTTGATACTACAAAAGCGGATAAGCCTCGTTTAACTCAAACTAATATTGACGTTGGACTTCGTCCTTTTGATCTAATAGAAATTCAGTAGAAAAACAAAAAAACAGTTTACATGAATGATAAAATAAATATTCTTTCAGTAGTTATAAAACATGTGAGTTCGATTCAGGATATTCATTGTAACTACTCAAATATTACTAAGAGGAACCATGGAAAATTCAGAGCTATCTTTTCAACATAACCAAACTGCTTCAGCTATAGGGAAAATTATTTTATTTTTATTCTTTGGGATTTTTCTATTCGTCGGGGTTATTTTATTGCTAGTTGGACTCGCTAGCCTAGGATCCGACGGCGATATACTCTCTGCTTTAAAATTTATGTTTCCCGGAACGACACTGATTCTAGTCGTATTGCTTGGAAGTTTATACAGCAAGATTAGCTCTAGAACGAATGTAGTAAGTTCTTATTTTGATACTATTAATAATCGGTATTACATGGAAACAAAAAATGGAGAGAGCGGCTACATTCCATTTGGCGAAATAGATTCTATCGGAATGCGGAAAGAAGTAGTGAGTGGAAATAAATCTTCGACTACTTATTATGTTTTATACTTTGTTAAAAAAGACGGAGCCTGGTGGGATATTTATTCCTATGGAAGTGAAATAGGTGCGCTTAAAAAGTTAAATGAATTACAGGAGAACGTAAAATTAGATAGGAACCAGGAATTTAATCTTCTAGAAACCGAAAAGAAGTCGGATTTGTTTTCCTTTACTGAAAAGGAAAATAGTGTTGTATTCAAATGGGGCGAACAAATTAGCACGCTTTACAGAGTCTTAGGCATATTAGCCGTTGTTTCTTTTTTAAGTAGTTTTGGAATCATTGCTTCTTTAACTAATGAAGTTGGCTCTTTTGGTTTTTATATATTGATGATTTTCTTTACAATCTTTGGTGGTGCTGCATTATATTCTCTCTTTAAATCAATCTTTGGATATAAAGATTATGAATTAGAAATCACCAAAGAAAAAATTTTTTTCTACGGAGTAAAGAAAGATAAAAAGAAAATCCTCTCCGAAGTTCCAACTCTGGATATTAAATTTACACAGTATTCTTTTAACATCGTGAAGCAGGATATTTTTAATGGGCAAGAAATTTTTCTTTTAAACCAGGAATTTGCAGATAAATTAAATAAATATAAGAAAGGCGATTTTGGAATCATGGAAATTATTAGCCTTATGAAAGAAATTATGCAGATGAAAAAAAATGTGATTAAACTTCCATTTCCCGGTTTCAAATCTTTAGATATAATTCTATTCGAGAAAAAGTTAGATGAGGAGCTAAGAAAGATTAACCCCGATGTGAGATGATGTCATCCACATCATTCTACAAGCTATATATTAACCTTTACTCTTGTCCGGTCTAGCTACGCTTTTATCATCGGTGGTTGTGCGGTGTAAATTTGGGTGGCTACCCCTTGTTAGACCGTAGCTATAAGCGCTTCTGCACCGTAGTTGGGTAAAAGGAATCTTATCGGAGATTAAAAGATTTCTTTTCAAGTATGGAGAACTTTCGGAAGGAAAAAAGGAAGAAGTTGAAAAACTTTTATTTGTGGGATTAGAAATGGAATAGAATTATGGGAATAGTTGAATGCAATTTATTAGAAAGATAAAAGAGGATTTTGGAAGTTGTTTAGTAGAAAGGCGAAAAGACAAGGGACTTTATGATGCTGATTTGGATGAAAAAATTAGAGATTAATTATGTTCTCAATTTATTTTAAAGATAATGCGAAAAAAAATAGAAACATGCTAGAAGGTATCACTCGCCAAAATATGTCCGCAAAGTTATTTGAAGGAGGAATACCAACGGAAAACATTGTGTAACCCTCCGAGTATAGGAATTGAATCCGGTGAATAAAGTTTGCAAGGGAGAGATTCGTAGTCTCGACCGAGAGGTGTTGTAATAGTGAATGTATTTCTTAAGAAGACGATCGAGATGATCTTCACTAAGAGGAATAACATGATCCAATAACTCTCGTCGAACGGTTCCATTAAACGTTCGACTACTCCATTCTGCCATGGTGAATGATATGCAGTACGCCTTGGGATAATCCCCAATTTGCGCAGGAAGTAAAACTTTACTCCGTTTAGTTCAAAACACCTTTTCATTAATAAGGAGCATTCATTTTTACTTTAAGCTTTTAATTTGCTGTCAAGTTAAGAAGACATAGGGAGGTTCACGCAAAGCTGCTAAGATGCGAAGTTTTTAATTGTCTGCATGGAATAAAGAGAATGATAATAAAATCAAAGATAAATGATATTTTGAAGATATTTTTTCCCTAGAGTTAGCTAAAAAAAAGTTGACAGGTTTAAAATCCTTGTTCTAGATAACTGTAAGCGAAAGAAGAAGGTTAGAGTAGGTTTTCTTTTTCGCTGAAAAATACCATAAAAAGGAAAACTCTATATGAAAAAAAAAATCACTGCCAACCTATGCGGTTAGCTGTATTCTCTTAGCCGCTTTTAGTTTAATCGGCTGCAAATGCAAAAATGGGCAATCCCCTCTAACAGCACTTTTACCGATTGCATTATTAGGAGGAAGCTCCTCTAGTTCTTCTACGGGGTCGTCTACTTCGACAACTACCACCACAACCACGACGACAGAAACTGCTCCTAGCAATTTAGTTTTTACGGCTGGCTCTACAGGAACGAACACTGCAACCTTAACAGTTGGCATTTCTGTTAGCATTATCCCGTCGATTACAGGAACAATTACCAACTGCACGGTTAATCCCGTATTACCCGCAGGGCTCAGTTTAAATCCTACAACTTGCGCGATCACAGGAATTCCGACGGTTGCCTTTTCCCAAACTACATTTGCAATTACTGCAAGCAATCAATATGGAAGCACAACGGCTACTATTACATTAACCGGAACTGCCAACCCACCGGCTAATCTTAGTTTTCCTTCAGGTGGAGGGGCAACGTTTACGACAGGAGTATCTAGCTCGCTCATACCAACTTTTATAGGAGGAATTACCAATTGCACAATTAGTCCTGCACTGCCCACTGGAATTGTAATCAATCCTTCTACCTGTGCGATTTCTGGAACGCCTAATGCCGTTTCACCGCAAACAAATTATACAATTACAGCCAGCAATCAATTTGGAAATACAACGGCGAATCTAAACTTTGGAATTAATACCCTCGCTCCACAGGCTCTCAGTTTTTCTTTTGGTGGATCGACTACAATCAATTCAAATACTTCTGTGAATTATGCTTTAACAGTAACAGGTGGGGTTTCTTCTTGTAGCGTTAATCCAAGCTTACCCGCAGGATTAGTTCTGAATACAACCACTTGTGCAATTACAGGAACACCTACAGCGACGATTACGGCTACTGCATATACTATCACAGCTACCAATCAATATGGAAGTGGAACTGTCACCGTAACGATAGGAACTACACTCGTTGCACCAACAGCATTTTCCTTTCCATATACACCCGGGGCAACTACGACTTATACGATAGGAACACCTGTGAGTGTAAGTCCTGCTATTACGGGAGTAGTAACAAATTGCACGGCTAGTCCGACATTACCCGCAGGTCTTAGTATCAATACAACCACTTGTGCCATTACAGGAACACCAACGACGGTATCAGCAGAAACTACGTATACAATCACGGCAAGCAATGGAAGTGGAAATACAGCAACTACAATCAAAGTAAAAGTAGATGACATTCCCCCGTCTAATCTAGTGTATCCGTTTGGGAGTTCTACAATACTTGCAGTAGGAACGGCAGTGAGTATATCTCCTACAATCACAGGCGGGGTAACAAGCTGTAGCCCAAGTCCTACACTCCCTACTGGACTAAGTATCAATGCAACTACTTGCACAATCTCAGGAACTCCGAGTGCAGCTAAAGTCGCAACCGCCTATACAATTACAGCTTCAAACGCATACGGGAATACAAACGTGCTAGTGACGATTACAGCGCAACTCTACGCACCTTCTAGCATTTCGTTTCCGTTTGCTGGTGGAACTGTGAACTACACAACAGGAGTAGCGGTGAATGTGGCTGCGAGTATTTCGGGAATCGTGACTAGTTGTAGCGTTAGTCCATCATTACCCGCAGGATTAACACTCAACACTACGACCTGCGCAATCACAGGAACTCCGACAGGAACAAGTCCCGCAACGAATTATACAATCACTGCGAGCAATGCAAGTGGAAGCGCAAACACGACTGTAACGATTGGAGTCAATCCACCTGCACCGTCTAATCTAGTGTATCCGTCAAGCAATGCACTCTCGTTTGCGATTGGAACAGCAAAGACAGTTACACCTACTGTGACCGGAACTGTAACCAATTGTGTGGCTAATCCTACTTTACCAGCAGGACTTACTATCAACGCGGCCACTTGTGCAATTGGTGGGAATGCAACTGTAGAGCAGACCTCTACTGCTTATGTAATCACTGCATCGAATGCAGGTGGAAATGTTATTGCGAATATCACGATTACGGTCGCGAATCCACCGGCTAATTTTACTTTTCCGGTTGCAGCAACTAATGGAATAAAAAATGGAACTGCAATCAATATTTCCCCTTCGATCACTGGAAGTAGCATCACGTTTAGTATTAGCCCAGCTTTACCAACCGGAGTTACGTTGAATACTTCGACGGGTGCAATTACCGGAGCATATACTTCCAATGAAGGATTGAGAGAAACATATACAGTAACCGCAACCAATTCAGGCGGAAGCGCGACTGCAAATTTAGTCTTAACATTTTATGGAAAACCGACCTACCAAACGGGACAAACTCAGTGTTACGATGCAAGCGGGAATGCAATTTCCTGTGCGGGAACTGGACAAGATGGAGAATACCAAGCTGGTCTTCCTCTTCCGACTTTTTCGGGACCAAATCAAAATGCGACTTATACGAATGATTATACCACAACAAATACTACAACGGGGATTGTTTGGAAGACTTGTGCAGAGGGCTTGAGTGGGTCAGATTGTGGAACAGGTAGTATGCTTCAAAATAACAGTAGCGGCGCTTGCTCGAATCTAAATTCGTTAAATGGTGGCAGTGGCTATGCAGGAAGGAATGATTGGAGGTTTCCAAATGCAAATGAATTAAATCAGTGGGGACTAAGTTATAATTTTAGGAATGGATTTTCAACTTATTTTCCGGGTTCGCAAGGAAATAGTTCACTTAGTTCTCCGGAAGTATTTGTAACGGAAGGGGGCGGAATGTATGTTGATTTATATCGCTCTAAAGATACTTCCCGATCTGGTGTATCGATGTATCATCTGAGATGCTCAACCCCCGGGGCTCCGATTGCAGACTGTATATATCGATGTGTTGCAGGTTCAGACAATTATACTTTACCCAAGGATGTGGATAATGGAGATTCTACTGTCATTGATTTGACTACTGGCTTACTTTGGCAAAAATGTGCTACTGGTGCGTCTGGTTCCGACTGCCAAACGGGGATGCCAACTCTTATGAATTGGTCAGATGCTTTAAATATGTGTAAAAATTTGACGTTGAATGGCAAGACTTGGAAATTGCCAAATATCAATGAAGCAGTAAGTTTTTATAAATTTCCTTTTGGTGGTACTTTCCAATGGGATTTTTCAGTTTTTGTCTGGGATCAAACCTATTCTGAAGGTTCATGGACTTCGACAACTGATCCTGATGACCATGCTAAAAGCTTTGCAACTGGTATTTATGGTAGATTCATTAAACCAAAATCAGAATCTCGTAGAGTCCGATGTATTTCTGCCCCATAGAATATATCCTATAGTTTTTTAAATTCTCGCTCTATTGATCTTATGGTAGTTAAATTAGAAATTGACTACCATAAGTCTCAAATTAAAAACCATTATTTCACAAACCTAGTAATCATAAGTGCGTAGTTAGGTGCTGCAGCGTTAGTTTGTCCGCCAATGTTTCCATTAATTGTGCCAGAAGCATACATTGTGCCCGCTGTGTCAAAGGTTACACCTTGTCCATCTGCAGTCGAACCAGAAGAGCCCAGTAATTTAGTCCAGATTTTATTTCCGCTAGTATCATACTTGATTACAAACATATCTTGAACCCCGGATTTAGTTTGTCCGTCTAAATTTCCGTTTGTATTTCCAGTTACATAGATATTATTCGTTGAATCTAAAGTTATCCAGTTTCCGTATGTATTTGCTGCTGCAACTCCAGATAATCGTACCCACTGCAAAACCATCCCAGAGCTATACTTGGCAATGAACATATCGATAGCGCCTGTGCCCTCCTAAGTTACCATAGGTAAGACCTGTCATATAGAAGTTGCCGCCAGAGTCTTTTGAAAGTCCTGATGGATACGTGTGATAAGTAGAATTTCCTAATCCCTGGCAAGTAACATAGGCTAGACTACTATTGAATTTTAACAAAGATGCAGAGTAATTCGTTGATCCGAATGAGCATGGTGCATTCTTATTTCCTCTGGCTATTACATATATATTTCCAGAGCTGTCAGAAGAGACTCCTGTCCCTCCCAAGTTTCCGTTTGCAGAGCTTCCAGCAGAAGCACCGCCAGTGGATACCCAGTTGCCATTAGTATCGAATTTAACTAAAGGAAGACCATCATCCGTCCAACCAGTATTAGTGAATGAATCCATGGATGGGGCGAGGACAGTTCCGGCAATATAAGAATTGCCAGACGAGTCAACGGTTAAATATCCGCCTGTAGCAGTAGTTGCATTCTTAACAGTTGTCCAAAGTTTTGTTCCAGCAGAATTATATTTTGTCACGAAAAGCCTTCTGCTGCTTCCGCCTGGAATAGAATAAGATTCGAATGTTGCCGCGGACGCATTTGTCCAAACCGTTCCTGAAACATAGATATTTCCGGCTGAATCAACATAATTGGATGCAACATTTATATTAGTATCAACTACTGTTGCTGTTCCTAATAAAACTGTCCAGACTTTCTCTCCTTGAATTGTATACTTAGTGAGAAGCCCTGTATTATAACCCGATGTCTCTAAGGTATTCATGCCTTCAATACTTGTTCCGGTTGTTGTCCCAGTAATATACAAATTTCCTGAAATTGGATCATGTATTAACCCACCTGAGGTAGCCTGGGTATTTCCTCCTGTGCCTGCCAGCAGTTTCGTCCACACATTATCCCCGCTTCCAAGTACGCTTATATCAAAAGTAATAGGGACAGTTCCATTGGGACCAGTTGCAGTAATCGTAAATGTTGTTTGGGGATAAGCACTAGTTTGTGGTGTTGGAGTTCCTGAAACTATTCCAGTGGTTGGATCAAACGTAATTCCGGGAGGAAGAGTGCTTGCTGCTGGAGAAATTGTAATAGAAGTAATTTGACCTGTGAATTTTGGATCGAAACTAAAAGATTCACCGGGAACCAAGGAAGTAAAAGTTTTTGACCCTGAATAAGAGGACGCAGGAGCAGCGGTAGTTGATGAACTTGTGGAAGAACTAGAACTTGTGACCTTAATTCCTGCCGCTGCTATAAGACCAGATGTAGAAGAAGGTTTGCTAACATCAAAAGGAGATTTTTTAGCTTTTAAACAAAAGCTAAATGAGAAGGGTATTATTAGGAATAGAAGCTTTATAACATTCGAGTCCATGTAATGCAAAACAAATCAAAAAATTTTTTTTTGCAAGATTTTATTAAATTATTTTAATTATTAAAGACTGATTGCTAAATAAATCAATAATCCAGCTTGAATCCTTCTACCCATTGACCATCTATGTTAAGAGGATTTACTTTATAGCTATGTTTATCTCCTAGCTCTGCAACGGCTGATTTTGTGATTAAAATTTCTTCCCTTTTTGCAGTATCTTCGCCTAGTTTACTAGCTGCATTCACTTCTTCTCCAAAAATATCAGCATCTCCGATACGAAGAATTTTGCCATAACCGATGCCAACGCAGAGTAATACTTTTTCATGTTCTGGCTTACTCGCGTTGTAGACTTTTAGTGTATTTTGCATTTTGATAGAGCATTCTACAGCATCTTGCACTGTGCGGAAAATAAGCATTAGGCTGTCGCCTTCTGCCTTGATTAATAACCCGTTGTGCTCATAGATGATAGGAAGTAAAATTCTTTCTGATTCAAAAATAATTTGTAGAAAATGAATGATTCCAAACTTAGCTGTATTTCTGGAAAATCCAGAAAGGTCAGTAAAAATGATTGCCCAGCTTTCTCCAAATAAACTCCAAATTCTTTTATCTATTAGTTCTTTGTTTGAATCGGGCTTTAATCTTTCTTCGATTAAGTTACGAAGTCTTTCTTCTGATCTGCTGCGGATAACGTGACGTATATCTTCCATTTAAGTAAACCGTGTTTTATTTTCTAGGATGGTGAGCTGCTTTAGTAATAGCATTTCCATTTCTTCGGGACCTGTTTTTTTGTATATATTGATTAGGTTATTATACATTCTCTTGAGAATAGTGAGTGTACTTGCTTTAGAAAAATACTCCGGTATATCTTTGTAGCCATTAGCCTCAAGAAAACGAATGCAGGTTTGCTTATCTATTAAAACCCCTGCATTGAAAGGATCTACAAAGCTGTTAAAATCATTTGATTCATAATAGAGCATGAAGTGAAGGGGAAGATTAATTCCATAAAGTGGAAGTCCTAGCCGCATTCCAACTAATATATAAACCACCGAAAGAGAAATGGGTATACCTAGTTTGTTCTCTAATACTTTGGATACGAAAGAATTATCAGGTTCATGGTAATAAATTTGATTTCCATTAAAGCCTTCCTCCTGGTAGAGAACGCGCGAGAGAAGATGAACTTTCACATCGTCGGTGAGGATAACCTGGTTTAGCTGAAAGAGTTCATTTAAGCGATAAGCAAGTTTATCTAATGTTTCTTTGAATTTTTGATAAGTAGCATTGGTGTCACCCATTGTGGATAATAAGAATATACCCTGCTCTAAGTCAGTGTAATTATTTGTATGACCTTTCTCTGCAATTAGCTTTAAAGAAAAGTTTACTCTTTCAATATGAATTTCATTTACAAAATTACGACTGGATAAACGCAGAGTTGGATCAGAAAGTTTTTCGATTACATCGATGACAGGAGTCTGCCAGGGAATCTTCTTTGCTAATTCTAAAATAATATCTGTTTTGTTTTCAGGACGTGCGAATTCTAATTCATAGAAATTTCGTTCTACATCAGTTCCGCTAAAGTTTAACTCATCGTGTGAGTGGTCGTAGGAAAACATAAGTTTAATTTAATCTAGTACAAATATAATACGTCAACCTATTTGAAAAAAAAGAGTACTTTTTTTAAACTATGTTTATCGGGTGAACCAAAACAGAGAGTAAGCATTTTTACAAGACATAACAAAAAATTATTGTCTCTTTATTTACAATTGTAGATAAAGAGTAAATAATCCTTACGCGTGTTTACATTAATTTAATTCAAAGCCCGTAAAAATTCCTCTACCGGCATACAAAGAATATCCCCTTTTTTGAGTCGTTCTTTGCCTCTGTATAGAAAGATGGCTTCGCACATGGGATAGTCTTGGAGAAAGCTTTTGAGTCCGCGTAAATCAGAGTCTTTTATTTTGGCAGAATTTTTTACTTCAATTGC
The DNA here is from genome assembly GCA_031368925.1 of Leptospiraceae bacterium. GTDB lineage: Bacteria > Spirochaetota > Leptospiria > Leptospirales > Leptospiraceae > UBA2033. The sequence continues at coordinate 27,920 of JANMOF010000173.1, forward strand.
TTGGAAGGTATTTTCGCCATACAAAATAAAATCTACTTCTACGCCAGAGCGAGTGCGCCAATACGAAAGGCTACAATCTTTCTTTACGTAATCTATAGAGGCTCTTAAATGCTGTGCAACTAAGCCTTCTAATAGTGAACCGTGCATTTCTTCGGGAGAGTCCAAAGGTCCTTTCGGGCGAATTTGGGAAAATACTCCTGCGTCGAAAAAATAGAATTTTCTATGAGCAGCTAAGTCGCGCTTGGCTTTTTTGGAAAATACTGGCAAGGTAAAAGAAAGAAGTAAGTCTTCTAAAACGGAAAGATAGCCTTCTACGGTTTTGCGTTCAACTCCACATTCTCTAGCAATGTTAGAAGTATTTAATATACTTCCATGAGAAAAACTTGCAGCTTCTAAAAATCTAGAAAAATTCCCAATATTTCGTATGAGCCCTTCTGCAAAAATTTCCTCTTTGATATAAAGTCCAAGATAGGCGCGTAAAACTTCTCTGGGATCATCCTTGAAATATACCAATGGAAGAAGACCAATATCGAGAGCTTTTTCTAGATTGAATGCGTCGCCTAATTCAGAAGCAGTAAATGGATGCATTTTACAGAATAGGGCACGTCCTGCGAGAAGGTCTACTCCCGATTGTTTTAATTTTCTAGCACTAGATCCTGTTAGAATAAATTGGATTCCTTTCTTCTTTTCTATAAGCGAATGTATTACTGTTAGGATTTCTGGAATTTTTTGAATTTCATCTAGAACAAATATTTTTGTAGAAGGATTTCCATCTACTAGCTCCCGAAATAATTCTGGCTTGGCTTTATAATGGCGAAATATCTCCGGATCTAAAAAATCTAAGAACTGTGCAGGTGGCAAGAATTGTCTCAGAAATGTGGATTTTCCTGTACCTCTTGGACCTAAAAGAAAAAAGCTTTCTTTTGGGATTGGGAAATTACGAATAAATGATTCCATATTGCGCCTCAGTTTGGAGTTGTCAATTCCATATTGCGTCTCAGTTTGGAGTTGTCAATTCCATATTGCGTCTCAATATGGAATTAGTGCTTTCTTATCCCTAGGTTTTAGCTAATTCTTCCAATGCCTGCTTTGCTTGTTCAGCATTCGGAGGAGTTCCGTGCCATTCAGCTTTGTTTTCCATGAAGGAAACACCTTTACCAAGAATAGTTCTAAATACGATGAGAGTAGGCGAGCCTTTATGTATTTGTGCTTTTTCGAAAGAAGAAAGAATTTCTTCCATATTATGACCGTCTGCTTCTATTACATTCCAACCAAAGGTGCGAAACTTTGCAGGAAGAGGTTCAAGGCGCATAACATCTTCTGTATTTCCATCTATCTGGATAAAATTTCTATCCATGAAAGCAATTAAATTGTCCAGCTTGTAATGCACCGCAGATTGAGCGGCTTCCCATGTCATCCCCTCGCCACACTCTCCATCAGAGATACAAGCATAGATGCGATTTGCTTTTTTCTGGTGGCGAAGACCGAGCGCAATTCCTGTCGCGATAGAAAGACCCTGTCCTAGAGATCCACTGGAAGTTTCTAGTCCATCTAAGTAGGTAATAGACGGATGCCCCTGCAAGCGACTTTTGATATTTCTAAAAGTAGAAAGTTCGGCTACTGGAAAGTAACCGCTCAGAGCCATTGATGCATAACGCACAGCACAAACATGTCCATTGGATAGAATGAGTCGGTCACGCTCTTCCCAGTTTGGATTTTTGGGATCATGTTTTAGAATTTTAAAATATAAAGCTGAGTAAATATCTGCTAGACCGAGCGGTCCTCCCGGATGACCGGACTTAGCCGCTGTTACCATTTTAATAACTTCTTCTCTGATTTCTCTTGCTTTGTGTTTTAGTTCCTGGTTGTTCATTTTTAATTCCTTGTTTCAAAAATAAATAGTCCTGATATGAATACGATAGTGTATAGAGGTAAAAATATAAAATGTAATTTTTTATGAAGTTTTGATGTTTTAGTAATTCCCGTGTAAGCCACTGCAAGCATTAACACCAAACTAATTGCTGCAAAAAAACGATGCACTAGAATAATAGTCGGAGGCACTGTTGGAAAAATCCCAGCGGCTTCGATTCCTGCAAATAAATACTTATGTGCTAATAAGAATATGGCGGTTACGAGATTTAAGATTACACCTGTTAAATTAATTTTTCGATGAAGCGAGTTGTTGGATTTACGAAAATAATAACCTAAATAAAAACAAAGAACCGATAAAGTCATCCCTGCATTTATTAGGTATAAGTTCATGTATGTCATAAAATTATACTATTGACGTTTATCAATTCTTTCTCTTTAACTTCCTCAGGATTTTTCCAAAGATCAAGTCGAATTCGTGAAGTCCGGCGAGTTTTGAAAATGCGAAATATAAAATAATAGAAGGAATAATTCCAATACAGGCTTTTACTCTGGCAATATTTTCATGCGCGAGAATGATTTGTCTCGATGATAAAATATTTGCGATGTCGAGGAATTGTTCTACAAAGACTAGCCAGAGTGTGAGGGAAGTGAGTGGAATTAAAATTTTAGAAAGTCTTTTTAGAATTTCTCGAATCGGAATATGAATTTCATGTCTTCTCATTTTTAGAAATAGAAAGGTAAACGTAATGTATGCCGCTACTGTCGAGGAAAGTGCAAGCCCTGCATGTTTTAAAAAATTCATCAAGATTAAATTGAGTCCAATGTTAATGGAAAAGGAAATCATATTGATTTGCAAAGGTGTTTTCGTATCTTTAAATGCGTAAAAGGAAGACGTCAAAATTTTATTCATACTAAATACTGGAATTGCAATGGAATAAAATTGCAAAGCTTGAATGGTAGAGTTTGTAGATTTGCTATCCCATTTCCCTCCGTAAAAAATTGCGTCTACGATTGTTTCTCCCATGAAAATAAAACCCAGCGCGGCGGGAAGTGTTAGGTATAGTGCAAAACAAAGAGTTTCCGCAAGCTCGGCAGGTATGAATTCTTTGCGATCTTCTTTTAAGCTTGCGAGTAGTCCTGGTAAAGTAGTAGTAGCCAGTGCGACACCGATAATTCCCGTTGGAAGTTGGATGAGTCTCTGCGAATAATCAAGACTAACCACTGCACCCAGACCGGGGTTTTGGTTCTGGATGTAATTTGCGAGAAAAATATCTACTAATAAACTAATCTGATAAAATCCGCCGCCTACAACTGCCGGAAGCATTAACGTTAAGATTTTTTTAATTGCCGGGTGCTTCCAATGAAAGTTAATTTTAGGAGATAGGTTTAATTTTCGGATGTAGAGTGCTTGAACGACTAATTGTAAGAAGCCGCCTGTCACAATTCCAAAAGATAATACTTTTACTCTCTCTAGCGTGTCATCGAAAAATTGAAACACTACTAAGAACACAAATAAATAACTGAGATTTAGAATGATCGGTGAAAGCGAAGGCACAAAGAATTTATGCTTTGAGTTTGCGATTGCTATGAATATAGAAGATAGACTTGCTGTAAAAATCAGAATAAACAGTATGAGGGAAAGCTCTATTACTAAATTTGAATATTCCGTTGTTCCACCGACAAGAAAGGGAAGTAAGTAAGGAGCGAATAATATGAATACTCCCACAAAGAGTAAAAGCATAAAGCTTAAAAAGGAAAGCATTGCCCCGGACATGAGTCTTGCTTCTTCTTCACTGATTTTACTTGCATCGGAGTATAGCGGCATAAAGGATTGTGATAGTGTTCCCTCTGCTAAAAGATTACGATACATATTTGGTAGTCTATACGCAACAGAGAAAGCAGATGCTACGAATCCTGTTCCAAAACTTACCGCCATATAATGATCGCGGATAAGACCGAGTATCCGAGAAAGAAATGTATAAAAGGAGAGTGCGAGACTTTTACTTGCTGAACTAGTTTGTTTTTTTTCTACTTCCACTTGATTTTTACTTTTGGTTCCCAGTTTAATTTTTCCATTACTTTTAATAGGTCAGCCCAAACATCTTTTTGAACCTGGCTATTTTCTCCACCGTTTCTAATCACGTAACTCGGATGATAGGTTGGCATTACCGCAATAC
>JANMOF010000187.1:0-4336 GCA_031368925.1 Leptospiraceae bacterium
ATTCCGACTAGCTGCCAAACATAGACAGATGAAATTTTAAATTTCATCCAACCCGGTAGACTTTCCGACCACGGGTCTTTGTAGCCGGCTCCGCCACCACTACCTGACAAATACGGAAGGTGTTTTGTTTTTGAATAAAACTCAAATGCCCTGGCAACCGTATCACGCGAAAATAAAAATTCATTTGCCCGTTCCCCACCTTCTACTTTTGCCATCGTAATTTCTGTTCTTTCAAAAGTCCACTTGGTCAAAGGCACTTCTGGTTTTTCAGCCACCTCTGGAATCGTCTGAGGATCTATCACTGCAATTCTATCAATGATTTCCTTCAAAAGAATAGCGGTTTCGCGTCCTTTTTCTGTATGAAGAACAAAAGGCACTCCATCTAAATTTAAGCATCTCACAGCAGTATCAAGCTCTGCTATAAGCTGCGCATTTTTAGATTCCAAACCTTTTCTATAATTCTCCATTGCCTTCATGAAAATAGTATAGGTTTCTCTTGGAGTTTCAAATTTATTCGGTTCTAAAATATTCTCAGGAGTGCGTGCTTGCGAAAAAATTTGGAAAGAAAGGAAAAAAGAAAAAATTAAGGCAATAATAGATTTCATAGACAACAAGTTTATTCATTCCAAATGAAAGTCTAGAAGAATTTTGATTGGGTAAAAAGATAAGATTGTCTTGCAGTCTCAAGATTACAAAGTATAATTGGTGTTAGAGGAAACAAAAATGACACCGAGACAAGGATTCATAGCAGCATGTATTGAAATGGTAGAAATTAATGACGAACTAACTGCGGAAGAATTAAGCTTATCGCAGGAAATTCTAAAGAAACACGGAATCACAGACCAAGAATTTGATGATGTGATAAATTTAGGGGAAGCAGAAACGTCGGAAGAGCAAATTCTATTAGCCATCAAAGGGCTTGATGATAAGATGAAAAATACGTTAGTCGAAAGCCTAAGATCAATTTCAGGATCTGATGGGACTGATTCGAATGAGTTTGCATTTTTACAAAGAGTAGAAGCAACATTAGGCTTTTCAGTTGATAGGTGAAAGGAATAAAAAAATATTATCGAAGCAATATGCTATTGTTGAAAAATTAAATAGTATCAGTTCGAACCGGCGTCGAGAAAGACCAATAAAATAAACGCTTTTAGTGTTTGTAGTCCTCGGCACGCGTACGCTATTTGATAAACTTAGTTTACTGCCTTCCTCGAACTGATATTAAATTAAATAAAAGAATACTGCCACATAATGACAAATACTTGCAAATAAAACAAAAAAATGCCATATTTCGTGGTTACGGGGCAGGCTATCCTTCAAATAAAAAAATGCGCCTACTGTGTATAATACACCGCCGGCAAAAATCCAATAGAATCCATCCCGTGGAAATTTTTCATACAATTCAGAAATATCAAGTAAAATAGTCCAACCGGCTAATACGTAGAATGCGGTGCTGATTCTGTCATATTTTCCAGTCCAGACAGATTTGAAAATAATTCCAACTAATGCAATGCCCCATACAAGCCCAAAAATAATCCAGCCCATTTTACCGCGTAACGTCACAAGCGTAATCGGAGTATAAGTCCCTGCGATTAAAATATAAATCGCTATATGATCAAAGATTTGAAATATCTCCTTTACTCTTCCCTTAAAGCTATGATAGAGAGTAGATGTGAGATATAGAAAAAAAAGCGCAAACCCATATACCGTGCAACCAACAATTTTCCACGGATCATGCGTTAAGCTAGAAAAAATAATTAGAAGCACCCAGCCAACTAAGCTTAGACTTGCTCCCACCAAATGCGAAATAGAATTAATCTTTTCACCCTTATACATACTCACCTCAAAAAAATAAATTCTTAAAACTCTAATCGACTTTTAAGAATAATAAATCTTGGTCAAGTGAAAATATTTTCTTACAAGAAACTTTCGAGAATTTTTTTTGCTTTGGAACAAATAGCCTTCAAGCAAATATCTACTTGTATTTTAGCCTTATTGTATAATATAGATTTATGCAAAGAATCCCCAATAAGCATTTGTCTAAATTAATTATAATATTAATTTTACTATTCGGACTAAACAGATGTTTTTCATTCAAAGAAAGCCTGGTTGATTTTACCATTCAAGACCCAATGCCTAGCAAAGAGAAAAAAAATCTACATGCGTGGATAAAGGTTGTTAACCTACCAGCATATAACCACGATAATCCGAAAGAAAGTGTAAATGCATTTGTCACATATAAATTATATAAATTCGTAAGAGAACTAAATCAATTTGAATCAGTAAATATACTTTATTCAAAGGAAACAAAGCTTCCAGCTAATTCCATCATTCTAGAATTTCAATTTTCTAAGTTAGAAGAAAAAGATAAGTTTCATGGACTGTATTTTCCACTTGGAATACTCGGCATGGCTATTGGTCGTTTGGCGACAAATACAAATTACGGCTTCTTACTATATACCGCTTTCGGTGGTCCGGATAGTGTCCATAAAATTGATTACAGCGGAAATTTAATTGCATATGACGAGGCGAGCAAAGAAAAAGCAAAAATTCTCTTAATCTTCCAATCCGAGTTTAACAGCAATATGCTATACTACGATAAAGCTAGAGAAACAAATTTAAAACGAAGCGAATTATTTTCTACATCAATACAAAAAGCTCTAAACCTATGGGAGGGAAAATGAGGCTAATTCTTATTTTACTCTTTGTTCAGTGTGTAGTCATTCCAAAGGGGAATCCACTTCCAATTTTTAGCAAGCAAAACCAGGTTATCCCTGTTAGTGCACCTGTATTTGTCATCCTAAACCAAGAAGCTTACGACAATGGCTATAAAGGAAAATCTGATTTTAACTACTATCCTTTGGTAGATCAAATCAAAACAAGTGGACTATTTCCAAATATTATAACTGATTTAGAAAAAGCAGAACAAATCATCGAAATAGAAATCCAAACAAGAAGAACGCATAATCGCATTTTACCTTTCCTTAGTGTATTCACGCTTAGCCTCATCCCTTATTTTCAAAGAATCGAAATCAAAGAAAATTTTCGTGTTCTAAAAAAGAACGGTGAAGTTTTATACAATGTAAATCGAATCCAAAATCGAAACTATTGGTTTGGATTTTTCTTTTTTGTAAATGGACTCATTCAACTTACCAAAGAAACCAATCACAACCGCTTCGGTTTTGAAAATGAAATCATCGAAAGAATGAATCAGAGTATTATTGAAGAAATGACTACTACTCAGTCAAACGGATTGCCACCGAGGCACTGAGTCAGGGAGGTATTTTTTTTGAAGTGTGCTTATTCAGAATTATTTTTTGATACATTTATTTTTTCTATCCCACGGATAAGGGAAATAAGCCCCTCTGCAAGCATCATGAAAATTTCTTATATTACCGAGGGCAGTAAGGCATATACCTTCTGTTTCTTTTTTGGGACTCCAGCAACTATTTGCAGTGTATAGAATTAAAGAAGTATTATAAGTCTGAATTTCAAGATTTCTTGCGCCCACAGTGTCTTCTGTCTCTAAAATTCCTTCACTACTAAAGCAACTAAAGAATACAAGGAAGCAAAATAACAAAACGAGAACAGGGGAACAAGTTCCAGAAATCCGAATCATTTGTTTACTATAGGATATATAGAGAGTATTGTCAATACAATAGACTTGTTGCGAAATTAAATGTCAGTTCGAGCGTTAGTCGAGAACTACAAGTGCACTAAGCCTTTATTTTATAAGCAGTTCTCGACTAACGCTCGAACTGACATTATTCACTATTATGAATTTTGCAACAACTCTAATACTCATTGAACTTCCCAACATGCATTTGTTAATTACTTAAGCCAACTTATACTGTTCCCTTTTCTCTCGTAAAGTTTTTTGGGTATTTTCTAAATTCTTTTTCATTTCTTTAGATTGAATTTTCTTTTTTACTTCTGGCAAATAGGAGAGACATTCTTTGTTATACTTCGCTAGGCTTTGCACAAGACTAATTCCCTTAGCGGTAAATAACCCTTTGTCGATAGCCCATTTTAAATCTATTAGAGAATATTCTACAGAAAGAGTTTCTTCGACAAATCGAAAGTAGGCTCTCTGTTTGTAAATCTCGTCAAAATCGACAAATGTCCATTGTTCTGATTTTGCGATATGATAAAAAAGTAAAGCGCCATAAGAAAAAGTAAACGTAGCATGAAGAATCGCATAGAGTGGACGTAGGGATTTTCGCCAGGGTGAATAAAAAATATCCTCTTTGAATTCTTTCTTGATAATTTTATATTTCTTAAGAATTAAATTAAGATGGTGGTGTGCATTTTCGTGAATCAAATCATCAATTGATTC
>JANMOF010000213.1:0-11540 GCA_031368925.1 Leptospiraceae bacterium
AGGCTTATTCCTAAATTAGGATTTTCTTTAAACTTATTTAATCGAGAGGTAAGCAAGGTTTTAACTTCTTCAGAAATTGGAGGAGATACCTTTTCCTTTGGTAAGCTCTTCCAAATTTGATTGGCAATGTTAAGCCTATCGCTTACACTAAGTTTTAGAATTTCATTCATTGTTACATTCATTGTTACATTCTAAAAGCATTCTAGCAAAATGTAAACTGAAAAAACAATACTTGAAGAACTAGCGGCACCTCTAAAAGAATACCACCCGCCAAAGCTATGGACATAGATGAACACCGATAAAGAGTTTAAGGATAATTCTTGAGTATTGGTAATTTGATTTTAATCCACATAATCCTTCATCGTTCTTTTATCGGTGTTAATCTGTGGCATTCTTCAAATTTCCAATATAACGACGAAATTATCCAACTTATTAGAATAAACTATTTGACGAAAACAAAAGGGTTCGTTTTCTTGTAAATATATTCAATAAACTACATTTAATAAACAGGAGCATTTCCAATGGCAAGACAATTCAAACCCGAAACAATCGCGCTACACGCAGGCTATACCAAGGGCGATCCAGCAACTACTTCTAGAGCAGTTCCTTTATACCAAACTACTTCTTATGTATTTAAAGATACTGACCACGCAGCAAGACTTTTTGGACTACAAGAATTTGGAAATATCTACACTCGTCTCATGAATCCAACGACTGATGTTTTAGAAAAACGAGTTGCCGAGCTCGAAGGCGGCATAGCAGGATTAGCCACAGCTTCCGGTCAGTCAGCAGAAACTCTTGCCTTGTTAAATATAGTAGAAGCAGGACAAGAAATCATTGCGTCTTCTTCTTTATACGGTGGGACATATAACCTTCTACACTACACTTTTCCAAAAATGGGAATTAAAGTACATTTTGCAGATCCTTCTGATCCAAACAATTTCAAAAAATTCTTCAATGATAAAACCCGCGCAGTCTACGCGGAAACTCTTGGTAATCCGAAGTTAGATACTCTTGACCTCGAAGCAATTGCAAAAATCGCTCACGACAACGGTGTTCCTTTTATTGTAGATAACACTCTTCCTTCTCCGTATCTTGTAAATCCAATCGAGCACGGAGCGGATATTGTTGTTCATTCGCTCACTAAATTTCTAGGTGGACATGGAACTTCTATCGGTGGTATCATTATTGATTCTGGAAAATTCAATTTCGGAAATGGAAAATTTAATAACTTCACAGAGCCCGATCCAAGTTATCACGGTTTAAAATACTGGGATGTATTTGGAAAATTTGAATCATTCGGTGGGGCTAATATCGCTTATATCATCAAAGCCCGTGTGCAAGGTCTACGTGATCTAGGTCCTGCGATTTCTCCCTTTAACGCATGGCAAATTTTGCAAGGAGTAGAAACACTTCCTATTCGTATGGAGCGTCATTCGTCTAACGCTTTAAAAGTAGCGGAGTTCTTATCTAAGCATCCAAAAGTAACCTGGGTAAATTATCCTGGACTTCCGACAAACAAGCATTATGCTCTAGCAAAAAAATACCACAAGAATAATCTTTACGGTGCTATCATAGGCTTTGGTGTGAAAGGCGGAGTTACGGAAGCAAAGAAATTTATCGACAGTCTCGAAATTTTCTCTCTACTTGCAAACGTGGGAGATGCTAAATCCCTTGCGATTCATCCTGCATCTACTACGCACCAACAGCTTACAGAAGAAGAACAAAAGTCTGCCGGGGTTACACCTGATTTTATTCGCCTCTCTGTTGGTCTTGAGCATATTGATGATTTAATTACTGACTTAGAAGAAGCTTTAAAAAAAGTGTAACTATGTTCAACAAGGATTCCGTAGGAATTGTTCGCACACAAATAGCAAAACTGCCCGATTTGACTCTAGAAAATGGAGCCGTCATTAGCCCGCTTGAAATTGCTTACGAGACTTATGGAATTCTAAACGAAAGTAGAACCAATGCAATACTAGTTTGTCACGCTCTTTCGGGAAACTCTCACGCCGCTGGATTTCATGAAGGAAGCGATAAGCCTGGCTGGTGGGACGGATACATCGGTCCGGGTAAAGCATTTGACACAAATAAATACTATATCATTTCCACTAATGTCATCGGCGGCTGCAATGGTAGCTCGGGACCAACAAGCATTAACCCCAAGACAGGAAAACCATATGGTTCAACATTTCCTTTCGTATCCATAGAGGATATGGTCAATGCACAAAAACTTCTAATCGACTCATTTGGGATCAAAGAATTATTCTGCGTAGCCGGCGGCTCAATGGGTGGGATGCAAGCTCTGGAGTGGAGCGTTGAGTATCCAGATGTTGTTAAGAACTGTATCATATTAGCCTCAGCCTCAGAGCACAGCGCACAGCAAATCGCATTTAACGAAGTGGGAAGGCAAGCAATTCTCTCCGATCCAAATTGGAACGATGGGGAATACGGCGATAATCCACCACGAAAAGGTTTAGCTCTTGCTAGGATGGTGGGGCATGTGACTTACCTTTCTGATGAACTCATGCGAGAGAAATTTGGTCGTAAGCCCCCGCGTGGAAATATTAAAAACACAGATTTCGCGGTTGGTAGTTACTTGATTTATCAGGGTGAAACCTTCGTAGATAGGTTTGATGCAAATTCTTATATCTATGTAACAAAAGCATTAGACCATTTCAGTCTCGGACGCGGGGAAGAGTTAACTATTAATTTGGCGCGGGCGAAAGCAAACTTTTTAATCATAGCGTTTAGTTCTGATTGGCTTTATCCACCTTATCAAAGTCGGGAGATTGTAAAATCACTTGAAGTAAATGCAATCCCTGTTACCTACTGCGAAGTAAATTTTTCCAAAGGACATGATTCTTTTCTAGTTCCAAATCCGGAACAATATCATTTGATTCATCACTTTTTAGAATTTGCACAAAATTTTTCTTTATTCTATGAAATCTAAATTTATCCAAGAAAAAATCCTACGACTCGACTTCCAATACATATTGGATTTAATTCCCACCGGCTATCGCGTGTTAGACCTTGGCTGTGGTGACGGCGACCTACTCTACCTCTTGAAGAAAAAAGGAGTTCGAGGGCAGGGAATCGAAAAAGACGAAAACTGTATTTACAAATGTATTGAAAGGGGAGTCACTGTTCACCACGGAGATTTAGACGAAGGGTTAAAGCATCATATCAAAAAAAGTTTTGATTACGTAATTCTAAATCAAACCATTCAAGAAACCCATAACCCTGGAAATATCATCAAGGACTGCCTGCGAATCGGAAAGAAGGTAATCGTAGTATTCCCCAACTTTGCACACTGGAGAAATCGATTACAAATTTTATTTAGGGGCAAAACACCAGTAACCGATAACCTACCCTATCGCTGGTATAACACCCCAAATCTACATTTTTTATCTATTACCGACTTCGAAGATTTTTGCAACGTCCAGAAATTTACGATAGAAGAAACCGCTTTTTTTAGTGATACAAAACGAATCAGTTCAAGTCCCAATTTGTTTGCAAAACTTGCTCTTTTCGTTCTAAGTGAATAAATGAGTTGCCTTAAATCCTAGTTTCCATTTTATTGAAAATTCACTGCCCCGGTAGTTCAACGGATAGAACAACAGTCTTCGGAACTGTGAGTGGGGGTTCGATTCCCTCCCAGGGCAAATGAAGAGGCTCACAGTGACTGATTTTTTTGGATCCATCGTCAATATCGAAGATAGAGAATTCAACTTTCTAAAAGATATCATCTATGATAAAACAGGAATTTCTCTCGCTCCTCATAAAAAAATTATGCTTCAGTCGAGACTAAATATTCGTCTCAGGCAGAATCAACTTACCAGTTTTGTTGACTACGTAAACAAGCTAAAGACTGATAAAATTTTTTTAAATACAGAAATTCCTGAAATTATAAATCGAATCACAACCAATAAAACTGATTTCTTTCGAGAGAATCATCACTTCGATTATTTAAAAACAACAGCCTTTCCCATGCTTGAAGAAAAAGCAAAACTGTCTGGACGAAAAAAATTACGGATCTGGTCGTCAGCTTCTTCTACAGGCGAAGAGCCATATACCTTAGCCATTACCGTTTGTGAATACTTTGTTGGTAAGCCGGGCTGGGATATTAAAATCTACGCATCCGATATAGACACTAACGTTTTAGAAACCGCACAAAAAGGGACTTACAAAGAAGAGAGACTTGCTCCTGTTAAACTAGAATATAAAATAAAATACTTTACCCACCGCGAAACAGAACGAGAAAAAGAATACACTGCCAAGCCAATTCTAAAAGACCTATTAATCTTTAAAAAAATAAACCTATTAGAAGAGCCGTACCCAATTCAGGAGAAAATAGATATTATCTTCTGCAGAAATGTAATTATCTACTTTGATAAACCTACCCAACAAAAAATTTTTAGTCAAATGGAGAAAATTCTGGTAGATGATGGAATCTTAATCATCGGTCACTCGGAAACTATGTTTGGAATATCAGAGAATTTTAAATTTCTAGGTCATACCATTTACCAAAAAAAAACTCCCTCAGGAAAATAATATATGTTAAAAATTGCTCTTCTTTTCGGCGGGAAATCCACCGAGCATGAAATTTCTCTCAAAAGTGCCAATTTCATCTACCACACTCTCGATAAAGGAAAATATGAAATTACCCCAGTTCTTATTGACAAGAAAGGAAATTGGGTAATACCGAATAGCCACAATGTAACCTTTCCTGATATAAAAACAATTTCTGAAAAATTCCCAATTGGAGAAGTAAGCGAAGAATTCAAGAAACAATTTTTACAATTAAATCAAATAGTAAGCTCAGAGGGAATCTCTCTAAATAACCTAGACTGTGATCTTGTGTTCATTGGTTTACATGGGGGAGATGGGGAAAATGGTGTTATTCAGGCATTTTTACAAATGAACTCAATTCGATTTACCGGCTCTGGCGTATTAGCCTCTGCTCTCGCAATGGATAAAGAGAGAGCAAATTATTTATTTTTGTCAGCCGGTTTAAATGTTGCAAACTTTGTAAATGTAAAGCGAAAAGAATATTGCCTGTCAGGGGAAGGCTTTCTTAAGAATTTTCATTTGAATTTTCCTGTATTTATTAAGCCAACCATGGGTGGCTCGAGTGTGGGAGCAGGCAGGGCGAGCGATATATTAGAATTAGCCTCTAAATTACAAAATCTTTTTCAAACGGAAGATTCCATACTTATCCAGGAAAATATCACAGGAATTGAAGTTTCCTGTGGAGTATTAGAGAAAAAAGTTTCACATTCTTTTGATGCGATACCTTTTCATCCAACAGAAATTGTTCCGTCAAACGAATTCTTTGACTATGAAGCAAAATATAAAATTGGAAAATCAGAGGAAATTACACCAGCCCGAATTTCAAAAGAATTAACAGAGAGTATCCGCGAAGCCGCCCTGCTCGCTCATAAAATTTTGGGATGTAAGGGTTATTCAAGAACAGACTTTATTATACGGGATGGAATTCCCTTTATATTAGAAACGAATACATTACCGGGAATGACAGAAACTAGCCTTATTCCGCAACAAGCGGCTGACGCCGGTTATGCGATGAAGGATGTTTTTGACTGGCTTATCGAAAATGCAATAGAATCTTAATAAAAAAATGACGTCTACTATTGAATTGCCTCTAGAGAAGAACTAAATGAAAGAGCCAGCGATAATTATTCAAATTGATGATGATGAAATCAATAATTTTATAAATGAATCCATATTCCGATCGAACGCAAAAGGCTCAGAGATAAAATCGTTTACTGACCCCACAGAAGCTCTCAAGTTTATTAAGAAAGAATTTGTCATTAATCCTGTACATGCAATTGTATTTTTAGATATTAACATGCCCGAAATGAGCGGATGGGAAATTCTAGACGAATTAAAAGAGCACCATACGATTTTAACTGAATTTATGACTATATATATGATTTCCTCCTCTATTGATACCGTTGATAAGAATAAATCAAAAAGTAGTCCTTTAGTGAAAGACTTTGTATCCAAACCTCTATCAAATAAAGTAATCAAAGATTTATTAGAAATTAACATCTAATGATCGTTTGCTTGTCTTTTGGGACTTGACAGAATTTAAAAATCGGCAATATTGATTACGTATGGATTATATAATTATTGTACTTTCTGTCCTAGTAAGTGGTGGAATATGGCTTCGTTTTTTATACCAGCATGACAGGGTTGAACCAGAGCCTATTTTTGTCGTATTAAAAGTAATATTCTTCGGAGGACTGATTAGCACTTTCATAGCAGGTGTGGTTAATAGCATGTTTTCCTCCATTTCGGGCATCCCGATTGGCGCTGAGACTTTGAGTTTTGGAAAAAGTTTTATTCTTTCCACATTTGTAGGTTTCAATGAAGAAATCATAAAGGCTGTTGTTACAATTCTGCTTGTTCGAAATTTAAAAGACCTCGATGAGCCAATCGATGCAGTTATTTACGCTACCGCAGTAGGTCTTGGTTTTTCCGTATTCGAAAATTTACAATATACGCAAGAACATGGACTCTTTAACTTAGTCTTACGCTCAATAACCGCTATGCCACTACATATAGGGCTTGCTGCCATCTGGGGATATAAAATTGCAGAGGTAAAATTTCTAAACGGTAGAAATTACTTTGATTCTATGAGACCGGCTGTCCTACTCGCTGCAGGCTTACACGCATTATACGACTTCTTTCAATTTTATATAGCTAATAGCATTTTGCCGCTAATTATAAGTATTACTTTTTCTTACTTCATGATTGGAATTATACGTAAAAAATTAGACTACCTGGCAACCCAGAGCCCATTTTTGAAAGCAGGAACTTGCTCCCACTGCGGTACAATTAACCCTTTAGGTGCTAGCAAATGTAAATCCTGTGGAATGAACCTGATGCAAGAATTTTACAAAATATGTAAAGACTGCCTCGCAAAAGTTCCGATCGGAGAAAAGAAATGCCCAGAATGTGATGCAGATATGAATTAGAACAACTTCTGTATTTCTTCTATTTTAAGTCGTTTGGGTTTACTCCCATTTGCAATTAGAGTCCCGTTTTTATTAGCTTGAATCAGTTTAGAAAGACAATGTTTTTCACGACCATTAATAATAGCTGTCGGAATATTTGCGGTTAATAAGAGTTTGCCTGCTTTGAGTTTAGTATTCATTCCGCCGGTTCCCGGACCTTCAGGACCTTTTGCAAAAGATAGGTCTCTGTCAGTAACATCAGGCAAATAAGACACATCCTTTCCATCCCTGTTAAAGCCATTTACACCTGTAAGAATAATGAGTAAATCTGCTTGCATTAAAAGTGTGACCAGTGCGGACAAAATATCATTATCCCCTAGTTTCAATTCCTCCGTGGCGATAGAATCATTCTCATTTACAATGGGTAAAATCTTCCAGCTCAAAAGTTGATTAAACGTATTACGAAGATTATCCGCTCCTACTTTCTCTTTTACATCTAGCATTCCAAATAGAATTTGCGAAATAGGAACATTGACGCGGGAAAAAAAACTTTCATACAAACTCATAAGCCTACTCTGTCCAATCGCAGCGAGAGCCTGACGCTCTATAATAGTTTTTCGATCAAAGGTTTTACCCGAATAGTCGGACATGATTTTTTTTCCCTGGGCAACGGCTCCACTCGATACAAGAATTACTTCTTTTTTATCGTCGAATAACTGCCGTATGTCACCGGCAAGGCTAAATAAAAAATCATTCATCGCTCTCTCGTCACCGGAAACTCTAGCAGAGCCAACTTTTACTACAATTCGTTTTGCTTTTTTTATATAAGAATTAAAATCACTTCTTTTCATACTTTTATTAATCTCAGACTTTAAAGTCCCCTTCCCTTTTAGGGAAGGGGCTACATGTTATTAGTCTTTAAATTCCTACAAAATTTGGGGTTAGGTCACCTTTTTCTTTGCCTTTTTGGGTTTCGCGTTTACTTTTTTTATTAGCAGTTCATCAATGCTATTTAGCAATTTATCTAGATTAATTTCTTCCTGTGCAGAAATAGGAATTACCTCACCGAGTTTGGAATAGCGTTTTACAAGTTCTTTTGTAAACTTATCATCATTCCAAACATCAATCTTATTCAGAACAATGATGCTTGGCTTTTTCAAAAGAGCTTTGTTGTAACTTTTGAGCTCATTTTGAAGCATTTTATATTCATCTTCGATATCAACACTTGCTCCGTCGAATAGGTAGATAATACCCTTTACCCGCTCAATATGTTTCAAAAAAGACAATCCAAGTCCATGTCCTTTACTCGCCCCTTCAATGATTCCAGGTATGTCGGCTATCGTATAACGTTTTTCATCTTCACGAGTAACAACTCCTAGATTTGGAATCAAAGTAGTAAATGCATAACCAGCGATTTTTGGATGTGCTTGTGTAATTTTACTTAAAAGAGTTGATTTGCCTGCATTCGGCAAACCGACAATACCCACATCTGCTAAAAGTTTGAGGCTAAGACGGATTTTGCGTATATCGCCTTCCTCGCCTGGTTGAGCAAATCTCGGTGTCTGGTGAGTGGAAGATTTAAAAAATGCATTTCCCTTTCCGCCTCGCCCGCCTTTTACAACACAATAGGAATCATTTTCTTTTGTGAAGTCATGTAGAATTTCATCAGTATTTTCATCAATCACCTGTGTGCCGACTGGAACTTTTAAATATAAATCTTCGCCGTTAGCACCAGAAGAATTTCTAGCTCCTCCATGTACACCGTTATTCGATTTGTAAATTTTGAGTGGAATATATTTGTCGAGTGTTTGAACTGCGAGGTCGGATATTAGGTATAAGTCGCCGCCCTTACCTCCATCGCCCCCATCCGGTCCACCAAATTCGGCAAATTTTTCATGCCTAAAAGAAATTGCACCCGGACCACCGTCGCCTGCTTTTAATTGAATAATTACTTCATCTATAAATTTTGACATAGTTTACTTCGATTACTATCGATTAGCCTTATAAATACTTTTTGAGATAGTCTTTTCCTTTTAAATGGGAAGGAAATAGAACAGGAAATTCTTTTTTTGTTTTTGCTCTAGACATTCGATAAGAGCGGGAAGATTTTGTGTATGTTTCAAATTCCACGGGTCTACGAAGCATTAGCTTCTCCCAGAATATAAAATGATTATCCACAAACTCCTGTCGTATATCTTTGCTACGCTGTGTTAAAGGACAACCGGTAGAAAATTCTTTCATGAATACAAGACCTACGAATACTCCGCGTTTGTCGATATATGGCTCAAGCGGAAATGTGCGGCAACTTACAGAGCGATTGTCCCTCTCACAAAACTGTGCCCCTTTGCATTTACAAAACACAGTATTTTCATCATCGTGCTCATCTACTAATTTTCTTTCTTTAGGGTCGGTTGGATTCCAGACTTTCCAGAGATCAGATCTAGATTTTAAAAGTTCAAATTCTTTTTTATACAAAAGTGGAACTGCATTTTCAGTCACACAACAGAATGGCACGCCATCATTATCATCTTTGCACAAAGTTCCACAGTCATAGCTAGTAACTTCTTCGGTTAAAAGAGAATAATAATAAGCAACTTCGTCCTCTGTTAAATCTGTGAACGGTTCCTTTCCCATATCTTACTTTAAAACTCGTAAGCCCTACCTTGACAAGTAGAATTAAATGGAACTTAATGTGGATAAAAGAATCGTCAACTTCGACTAATGTGATTTTTTCTTAGTTCGACAGTTTTTAGATTTGAGAAAAATTATTCTTATGATAAGACTGCAATAACAACTATGCCAGATCATTCTTTTTTTACACCAACGGTTCTATTTGCATTTGCAATTCCGCATACTGTATTTACAGTTATTTTTTTATTCAGCAAGGAAGAGCGAAAGTTGCACGACATCATTGCATCCATTTGGATTTTGCTTTTGACAATGCCGATTGGACTACGAATTATTTTTAGTTTAATAGATACTATATTTCTAACTCATTTTTTTAGGAATATAGTATATCCTCTGTCGTATGGACCGATGGCTTATTTATATACTCGCAGTCTTACAGAAGAAAATCCAAAGCTTTCCCTCAAAGATTTATTCCATTTTGTTCCATTTCTTCTATTTACTATTATCCTCTCCTTTCTGCCGGAGCAGCTAAACCCGAATAGACCGCCTCACCTACCTCCTCCAGATGGAATTCCTGCCTTTTTGGTAACAGGGCTTTTTATGGACGCTGCTATACTCGTTTCAGTTTCTAGCTATAGCTTTTTTACTTTGCGTATTTTAAAAAGTCATGCAAAGTCTATCGAAAATTATTTTTCTACTATTACAGACATACGGGCATTATCCTGGCTTAAGTGGACAATTTGGTTATTTGTAATCCTATTTATCTGGAATAGCTTTTCACCGGTATTGTTTAAGTTTGTATTTCATAAATTAGAAATTAGATTTCTTCTGCCACATGAATTCAAATTTCTGCACAGTGGGATTTTTATTTTATTTAGTTATATCTTAAGTTTTTTTACAATCAGGCAAAGCACTGTTTACCCCCAAAAAGAAATTGAGACTTTAATCAAACCAGAAAACCCAGAGACAACAAGAGAAGAAAAATATACCCGCTCTGGATTAAAAGAAGAAGAGGCAAAGGCAATCGCTAATAAACTTTTGGAATACATGGATAAAGAAAAGCCATACCTAAGGGAAGACTTACGAATTCGAGGTGTTGCCGATGAAATAGGGGTTAATCTAAATTACCTCAGCCAAACGTTAAATGAAGTAATTCAGAAAAATTTCTACCAGTTCGTCAATGAATACCGTGTGCGCGAAGTGCAAAATAGACTAAAAAACCCAGATTTCAAAGAGCATTCACTTTTACGAATTGCACTTGAATGTGGATTTAACTCCAAGTCGTCCTTCAACGCAACCTTTAGACGGTTTACAGAGATTAGCCCCAAGGAATTTAGAAAAACCATCCTACCGGGATAATTAACTCACCTTAGAAAAGAATGAAACAATGGATTTTTTTGAAATCAAAAATATTAGTTAAATCAATACAACCAATAGCCTGCGGCAGCAAACCCACCGTTAGGTGTAAACCCCACCCTCAGCGCTGGGAACGCTGGCACTCACCCGAACTCAATCATTTCTTTTGTGAAGAAATGATAATGTAAGGTGAGTTAATTAAAGGATATACTTCGACAAATCGCGATTTTCCACAATCTCGTTGAGTTTGTTTCTAACAAAGTTCGCGTCTATGACTTGATGTTTTTCTGTTAATTCAGGTCCTTCAAAACTAATGTCTTCAAGGAGCCGCTCTAGAATTGTATTAAGTCTACGCGCTCCGATATTTTCATTTTTTTCATTCACTTCAAATGCGATAAGCGCAATCTCCCTGATCGCATCTTCTTTGAACTCGAGAGAAATTCCTTCTGTGGAAAGAAGAGCCTGGTATTGCTTGGTGAGAGAAGATTTTGGAGCAGTTAGAATTTTTACAAAGTCATCCATAGAAAGTTTTTCTAATTCTACACGAATTGGAAAACGACCTTGTAATTCTGGAAT
>JANMOF010000215.1:0-3457 GCA_031368925.1 Leptospiraceae bacterium
CTACCGGAGTATTAAATACATAGTGTAGTGCAACTATAAGCTCTACTACTCCGAGGTTACTCGCGAAATGCCCCCCCACACTGGCAAGGGTATCAATTATATAAGTGCGGATTTCCGAGGAGACTAACTCGAGTTCTTCTCTAGAAAGTTTTCGTAAATCCGTTGGATCATTAATTTTATCTAAATACTTAAAACTCATTTTTAGGAAATAACCAAAGGCTTCGTTACTTTTTTAATATCCTCATCATTCACAAGACCGATTAGTTCGTAAATTCTTACCGGGTGAGTCTTACCTTTTACTTGGACTAGGTCTAATTCTCTTGCGTATACTCGCTCTTTGACTCTTTCGTAAGTATATTCGGAGATGATAATATTCGTTCCATACGTTTTGTTAGATCCCTCGAGACGGGAACCCAGGTTGATAGTATCTCCCATACAGGTATAATCCATACGCTGCGAACTACCCATATTACCCACAACCGCCGAACCGGTATTGAGTCCAATACCTATATCAATGGATGGTAAATTCCTTTGTTTCCAACTAGCCTGTAATTCTGAAAGTCTAGCCATTTGGATAAGAGAAGCTACGCACGCATAATAGGCATGATCCTCTAAATCAACGGGTGCGCCCCAGAACGCCATAATTGCATCACCCATATATTTATCAATGGTTCCCTTACATTCAATAATAATCTCGGTCATAGTAGAAAGATATTCATTGAGAAGCTTGACTAGTTCTTCTGGACTCAGGGCTTCGGATAATGTGGTGAAACCTCTAATATCGGAAAAGAATATAGTAATTTCCCTTTTAGCACCGCCGAGTGCGATTTTTTCAGGGTGTTTTAAAAGCTCATCGACTACATCTTTTGAAACGAATTTAGAGAATGTGTTTCTAATATACTTTACGTTTTCTTCTTCTGTTAAAATTTTAAAACCAATAATTGCAACAAAAATCATTAATTGCTCGATGATAACACTTGGAAGTGGAATGATTAAGTTGAACTTGGAAAACAGAGCGAGACTAATGGAAGTGTAAGCAATCACAAAAACAAAAATAAAAACAAAGGCAAGACCTGTTTTTATTTTAGGCTGAACAAAACCGATAAAAAGTGCTACAAGTAAAAATAAAAATAAATTTAAACCCTCAGGAGTGCTTGCCATAAAACTTTGATTTAAAATGGTATTAATAGCATGGGCGTGATGTTCAATTCCTGACATTTCCCCGTAAGGCGAAAGGTGAGTATCCTTAGAAGCTCCTCTTCCCGTCGCATAATACATGGCTACAAGAAAAATAGTATCCGAATATTGCTCTGCATACTCCTTGCCCCATTCAGCTACATCATAAAGATCATCGTCTCTAAAACAATATAGAGAGCCTACGAAGTTAATCTCCATTTGCCCGTAAATGTCGATTGGAATTACAATTTCTCTTTCTGGATTAGGAACGGTCATGATGTCATGCTCACCGTTCTTGTCCTTGATCATTTTCTTAGGAATGTTTTTGATCTTTACATATTTTCCCATCACAACCTCTGTATCAGCAACAACATCAACTCCTAAAAAGCGAGTAGTTGCAATCAGGTCAATGGATGGATAATATTCTGTTTCTTTATTAGGACCGTGATTGTATACTTTAGCAACAAGCGGCATATGACGATTAGACGAATTATCTTCTTTACGAATATTCGCAAATCCTACGCCTGCGGAATTCTCTGTTATCTGTTCAATCGGGGGAACTGCGAAACTAAGCCAGGAAATTCCTTGATCGTCTTCATCCACTACATTTTTTAATCTGAACTTTCTTAGTTTATCAATTCTCTCATCTAAGTTTATGACGGAGCTTCTAGACTCGGCGGTCGATTCAATAGAATAGTCAAACATTACATTGTTTGATCCTTTGAGTGCAGCTTCCATGGCGTCTTTTTGAACAGGTTTATAGTCCACGAAGAAAATATCGAATAACAGCATATTACTTGTATTCTTAAATGCATTCACTAGTTCAGCGTATTTTCTCCAATCAATAGGCCATGTCCCCTGGAGTTTTTCGAGAGTTTCTGTTTTGATACCGATGATTCGGATATCTTTACGGGCGCCATCTATCTGGTTTACTTTTTCAATGTATCCCTTATCAGAGCCTAACGCACCTTTACCCGGAGTCCCTTTGAGTAAAAAAAATCTCCAGGCAATAGAAGATTCCTCTGCACTATGGATTAATGTTAAAATATTTTTAGAAGTGTAAATTGTAAGAGCCAGAACAAATGCAATGAGAATACTTCCTATTAGCTGCTTATCCTTGAAAACCTTTTCGATAAACTTATAAACATAATAGAAAGAACCAAGCAGCAATATAACGCCAAGAATGCGCATTTGTTCGGAAAGTGCATTAGGCGGAAGAAATGCACTGGTAATTACCGCCAGGGCTCCAATCGAAAATGTAGTCAAAGAAATAATATCTATGACTGACAGCTTACTTTGTTTTTCACTCATTTTGTCTACTCCGATAGTTGCGTTGAATTTAGGGCTTTTAGAATGATTTAGAATGAAACTAGAATCGTCAAGAATTTCCTTCTATGATGTAAGATTAATGAACCGCTCGAGCAATTTCTTTTGCGTATTCATTGAGTGCCTTTGCACAAACGTCTACCTGAGAAGATTTTTCTTCTATAATCCGTTGTATAGCAGATCCAATAATAACACCATCCGAATAAGCAGCAATTGATTTGGCTTGTTCTGCTGTCGATATTCCAAAGCCGGCACAAATAGGAAGGAGAAGAGTCTTTTGCACCATTTCAATTCTTTTTTTTAGATCAATTGCAAAATTCGATCGCTCACCGGTCACACCATAAGATGTAACATAGTAAATAAATCCTGAGGCAACTTTTTTAATCGCAGCGATACGCTCCTTCGAGCTAGCAGGTGTAATCAAATGGATTATATCAATTTCTGCCGATTTTGCTTTTTCTAAAACAGACGCAGAATCCTTTGCATCGAATGGCAAATCAGGAATTACAATTCCGCGAATTCCAGAAAGGTAAGCTTTCTTAAAAAACTTATCTTCCCCATAAGAAATAATCGGGTTTAGATAAGTAAGGTATACGAGCGGTATATCAGGCTTATACGCATGAATTTGTTTTGTAGTATCAAGCACCTTGTCCATAGAAAATCCTTTAGAGAGTGCGCGCATATAAGATTTTTGAATCACGGGTCCGTCGGCAACTGGATCTGAAAAAGGAATTCCCAATTCTAAAATATCCGCTCCTCCGTCAATGAGTGCCTTCGCCCACTCTACTGACAGCGCATACTCCGGATCACCCAGAGATATATATGGGATGAAATTACAACGACTTTTATCTTTATCGAAACATTCTTTTAGACTTCCCATTATTTATCTCCCAACAAGCGGCTAACTTCCATTGAATCCTTGTCTCCTCTTCCTGAGAGGCAAATGACTAAATCC
>JANMOF010000269.1:0-1551 GCA_031368925.1 Leptospiraceae bacterium
AAGACAAATCTGGTCAATTGATCCTTTCACACAAAAAAGCACGTGCTTTGCGCTCTTGGGATAGAGTTAATGAAGCATTGGAGAAAGAAGAAATTATTAAAGGTTTCGTAAAATGCCGTACAAAAGGTGGTTTAATTGCCGATGTATTTGGTATCGAAGCTTTCTTACCTGGATCTCAAATTGATGTTAAACCAATTCGCGATTACGATGTGTATGTTGGTAAGATCATGGAGTTCAAAGTAGTAAAAATCAACAAAGAATTTAAAAACGTAGTTGTTTCTCATAAAGTTCTTATTGAAGAGGAACTTGAAAGTCAGAAGGCTGAAATTATTTCTAAACTTGAAAAAGGACAGGTACTTGAAGGTACTGTTAAAAATATTACCTCTTATGGTGTATTTATGGACCTTGGTGGTGTTGATGGATTACTTCACATCACCGACATTTCCTGGGGCCGCATTAATCACCCTGAAGAGGTATTGCAATTAGATCAGAAAATCAATGTTGTTATTCTTGATTTTGATGATGAAAAGAAAAGAATTGCATTAGGCCTTAAGCAACTTACCCCTCAGCCATGGGATGCTCTTGATACTGAACTTAAAATTGGAGATAAAGTAAAAGGTAAAGTGGTAGTTATTGCCGATTACGGTGCTTTTGTTGAAATTATTCCTGGAGTGGAAGGCTTAATTCACGTTTCAGAAATGTCTTGGTCTCAGCATTTGCGCAGTCCGCAGGATTTCCTCAAAGTAGGAGATGAGATTGAGGCAGTGATTTTGACTCTTGATCGTGAAGAACGTAAAATGTCATTAGGATTAAAGCAATTAATGCCTGACCCTTGGGGACAAATCACAACTAAATATCCTGTTGGTTCAAAACATAAAGCAAAGGTGCGCAACTTTACCAATTTTGGAGTTTTTGTTGAACTTGAAGAAGGAATTGATGGTTTGATTCATATCTCGGATCTTTCATGGTCTAAGAAAATCAAGCATCCATCTGAATTCACTAAAATAGGTGAAGAAATTGAAGTGCTTGTGCTTGAAGTTGATGCTGAAAATCGTCGTCTTAGTCTTGGTCACAAACAAATTGAAGATAATCCATGGGAAAGCTATGAGACCATTTTCAAAGTTGATTCAGTTCATGAAGGTATAGTAGGAAAAGTAACCGATAAAGGTGCTGTTGTTACATTACCGTATGGAGTTGAAGGATTTGCTCCATACCGTCATCTGCTCAGAGAAAACGGCGCAACTGCAAAAACTGACGAGAAAATTGAAGTCAAAGTAATTGAATTCTCTAAAGAAAACAGAAAGATCATAGTTTCTCACACCCGCACCTACGAAGACGCTAAAAATGTAGCTAAATCTGAAACTGCTGAAAAAGCGGAAGATTCAACTTCTAAGAGTATAAAGAAGGTGAAAGAAAATGTTGAAAAATCAACATTAGGTGATTTAGGCGTTTTAAGTGCATTAAGGTCTGAACTTGAAACTTCAGAAAAGAAAACGAAAGATACGTCTGTTGATGCTTCTTCTGATGAGGTAGCCAAAAGCCTAAAAAGGC
>JANMOF010000273.1:0-10954 GCA_031368925.1 Leptospiraceae bacterium
CCAGTGATAGCTTTTTTCATTAACTTTTTTAATGCCAAAACATGAGCAGTCGAATGGAAAGCCACGGTGCTAATCGTAAACTCTGGATTTTTTTCTTTAAAGACTCTGCCTAAGGAGTTAATCAGGGCATTGGGTCTTCCAATTGTAGCTGAGATATGAATATGCATATTAGGCTCAATGAATTGAGCTAACATTTCATCTGGATTTTTGAAAACTAAAACTTCTTTTTTCATATTTGCCTAATGTTAAACCTTCCTAAAATCTAATAAATCAAGCAAGCATTTTAAAAGTCATTTTTTGTTTTCTAATATGTTTTTTTATGGTTCTTTGCTTTCTAATGCATTATTTTTGGTTATCCCAGTTATTTGGGTTCGGTCTCGCTTAAGTAACTAGAGATTTTTTTTAGTTTTTCGCTACTAGAATTTAGCACTTGAATTTTTTCTTCGAGCTGACGGGAACGCTGAAAGATTTTTTCAATATTCTGTTTGAGTCCGTGAGAGCTTTTTTCTTCGATTTCAGTAAGTTCTTTCATTTTCTGTGCAAGTTCACGAATTTTTTCAGTGCGAGATTTATTATCTAAAATTAAATCAACTTGTTCTTTTACGTGATCGGAAATTCCTTTTACATCGGAAGAAATCTGCTGGATAATAGATATTATTTCCCGCAGCGACTCAAAGGAATTTTGTATCTGACTTTCTCCTTCTACCACTGCTTCTTTCATTGAGGAGATAATACCGGATATCTGCTTGGAATTGTGAGAGGAGGATACTGCTAGTTTGCCTACTTCATTGGCAACAATTTCAAAACCTTTTCCATCTTCTCCTGCTCTGGCGGCTTCGATGGCAGCATTCAGTGCAAGTAAATTAGTTTGATTTGCAATTGAGTTTATTAGATTTACAATTTTCGAAGCTTCAATGGAAGAGTTAGAAATGTTATGCATTTCAGTTACTGTTCCATTCAAATCCTTTTCACTCCGCTTACCAAACTCAAGTGATTTTGTTCCCTTTGTCTCAATAGATTTTGTCCAGGCATTTATCTGATCCGTCATCTCTGAAAGGCTGAAGATAGATTTCGAATTCACAATACAATTTTCATCTTGGATGCGTGCCATCGCAGCAATTGAGTTAATGGAACGAGAAAAATTTTCCGTAGACGTAAGAGATTCACTGGCATAACTCAGTTGTTCAGTGGAAATATTAATACTCTCATTTAAAACATTATTTATATCGAGTGCTATTTCGTTTAACTCGTGTATGGCGGAAGCGTTTGTCTTTAATAACTCTTCTAATTCGATTTTTTTAATGTTAGCATTCTCTTCCGATGCTTTAAACCGCATCACCACTTTTCGGACAAATGTAGTTCCGTAATAAGATGCTATAGTCATTGCAAATATAAACATCATACCTAGAACAATAGTGAGTGTTGTTACCGGAAAAGCAGCCTTATCCCCACCTTGTGCTTTTATTAAAAAGCCTAGAACAGTAAATAGGGTTGTGCACGAAAGACCGGTGAATAAAGTAAAGCGTGGAGAGAAGCGCAGTGTAGATTCTGCGATAAGTAAAAAATAAATTGCATACAGAGCTATATCATTTATTGCAATTGTTAGAATTTCGGGATTTTCCAAACGTAAAAATCCAAATAACACAAAGCCCAGTCCAAAAAGTTCTAAGCCCATTGTGTAGTATTTGATTTGCGGCTTATATTTTCCCGCTCTTAGAACTAGCGCAGAATATAGTGTAGCCACAACATAGATACAAACTCCAGCAGCATAATTTCCAATAATTTTAGATACAAAGTTTTCTACTAGAAAACCCATGAGTGTTCCTGCCGAAAAAATAAATATCAAAAAAAGCCGCAGATAGTTTGCCGCCTTTTCTCCGTTGGTTTCTAGTTCTAATTGATGATCCATATTAACAAACTTTAGTAAGTCTCACTCACAAGTTTTCTTTCTATCCTTTTAAAACAAGTTTAATTCTTTTCTAGACTAGGTTGTTTTATTTCCTTAAAAGTTTACAGAAAGCATTGACAATTGTTATTGTTTGAGAAACGTTAAGTAACAACCAAAATTGGTATGGAGCTAGTATAAAGAACATTTCTTATGTCCGAAGATTTCATTATAAATGACCCAATTGATTTATCGAATTGCGAAAAAGAACCAATTCATATTCCCAATAAGATTCAGCCTTTCGGATTTTTGTTAGTAGTAGATTTATCTACATTTCAAATAATACAATTTAGCAATAATCTAAAAGAGTATCTCGTTACTGATGATTTATTAGGTAGGAATTTAGCTGAATTTTTACCGAAGGATGAACTAGAAAAAATTCAAGCTGCGATTTCTGACAAACAACTTGCTTATTTGAATCCAATGGAATTACATTATGAACCGGGTAAAAAAAACTTCCTCGCTGTATTACATATTTCAGACGGACTTCTTATCATTGAAAATGAAAAGATAGTCGATAGCTTCAAGTTCACTGATTATTATAGTGCTGCTAATCGTTTGATGAAAGATTTGAAACGGTGTAAGAGCCTAGATCAACTCAGTAATTCGATAGTAAAACAAGTAAGGCAATTGACTCGGTATGATCGAGTAATGGTTTATGAGTTTGATTCTGATTGGAATGGAGCAGTGATTGCAGAAAGTAGACATCTAGAACTCTATTCTTTTTTGGGTCAGCATTTTCCTGCATCTGATATTCCCGCACAGGCACGGACTTTGTACGTTAAAAATCCGCTTCGCATTATTCCTGATGTGAATTATAAACCAATCGAACTTCTGCCAAGCTTAAATCCTAAGAGCAATAAATACATAGATCTTTCCAAATCATTTTTACGCAGTGTGTCTCCTATTCATATTGAGTATTTGCAAAATATGGGAGTAAAGGCAACTCTTGTTATCTCCATCATTATAGATGATCGTCTTTGGGGGCTAATCGCCTGTCACCACTATCATCCAAAATTTGTAGACTGTCGACTGAGAAGTATGCTCGAACATTTTGGAAATATTTTTGCGTATAATATTGATTTGCTCGATAAAATTCGGCTCAAAGAAATTGACTTACATTCACAAATAATAGAAACAGAAATTATTAAAAAGCTAAACTATGAGAATGATTTTTTTTATGGACTGGCAAAACAATTACCACTCCTTCTGAAATTAAATTCAGCCTCAGGCGTTGTTCTCTACTTTGGAGAAAATTCCTACAAAGAAGGAATCGCACCGCGTCATGAATTTTTAACCATACTTGTCGATTGGCTTTTCGTAAATAATGCGCAAACTATTTTTCAAACTAATTATCTGAGTAGTCTACTTCCAGAAGCAGAAGAGTATGTTTCCATTGCGAGTGGAATTTTAGCAGTGCGGCTAACGAAGTATGAAAAAAATTATCTCATTTGGTTTAAACCAGAAACATTACAGAGTCTCATCTGGGGTGGAAATCCAAAAGAGAAAATACTTGCCATCCCTACTGATGATGGGTTTAGACTTAGCCCACGTAAATCGTTTGAGAAATGGGAAGAAGTCGTTAGGCGGCATGCCATTGAATGGGAAAAGTCAGAAATAAAGATTGCCGAAAATCTTAGAAATTATTTTCAAGAATTTATCGCTAACCAAATGAGCTTTCTCGAAACACAAAATTTAGAATTAAATATAAAGATACAGGAAAAGGTTTTAGAAACAAAGCGAGCTTACCAACAATTACAACTTATCAATGAGCAGGTGAGTGAACAAAATGAAAAACTCAGATTACAAAACGATAATATTCTTAACTTATTCCAGCAACTGAAAAATCACAAAAACCAGTTGAGAGCAATTTTTGATAACACTAGGCATTCTATCATTCTTTTGGATGTCGAGGGTAAACTTTTATTTTTTAATAATGTCGCGAAGCAAAATGCGCAATTTTTTTTAAAAAGAGAATTGGAATACGGAGAATCATTTACTACTTACGGTAGGACACAAGAAGAGCAGGTTCGCTTAGCCGCTAGATTTGAACGTGCCCTGCTGGGAGAGAGTTTTGTTTTTGATGAAGATATTTTTCATGAGCAATTTGAGAATTCTGTTTGGTTTAGAATAGAATATGATCCGGTGTATGAAGAAGAGCGGCTAATCGGAGTTGCCATACTAATGACAGACATTTCTGCGATGAAGAGAGCGACAAAGCGAATTGAAAATCAAAACCAAACATTGAGAGAAATTGCATTTTTACAATCCCACAGAGTTCGTCGTCCACTTGCTAATATTTTAGGATTGATATCTGTTTTTAACCGCAAGGATATGACTGATCCATTTAATCATCTGGTTTTGGAAAAGCTACTTGTTAGCACTCAGGAGCTAGATGAAATTATCCGTAGCATTGTGGATAAAACTTATGGGGTAGAGTAATGATAAGTATCAATATGATTTTAAAAAATAATACCGCAGACTTGCATAAGCGGTTAGAGCAAATAGGTTTTGTCGATAAAATTATGGATAAAACGCTTAGCCTCGAGGAATACAAAAAACTCATAGTGGCTAATTTTATTTTCCATCAGACACTCGAACAGAGTCTTGCAAAAATTGCAGGTATTTCTGAATTAAAAATAAAATGGAAGATACCGTTTTTAGAAAAAGACAGAATTGCCGTCGGAGGTTTTGAACAAGTAGAAGTGGATAATCCATTTATGCCGCAAGACTTATACCAGGCACTCGGTTGCATGTATGTTTTAGAAGGTGCTACACTAGGTGGTCGAGTTATCAAGCGACATCTACAGATGCTTCCTGTAGAGATGCATTATTACGGATGCTATGGAGAAGAAGGTGGTATGCATTGGAAAGATTTTTTACAGAATTTAGAAACGTATATTAATACAGAGGCTAAGGTAGATATTACTCTTAAGGCGGCGCGGGAAACCTTTGAGTTTGGAATTAGATGCTTTGAAAAAGTTATTAGTAGAGAAAAATAAATTTTGCAATAAGATGTTTTAAACTAAAATTGGCAATATGCATGAAATTGCAGGAATATCTGGTAGGGATTATACATGGCTGAGAAAATAAAAAAAATAGGTATCATAGGAGCTACTGGAATGTTAGGCAAACCAGTAGTTAATGCGTTATTAGCCACAGGCTTTGAAGTATATGCAATGGTGCGAAATATCATTCAGGCAAGAATAGAACTTCCAATCGGTGTTCAATTAATTGTGGGTGATATGGGTAACCCACTTGATATAGAAAATTTTTTAAACAATGTTGAGGCTGTTCATTTGAATTTATCCATTAAGCAAAACGAATGGCAGGGTGAATTTCATACGGAAGAGCAGGGTTTAAAACTTTTTTTAGAAATTGCAAAGCGTAAAAATATTAAGCGGATTTCTTATTTATCCTCACTTGTCATGAACTACCAGGGGGCAAATGGATTTGACTGGTGGGTATTTAGAATTAAACTTGGTGCAGTTAAGCAAATTAAAAATTCCGGTATTCCGTATGCAATCTTTTACCCATCTACTTTTATGGAAAGTTTTCTTAATACGCAAAGGCAAGGAAACAAAGTCTTATTAGCTGGCACATCGCATTTTAGAATGTATTATATTTCAGGAGAGGACTACGGAAGACAAGTTGCCAACTCTTATAAAATTCTAATAGAGGAAAATAGAGATTATCCGGTTCAGGGGTTAAATGCTTATAACGCAGATGATGCTGCCAAAATTTTTATTCGTTTCTATAAGAAGGAAAAACTTAAAATCCAAAAAGCTCCTCTATTTGTAATTCGATTTCTTGGAAAATTTAGTGCAAAATTTTTCTATGCTTCCAAAATTATCGAAGCACTCAATCATTACCCGGAAAAGTTTCAGTCTGAACTGACTTGGAAAGAATTGGGCAAACCAATATTAACCATCGAAGAATACGCTGCAAGGTTTAATTAACTTAGTCAAAGTGCTGGAAGAAATTAAATGAAGCTGTTTTAAAAATTTTGTGAGAGAATAAAATGATAAAGACTAAAAAAAAGCAAATACTTCTGCGGCTAAGACTGCAAAACCTTTAGGTACCGAGCAGGTTTTGGAATATTTAAAGGAATCTAAACATATTCTGAAAAATGAACTAGAAATTGTAAGAAGTATTATCCTCAGTTCAAATAAAAAAATCACAGAGCATATCAAATGGAATGCACCTAGTTTTTGTTTTAATGGGGATGACAGAATTACTTTTAATTTATCTAAGAAAGATTGCATTCAATTAATTTTTCATCGAGGGGCTAAAGTGAAAGAGGTAAAAGGTAATAAGCCTATCATGGAAGATACGACCGGACTCTTTGAATGGGCTTCGCAAGATAGAGCGGTTGTGAAATTTTTTAATGCGGAAGATATTAATTCGAAAAAAAACAAGTTAAAGAAAGTTGTAAAAGATTGGATCAAACTTACATCTGAATAATTTGGAAAGAGTGTTGATTACAAAAGAAGAATCAGAGATAATTTAATTTGAATTATCGGCTAATAAAACTTAGCCGATTTATGATAACGTTATTAAGCTTGAATCAAACCTAATTCTTGAACGCTTTGAATTGATTTCAAATCTTTTGCAAAGTTTTTTCCTGCTTCTTCTAAATCATAGTAGTTCTGAAGATTGAGCCAAAATTCAGGCTCGATACTAAAAAATTTTCCTAGCTTTAAAGCAGTCTCTGCGGTAACTGATCGTTCTCCGCGAATGATCTGCCATAGTCTTGTTTGAGAAAGTCCGGTTTCCTTTGCTAATTTATAAACGGAGATATTCATTGGAATTAAAAATTCTTCTTTTAGCACATCACCGGGATGAATGTTTTTTATTTTTTTAGTCATAATATAATTCCTATTTAATGATAATCTACAATTTCTAAATCACTCGCATTTCCATCAGTCCAGATAAAACAAATTCGATACTTTTCATTGATTCTAATACTCCACTGTCCTTTCCGATCCCCGGACAATAGCTCTAGGCGGTTACTTGGAGGAATTCGCAAAGAGTCGATACTAGGTGCAGACGCAATCATACGTAACTTTCTCCGTGCTACCTCAAATAAAGCCGGCGATAGTTTTATTTTCTTCGAAAATTCTCCTTCCCAGATCATCTCGGTTTCTTTGTCTGCGAAGTTTACTATCATGAAATGATAGTAAACTATATTGAATTATTTTGTCAATGGATTTTTTGTTAAATTTTTTATATTTAGCGAAGGTCAGTATTATCTATAATACCCAGAGGGGATAGCATTGAGCACTTTGAAATTATTTTTATAGAGTGCATTCGTATTTTCTATATCTAAAGCAGAAAGAGTTCCTAGATTTGCAAAGTTTATACTTTGATCTTTTAAGGTAATAGTTGGTCTAGAGTTTGCAGAAAAAGCATACGGAGTATAATGCATAATAGAATAAATATCATAATTAAGACTAAAGCTATAACTTGGAAACAGTTTATTAAAATTGCTCAGTTTATCTGCTAGAATATTTTCTGTATTAATTATAATAAAATTATCTCTATCTACTCTTTGGTGTTCATGATAAAATCCAATGACATGTCCTAACTCATGTAAAATATTTTTGTAAGAACAAGAGGGAGCTAAGTTTACACTTTGTTTGCCTCCATTTCTTCCAACATAGGAACTGCAACCACTCGAAGAAGTAATGTAAATATAATCTTTATGCAGATTTGTTCTTTTAATAAACCTAATCGATGTTTGACTTTCCCAAGTTGTAAATGCAGAATAAAGAGAACCAATGTTTGAAAATGTAGGACTGATTTCAAAGGGAACCACTGCCCCATCCCAAAGATTAGAACATCCAGTTTTAAATGCAGACCTTACCATATTAGATTCCGTTCTTTCTAAATTGGAAAATATCATATCATCAATAGAATAGACTTCCTCTTCTTTAGCTTCCATACTTATTTTAACTGGATTAGAAATGGTTTTACAATTGTTTACAAATGTAGTTTGATACGTACTACTAGAATTGGAGACGGCAGTTTGTGCGCGAGTTGGAGAAATTAAATAAAAAAGTGTATTACGCTGCACTTCGGTTAATTTCTCACTATCTGATTTACAATTTTGTAAAATCAATAGAGCTGTAAGTAGGAAAATAAAAAATAGTTTCGTTTTCATTATGCATACATTTTACCTATGTAAAAATATTTTGCAATGGGTAGAACCCGTAAAAGGAGAATTACCTAAATGGAAATCCATTGTGGAGATTGATTCCTTGACATTGCAGCTATTTATATTAAAGAATTTCTAGGCGATACGACTGACCAAGAACTGAAATATTTGTATGACTATTTACTGACTTTGAAAAATGCAGATAATATTCGAGCCATTGAAAAACGTTGGTGGCGAAGTTTATGAGTAAAATTGACATTAACCACATTAACACTTCTCACCGGTATTAAATTCATTTCTTTTTATACTTCTTCCAAGCCTCATAAGTCTTTGGGATATTTAATTTCTTCAACTCATTCCAAGCGGCTACTGCTTGTTGTCTACTTGCAGTTTTTTCTTTTGCTAAAAACTCTGCGAGAAAATTAATATATCGCACAACGGGAACTTTTTCAAATTTTCCCTGGACTTGATTTAATTTTGCGTACTGCCGAACTAAATCGCCGTAGGTGATTTTTCTTCCTTTGTTGATTTGTTCTTCTCGCCAGCGATTGAGCCTGTAGCTAACACCGGATTTGCGCTTTAGGTTCGGTGCAATTTTTAGAGCTTCTTTTAAAATGAAATCTTTTGTTTCGCGGTTACTGGTATAATTCTCAATTGGTAAAGTTAGACTCAGTCCTTTTTCTAAATCTTTTATTTTTGATATGGAAATATTCTTCCTGGTTGGCTTTTCTATTTTTCCTGTTCGCAGAAAGATTTTGATTAATTTTTCTAGTTCGTCTTTTCTGAGTTTTGTAGCAAGCGGTATTCCAATCTCTTTTGCAAATGCTTTTATTTCAAATGCATACCAATACCCGTTGTCGAAATCCGATTCTGACATTGACTTTGAAAGTTTGATTTCTTTTTTCATAGTTTTATAAGTTAGTTCAAAAAAATACTACTGCTCCAAGTCGTAAAGATTTAATTTCGTTTAAAATTGGATCCCGATAAATAATGTAACTTGATAGCATCTCAGAGAATGCAAGTTCGGGTCTAGAAATTCCTGAAGCATTGGCAAATCGAAAGAAAGCAGGAGGTTGATAATTTTCATAGGAAACATATAACCTATCATAATCAAGTGTAACTGAAATGGAAAGATTGTCAAAAATCGGATACTGGTAATCCATGAGTAGCCGCACGCCAAAAATATTTGGCTTTTTATCTCCATAAAGATAATTTACAACGAGCAAATCACTCGATGCGTTACCGGTTAATATATCAATAGGAAAACGTATTATTCCACCTTGTTCGATTTTTCCAGAACTAGAAATAAGACCAACGTTTTTAGGACGAAAGGAAACTTCACTGGTAAATTTTCCTTTCTCGAATATTTTCGTTATGCTAATACCTGCAAATAAATTCGAAGTGCTGTAATTACTTTCTGCATGAACTAAGCCTAAAAATCCAGGCGCATAAAGCGTAACATTCTTCTGATACTCTGATTGAAAGTCTCTTTTTATTATTAAACCGCTGATTATGATGGAATCAAATTTCTTTCCAATGGATAATCTACTATTGGCGTTACTCGTCTTTGCCACAAGATTTCCTTGCCCTTTAAAAAAACCAACCGCCGGATAATCGTAAGTAGACTTAAGTTGGGAAGTATTAAAACCATTTAGCCCCAGGATTTCCAATCCAGCGAATAAGACGAAATTACCTTTAGTGTAAAAGAATTTAAAGTCTATTGGATTTAAAAAGGCGGGATAATATTTCTGTGAATACGGTCTATTAATCGCTCCAAAACCTAACCCATCGCTTCCACCTGCCGCTAAGTCATCCTTATAATAACGCTTTTGAAATTCTGGTTGATAGTCGGAAACGGAAACGCCTGTTTTGATTTCAACTCGGGACTCTGGATGAATTGAAAATTGAGTCAGGAAGAGTATAAATAGAATCAAATAAAAATTTATTCGTTGCAATGCTCTCAATAGTCTTCTTTGGTTTCTAAATTCAAATTCTTCGAAATGAAAGTGCAATCACTTATACCCATTAAATCCAGTAGCACAGCCGAAAAAGTAAGAATTATAATTTGCTGTTAGCCCCACACTTCTAAATATATCCGTGACCGATTTCGCGTTTACAAATTTTTCCGTATATTGCCAGAGCATTTCGTAGGCAGTTGGATCGCCCTGGAAAAGTCTACCTAGAATGGGAATGATATTTCCAAGATAAAATCCATAGAATCGCTTTAAAAATAAACTATTTGGTTTAGAAACTTCGACAAACGAGAATTTGCCGCCCGGCTTTAAAATTCGATTTGTTTCGACTGCGAGAGTTTTTAATTGCTCGGGGTTAAATGTCTTTAGCCCGAAGGCACAGATGACTATATCGTAGTGGTTACTTGGAAGTGTGTTTTGTAAAATATCTTCTTGTAAAACAAGGATGCTGTTGTTAAAATGCTTTTTGTTTTTTAACTCGGCACTCTTTACCATTTCCTCGGAGAAGTCAAGAGCCGAAACATTCGCATTCGGAAAATTGCGCCTAACGCTTTCCCAGTTTTCTCCCATTCCAGTGAGCAAGTCCATGATTTCTACTTTCTCTTCTGTGGATGGAATTAAATTTAAAAATTGCTTCCTCCAACGAATGGAAAATCCAAAGGAGGTAATATAATTCATCCGCTCATAAGAACTAGACATCCGGTTGAAAAGCTCTTTTACAAACTCGGGGTTATAGATATTATCCGTCATAGATTACAATTTCTTAAAATATGGAATTTGCATTTCTGGCTGAGTCGCGTATTTTTTATTGTGAAGATAAATCACAAGTGTGCGCGCGAGTATAAGCGGGATGAAGAATAGAAGGGCGATTAAAAAGGT
>JANMOF010000275.1:0-16169 GCA_031368925.1 Leptospiraceae bacterium
AGCATCGAAAGCTCCATCACAGAGCTAAAAGAACTCTGTAGAACTGCAGAAATTCACGTAGTAGACAGTTTCTATCAGAAAAAAAATTCTTTAGATGCAGCAACCGTTATCGGAACAGGAAAGATTAAAGAAATACTTCTCAAAGCCGTACAAAAAGAAGTAGAGCTTTTAGTCTTCGATCTAGACTTAAGTCCTTCCCAGGCTAAAAAGATTTCAGACTACTGTGATCTCAAAGTAATAGATAGAACCCAGCTTATACTTGATATCTTTGCACGAAATGCGAAGAGTCGAGATGGAAAGCTACAAGTCGAACTTGCCCAGCTCAAGTATTTGAAAGGTAGACTTTCTGAGTTAGATGATAATATGTCGAGGCTAACAGGTGGTATCGGTGGACGTGGACCCGGTGAAACAAAACTAGAAATTGGAAAAAGAAGAGTAGAAGAAAAAATATCCCGTCTCGAAAAAGAACTTAAATCTCTAAGGCAAAGACGGGAACTCAATCGTAAACAGCGCAAAAGAAATGAACCCCCCGTTGTGGCTATTGTCGGTTACACGAACGCAGGTAAATCAACCCTACTAAATGTATTAACCAACTCAGATGTAATAGCGGAAAACAAGCTGTTTGCGACACTTGACCCGACTACCAGGCGAATTCGATTTCCAGAAGAGCGAGAAATTATCCTTTCTGACACAGTTGGGTTTATACATGATTTGCCACCGGATTTGACTAATGCGTTTAAAGCTACATTAGAAGAACTGGGAGATGCAGATTTACTTCTACATGTAATTGATATTTCAAATCCGATTTATTCCGAGCAAGTCCAGTCGGTAGAAAATATTCTTTCTTCTCTGGAGTTACAAAATGTAAAGCGCATTAATGTTTACAATAAAATGGATGCAATGGAGGAAGGATTCAAAGTTCCAGAAGATGGAATCGGAATTTCCACAATCAATAAAACGGGTTTAGAAGATTTGCTAGATAAAATCGAGAGCGTATTATGGGAATAATCATTACAAACGACGATGGAATAGATGCACCGGGTATACGCGCGTTATACGCAGCCCTAGAAGGAGAGGTAACAATTATCGCTCCAAATGAACATCATTCCGGTTGTGGTCACCAGGTTACTACGCATAAACCTCTAAGTATAACGAGGAGAGATAAACATGAAATTGCCGTGCACGGGACTCCTGCTGATTGTAGCAGAATTGGTATTAGCCACTTAGAGCCAAATGCAGACTGGCTTATATCAGGCATTAACGCTGGAGGCAACTTGGGAGTAGACTTATATATTTCGGGAACTGCTGCAGCCGCAAGAGAAGCAGCAATTCTAGGAAAGCGGGCAATCGCCATTTCCCACTGGATCAGGGATACAAAACCAATTGACTGGGATTTGGCAACAGCACTTGCTCACAGAGTTTTTTTAGAATTATTTGCAAAAACACTCCCGGAAAAATCTTTCTGGAATGTCAATTTACCTCATATATTTACTGGCGAAAATCAGCCTGAACTTATTTATTGTGATCCATCTACAGACCCTCTTCCTGTGGAATTCAGGCAAGAAGGGGATACTTTCTATTATACCGGAGAATACCCTAAACGAAAACGCAAAGCAAACACCGATGTAGATGTTTGCTTTGGGGGGAATATTGCGATTAGCCTCGTAAGGGTATAATTTTTATTTCTTACGACAACGAGAGATAAACTCATTGTTATCCGCTTTGTCGAATTCAATACCTTCTCCGTTACTCATATCAAACGCCCAGACTTTTGATTTTTTACCAGAGAAAACACTATTCGTTGTAAATTCTTCGCTCGTCCAATAATTGATATATTGCCAATCTTTGAAAACACCTTGTGATTGATAAATTTCTAGGAGTTCTTTTTTTTTAGGGAGTCTCATGCTTTTAGATTCACATTTTTGTTTTGCGTTTACCCAAGCCATCTTTGGCTCTTCGGGTCCCCAGGATTTTGCATCTAGATTTACTTTAGATCTTTCTTCCTCCGCTTTTTTTTCGGCTGCGGTCATTTCGTTTGCTGGCTTTTCTTCTACCTTGACTGGCTCCTCTACTTTTGGTTCCTCTACCTTTTTAGGCTCGGGTTTTATTTCTTCTACTTTTTTTGGTGGTGGGCTAATCGGTGTTATGTTACTTGATTGTGGCTTTGGTTCAATTTTTCTCTGGATAGGCTCTGGCTTAGGTTTCTCAACTTCTTTTTCTTTCTCAGGAACAACCTCTGTCGGTGCTGATTTGCTCACTGGTTTAAATTCATCATATTCTTTTAGTCTTCTTTCTAATTCTTCCGGTGAAACTTGTACCACCTCTGGTTGTAAATCTTTGTCTGAAATCTTTGCCGTTTTCTCAGAAAGTTTTTCAGGAGAAAGTTTTGTATCAATGTCATCTGCTAACTTAGAAGGATCTGCATTTTTCAAAACTTCACCGAGACCGGTTTCTTTTAAAATAGTTTCCGATTGCTTTTTACTCATGGTTGTGGAATTTCCAGTTTGTAAAACGAGTTCTTTCTCTTTTAAAAAAGAATCTAACTTTTTAAGAGTCGCACTTTTGGCTCTCACCTCCGGTGGAAGATTTTCAATTTCAGGAATAATTACTCTAGAGGCAACTTTTCCATCGAGGACGGCAACAGAACCATTTGAATCACTTCCGATTTCTACTTCATACTTAGTTCCACGCACACCCATTACTACGGTAGGTGTGATTGTCTCTAGATTGTTCTTACTATTTAATCTCTCAGAGTTTACTAGCACTTTGCCTGTGAGAATTTTCATCTGCACATTCTTTACTTCATTTTTTACGGTAGCTCCAAGCGCAAACTCTGAATTTTCCTTTACTCGTATTGTTACATCACTATCCATTCCGGTAACTTGCAAATCGCAAATAGATTTTGCACCCGTCTTAAGGGAATCCTGGTTTCGAAGAATATCACCGACTTTGATTTTCTTATCACCTCTTGTTACATCCCCAATCACAGAAACAACTAAAGCCTCCGGTGCTTTCTCTTCCTTTCCTTTACATCCGGCAACCAAAGCCGAAACTATTAAAACTAAAATTCCTATTGTTTTATTCATTGTATCCTTCTCGCACGAAATCTACCTACTCTATTATTTACGAAGAAAAAATTCTTAAAAATAGAAAAGCTTAGTATCTTTTCTAGTGTCAACCTAATTAAAGAGATTCCGTTTAGTTTAAATCCCTTTTTCGAAAATAGATGAAATTTCATTTTCAAAAAAAGAGGCTTTTTCATTCTGTTGAAATAGCGGTGAATGCATATGACTCGTGAAAGTGTTAGTATTCCTTATAAAGAAAAAAATTTAACTTACTATCTAAGAGAATTCAAAACAAGAGATGACTTTAAAAAGTATATTTTTATTTCTTTAGTATTGCTACTATCGTTTGAATTTCTACTCGGACTTTGTTTTAATGTCTTTTTTTCAGAGACGATGGAGCAAACAAGAAAGCAAAATTATACAATTGCATGGAATAACTATATTCAACAGAGATGGAAGATTGATGTAGGAAAAATTACTGGATATATCTGGTGGGCAGATGTCTGGCAGAAACTGAATGCAGGAAACAAAAGCCAACTGACTACAGCCTTTAATACAGATGCAAGCATTCGAGATAATTACGATATTTTTTCAGTTTATTTAAAACCTGATTTGGATCCTATTTATTCCATGCGAGCGGCAAATGGTCAATTGCCCATTACGATAGATCAAAATAAAGTTCAAAAATTTTATGAATTACAAAGTAATAAAACAGGACATATACATACAGTTTCCAAATTAAACGATAGCCAATTATTTCTTGTTTCCATTTCATCTCTCTGTGATAACGTAGGTAATCCAATGTATCCGGGAATAGCAATTTTTGCTTATGACTTAAATAAATTTTTACGAATGGCGGAAGAAGTAATTCCGGTCACAATGGAGGTTAAAAGTGGGAATCCACCAAAAGGTATTTATCATTCTTTTTTAATTCCGAATGAATTCGGATTTGATGACAAATTTTATATTGAAATTAAGCCTGAATACGAAATCCAAACTCTTGTCTTAAAAGCACTGGCAATTTTTATCAGCGCACAGACGCTTTTAAGTCTAACTCTTTTTATCATACTCGCACCTCGCTATACCAAAAAGAAAACTGCAAAGTTAGAAGAAATAATTAAAGCCTCAGAACTCTTAAATACGGAATTAACGAAAAAAATAGAAGAGCTAAAAAATTCACAGGAAGAAACAGAAAAATCAGAAACAAAGTATAAACATCTAGTGGAAAGTTCAAAAGATATAATATTTTCCTTTGATAAAAATGGTTTTATTCTAACAGCCAACAGGGCACT
Source organism: Leptospiraceae bacterium (assembly GCA_031368925.1). GTDB lineage: Bacteria > Spirochaetota > Leptospiria > Leptospirales > Leptospiraceae > UBA2033. Next base: position 4,358 of record JANMOF010000275.1, read on the forward strand.
CATTGAATTTCTTGGATTTAAGAAAGAAGATCTAATAGGAAAATACTTTTTAGACATTGCCTATAACCCCGAGAAAAAAATAGACTCGTTAGAAAAAAGACTCTTAATGGAAAAATTTGAAGAGCTAAAGGAGAACCAGTCTAGCGTATCCTTCGATATGACCTTTGGGACTAAGAACAATGAGCCGCTCCAGCTAGGAGTGAAATGGGAGTATGTGAAACTACGTGATAGTTTTGTGGTCTTTGGAAAAGCATACACAGTATCGGAAGACTCCATGTTAAAATACTTTGAAGCGGAAAATAGACGTTATGTGTTCCATAATTATATCACCCTGGCAGAACAGGTTTCCCAGAGAATCACTTCTAACCTTGTAAAGTATATGGATATGCAGGATGTATTTAACGTTAGAATCTGCGTGCGCGAAATCATCATTAACTCCATAGAGCATGGAAATCTGGATATTGATTATGAAATGAAAACAAAACTACGCACAATACGCGGAGAATACTTTCGATTTTTACAGGAAAGACAAAATGACCCGAAGTATAAGCACAGAAAAGTGACAGTTCATTATTCTCTAAAATCAGACCGAGTTTCTTTTCTAATCAAAGATGAAGGAAAAGGGTTCGATCATAAAAAAATGCTTACGGATAATGCCGATACTGCGAACGTTCTTTGTTTAGATCATGGTCGGGGAATCTTCATGACTAAAAATACATTTGACACAATCCGATATAATGCTCCCGGAAATAAAGTTCTACTGATAAAATTTTTTAAGAAATAAAGACTACTCGATTTTTCTTCTTGACACCAGAAATTAGGTCAATTAGAATCCCAAAAACAAATTCAGTTGACATGATTTTTAACTTGTCATTAGATTGCTTTAGATTCATTCATTATATTACACTATGTCCACACAGGCCGAATTAGAATTCAAATATTCCTTCTTAAAAGTAAGAAAAGAGAAGGATTCTATTTTAATGGGAATCAATCCCACAAATAAATACCAACATGAACTTCTAAAATCTATTAAGACCTTAAATACCATCCAACATGCAACCAAAGGGATGTTATTCACTTTAAATAATACTATTCTAGAGCAATTGCAGATAGATATGAAGACTGCCATAACCAACCTGAGTTCTCTTGTGAACAATCAACTTGCCGCACAAGTATTTTGCTTTGAATACGATGTACATAACCGCGATTTAAAAGTTACAGGGTTTTTTATAACACATCCTTCAGAAGAAAAAACATATTCTATTTTTAACTTATTCGATGAACTACTTAGTTATTCCTATAATGCGATAAAATCTTGGTTCGACACCAGAGAGCAGTTAATAAGCGAGAACTTTAAGAAAGAACTTTTATGGCAAATGAGCTCTAAGAATTCAGATCCCAATTCTTTCAAGGGAGTTAGCAGCCTTTTTAATCCACTTAGAAGATTTATGGAAGCAAAAAACGGAATTGCGATTCCTGATGATATGCTTGAATATATCAACCGCGAACTCACAAAGCGTTTGGTGGAATCACAAATTGCACGAGAAGTTCCCGGACATGGACTTCTCATGTTAAAGACTAACGAAATCTTAGATCACTTTGAAGCAGCCTCTAATACAATGGCAGAAAAACTAATTCCTAGTATTGCAAACGACCCGGTTCTAAAAAGCCGAGTTGATAGAGTTGCCCTAGAAGAAAAAGTATACAACCAAATTGAAAATTTCCCAATGAAGACTGGGAGATTTAGTGCTGATAAAGCGAAAGAAATTCACCAATATAAAACAGCAGGACCCGGAAGAGCAGCTCTAACTTATCCAGGCTCTCTGTGCGTTCAAACTATCATTAGCCTCGAAAATATTACTGAGGAAAGATACCAGATTCTTTGGAAAGATGAATGCAATCGAATGAAACAGGAATTCAAAAAGAACATCACTGTCCCATCTAATAAATGGGGCAAATTAATCTTATTCGTCAATCATTCCGACTCTCTTGAGATTAATCCAGAAGTATGGAAAGATTTAATTAATGACAAAGATTTATTTTACATCAAATGGCAAATGCCAAAAAACACAATCCATGTATTTACAGGAAAAGATCCCAACTTCTTCAAAGTCTTAGTCACAGGTATGGTTAATCTATCGCCGAGCGACATATGGAAAGCTTCCGCCTTAAAAGCACTCATCGAAAAATATGAAAAGTCTCTGCGTAGTCTACTCATGGATCCAAGCTTTTATTCAGTTTATCAAAACTTAGAAAAAAGAATTTATATGCAATACATGCCGTGGTATTACCGCATTTTCTTATACTTCCCGCTTTCTCTGTTTCAAGATGTTATTTTAGTAAATGCAAAGAAGAAAATTTCTGTAGAACAAGAAGTTTATTCCAGCAAGAATGATGCGCATAATCTAAAGTATATCTCCGAATTACAGACTAAGAAAGCAGAGAGATCCCAACGCCTCAAAGAGCAGGCTCTATATGAATCAATCATCGAGACTCTGGATTTATTTTATATCAGTATGAGAAAAATTCCATCTGTCAACGAAATAAAAAATTACTTTCCAGACTACGAAGCATTCTCTAATATAATCAACACTCGTAATTTTAGAATCATCAATCTGCCCATCAAAAACACGGAAGAATCAGAAATTTTACTTTACCCGGATAATGAAGAATGGTCGGAGAAAAAAGGTATTCTAGCAAAGACACTAGATGCAATTATAAATGAAAAAAATCCACACCTAGTTGTGGCTAATATAGATAAGACCAAAATCGAAAAAGCTCAGAAGCTACTGAGCCTAATTGATGGAAGTAGCGCACCAAAACTAAAAGCAGCTAGTTAAGTCTTGCCTCTACTTTTTCGGTGTGATGAAATAAATGAAAGAGAGAAAATAAAAGCATTTCCCTGATAGTAAGATTTCCGAGAAGCGGGTGAGGCATATTATACTTATCCAAATCTTCTTCATTCCAGGAAGAAATTTTCTGTTTATACTTACCAAAAAGTTTAGTAAAATCTAAAACCAATTTCTTTTGCTTCTCTGCATCCACCTCTGCATGATCCCCCATCGGGGTAAAAACACCTGCCCCACCACCTGCATTTAGTTTTGCAAGATAGGCAGTCTTTATCTCCAGTATAGTTCTGGACTTTTCTTTTCCTGCACCAAATATAAAAAGAGTAAACTTAGGACTCAAGAGTCCGAGGTATATTGCCTGGGTTGATTTAATCAAATGTCTTAGATTTTTTTCTGGAGACCAACCACCATCTGCCGGTGACTGAAAGAATTTTTCTGGCGGCATATCACCATAAAACGCTGCTATGGATTCCGTAATTTTATCCATACTTCCAATCATGTCTTCTTTCGTGAAAATAGTTTCCACGTCTGGTAAATGTAATTTTAATTTCATAACCTCTCCTAAAATAATGGATGACTCTATACGCCTAAAGGTAACTTTGAAACTATGAATCTAGATCGCAAGCCAAATCGTCTCATCCAGGAAAAAAGCCCTTATTTATTACAACACGCCTATAATCCAGTAGACTGGTATCCCTGGGGAGAAGAGGCATTCGAAAAAGCGAAACGTGAGGATAAGATTGTTTTGCTTTCGATTGGATATGCAACCTGTCACTGGTGTCATGTGATGGAGCGCGAATCTTTTGAGGACGAGAAAACTGCGGAGATCATGAATCGAGATTTTGTTTGCATCAAAGTTGATAGAGAAGAAAGACCTGATATTGATAAGATTTATATGGATGCACTTCATGCAATGGATCAGCAAGGTGGTTGGCCTCTCAATTTATTTTTAACTCCTGCTAAAAAGCCAGTTGCCGGCGGAACTTATTTTCCTCCGGTTCAGAAATATGGACGAAAGAGTTTTACGGAAATTCTTGCGGTTATTAAAAATGTCTGGGAAACTCGTAAAGAAGAACTCATACAATCCTCTGAGGCAATAGCTGATTATCTCCAAAAAGAAAGTTTTGCGGCTAAGGCAGATGCAACGCTTCCGGCAGAGTCTTCGTTTGATAGCGGGTTTAATATGTATGATAAGTTCTTTGATGAAACCTTTTATGGCTTCAAGACTAACATGGTAAATAAATTTCCACCCAGCATGGGACTTTCTTATCTACTTGCCTATTACCAAAAAACGAAAAATCAAAAAGCATTATTCATGGTAGAAAAAACCTTACTCGCCATGAAGAAAGGCGGAATCTACGATCAAATCGGTGGTGGAATTAGCCGTTATGCGACAGACCAGAGATGGCTGGTTCCTCATTTTGAAAAAATGCTTTATGATAATTCTCTTTTTATGCAAGCGCTTACTGAGTGTTATCTTGTCACTGGAAAGTCTTTTTATAAAGAGGCAGTCTACGATATTGTAAATTATATTCGTCGTGATATGACTTTAGAAGAAGGGGCAATTGCCTGTGCAGAGGATGCAGACAGCGAAGGAGAAGAAGGGAAATTTTATATCTGGAGTTTAGAAGAATTCCGTTCAATATGTGGTGAAGATTCTCTGATTTTAGAAAAATTCTGGGACGTCACATCGGAAGGAAATTTTGAAGGACACAGTATATTAAACGAATCCTTTAATCTCGAGTTTGAAAAAGAAAATAATCTCAACCCAAAAGAATTCAAACTAATCCTAGAAAGAAATAAGAAGAAACTTTTAGAAACAAGATCTAAAAGAATTCGTCCTCTCCGAGATGATAAAGTATTAACATCCTGGAATTGTTTATACCTGCGCGCACTTGCCAATTCTGCTACCGCCTTTCAAGACAAATCATTATTAGACGATGCAATCAAAATCTATGACTTCATCCAGAAGAAACTGTTCGATTCAAACTGTAGACTCCTAAGACGCTACAGAAACGGGGAAGCAAGATTCTTTGGCTATTTAACGGATTATGCAGAGTTGGCGCTAGCAGGTATATCATTATATAAAGCAACCTATGATGTAAAATATATTAAGTCAGCCCATAGCATGGCAGAGGAGACCATTCGCCTCTTCCTTTCTCCTAGTGGTGCTTTTTATGACACAGGCAGTGACGGTGAAGAGCTCATTCGTAGATCCATTGACGGATACGATGGAGTGGAGCCCTCGGGTAACAGCAGTATGGCGCATGCTTTAAATACACTCGCATCTCTCGGAATTGAAACAACCCGTTACGAAGAAATTGCCAATTCCATCTACCGCTTTTTTTCAGAAGACTTAAGCACCCGCGCGATTAGCTATCCTTCTATGTTATCCGCTTATCTCTATACACAAAATTCTCCCAAACAAATTGTAGTCGTCGCGGATAAAGGCAACTCGGATGCAAATGAGATTCTAAAATTTCTAGAGACCCAGTATTTACCAAACGCAATTGTAGTCTTTGCCACCAAGGAAAACGTCTCCGAGCTTACCATGGTTCTTCCTGTCTTAAAAGAGAAAACTACCGATAAGCCGCTTGCAATTTTTATCTGCAAAAACCAAACCTGTGACTTACCGGTTTATAGTTTGGATGAGTTAAAAGAGAAGTTGAATAGCTAATTCTATTTTTCAAAAAAACTAGCGTTAGGCGTTCTACCTAACGCATCTTTAGAGAATTCGGGTTTGATTCGATTGAGATAGTACATATCTATATCGCCTTTATTCTTTGCGTTTACTTTGCCGCGGTATTCGCATTCAAATTTATCTTTGACGGCTTCGTAGGTAGCGTAAGAAATATTAATTCTACCGGGAGTTCCGCTTGATTCCATTCGGCTCGCAATATTGACAGTATCCCCCCAGACATCGTAGGCAAATTTCTTTTCGCCGACAACGCCTGCCATTACAGGACCTGTGTGGATACCAAGGCGTAACTCCCAGTAAGGAATATTCTTTAATTTTTTCATGGTTCGAAGTAAATCTATAAATCCCTGGATTTCAATGGCAGCAAGACAACAGTCTGTCGCATGAGTGGTATTAACCCGTGGAATTCCGCCAGCGCACATATAGCTGTCGCCTATCGTCTTTAACTTTTCAAGCCTGTATTGGTTGGAAATTTTATCGAACTGTGTAAAACATGCATCTAGTTCTTTGATTAGGTTTTCGGCAGAAAGACCTTCGGCAATTTGGGTAAATCCTTTGAAGTCTGTAAACATTACGCTGATACTTTCAAAGTAAACTGGTTTTACTTCTCCTTTTAGTTTCAATTCGTCTGCAACTTCTTCTGGGAGGATATTAAGGAGTAACTTTTCGGATTTTTCCTTTTCAATCTCAACAATTTCTTTTGCCTGTTGGAGTTCTTTTGTTCTTTCTGTTACTTTCATTTCCAGACTTTCTTTTAGTTTTAAAAGTTCCTGGTTCGACTTCTCAAGATTAACCGCTAAAGCCTCGGATGTTGCAAATGATTTTGAGAAACGCATAGACAACACAAACGACTGAGAAAAAATAAAGGCAAGAAATCCATGTGTGCTAAGGTAGGCTGTGTTTATAATATTTAGATTGTATAAAATATCATTTACGAGAGATATAAAAAAAATAATAAAACCAATTAGAAAAGTGCGAGCGCCCAGTCTCCCATGCAGAATGCTTTTAATGTTCACATAAATAGAATAAATGGCAACCAGTGCAGTTATTATTTGAACTATGGAGAGTGTAGAACTTAACAATCGAAAGCTCGGGGAAAAACAAAACAGGCAAAATGGATATATGATGATTTGGATTGCATAAAGTATTTTTTTATTTAACTCGTCTGGAAATAGAGAATGTAAAAATAAAACGAATATAGGAATTTGAAAATAGAAACTCATATACTCAAGTCTCACTGTCAGAAAAAACGGGAGAGAAGGATAAAGATATATTAGATATTTTTCACCAGTAATGAGCGTGCGCAAAACAAACACTAGACAGAACATTCCAAACCAGAAAGTAGATTTGTCTTTTTTCCGTAAGCTAAAAAGACCCAGGTGATAAATTCCCATCATCAAAAGACAACCGGCAAGCATTAAATCCATTGCAACACTTCTATCTCGAACACGGTGGATACTCTCTATACTACCCAGAGCGATACTCTGCCAGAAGCCCCCGCGGTTATTTGTAAAATTAGAAATATGGACAATTAAATCAAACTCGGTCAAGTCAGTTTGAAAGTCTAGAGTTTGCGGTCTTGATCTAGGTGAGGCTTCCTCCGGATTTGCGCTAACAATGCCACTACTCAGTATTAGCCGCTCATTTAGAAAAAAATTAAACGACATTCCTTCGTCTAAAAACTTAAACGATAAATTTTCATATTTCTTATCCAGAAAAACTTTTAGTCTATATGTGGCATAGCCATCTGCACCTAACTTTTCGTTATTCCATTCATACCCATTCCATGTATTAGGAACCTGAATATAATGAGGTGTAGTAGTTGTATCATTTCTGAAATCTTTGTAAGAATAAAACTCTTTCCAATAAAACTCCCATTCTCCATCTAATTTAATAATGCCTCCACTTCCAGAACCTATTGAGGGATCGAAATTCCAACCTCTGAGGTCTAATACGCCGTTAACCGCTTTAGGAATTGATTTATTTTTCTGGGGATTACCACAAGAAAACAATAACGCAAGAATTACCAAAATAAGCGAAAAGAATTTCATACAATTGATACTTATTTTACCCATAGAAAAATCAAAACCTTTTATCATTTCTTAGTTGCAAAAGTGTTTTTATTTAATTTCAGTCCATTTAATCCAACTATTTCTTACAAAAGAGGTTTGCTCGCAATTTTCAGACACAGATTCTGTTACTTCTAAAGTTTATCTTTTTTATAAATATCCGATATACATTGCAGGAGATTAAAATTGAAAAAAGAACAGCTTTTAAATAAAGTATTACTAGGCTTATATGCAACCACCTTATTATTCACAATTTCTTTGCAGGCAAACACAGACGAAGTGCTTTTATATGCAGCGGAAAAGGGCGATTTGTCGCAAGTAAAAACTGCCCTGAATTGGGATGGGGATGTAAATGCGTCCGATAAAAATGGGGCAACCGTATTAATCAAAGCCTGCGAAAACGGACACAAGGCAATTGTCGATCTAGTACTTAAAAAAGGAGCAGAGGTTAATGCACGGGATAAAACTGGAGCAACCGCTTTAATCTATGCAAGTATTGTAGGGGATAAAAAAATTGTAGAGCTTCTAATTAAATACGGCGCAGACGTAAATATAAAAGATTCTGGCGGAAAATCACCCTTATCCGAAGCAACTCAGTTTCAGAATAAAGAAGTAATCGAACTTCTAAAAGCCGCCGGCGCGAAGTAAGGAACAGTCGCGACAGTTCCCTCCAGAGAAAAAAACTTGTATTAATCCTTAAAGGCAAAATTCTGACTTTAAGGATTTAAGGAGACTAATATGTTACTAGTTGCAAAAAGATTAGATGTTGTAGAGCCTTCCCCTACTCTTGCGATTACTGCTCGCGCAAATGCCCTCAAAGCAGAAGGGAAAGACGTAGTTGGATTTGGTGCGGGTGAGCCTGACTTTGATACCCCCGAACACATTAAGAACGCGGCAAAACTTGCTATGGATAAGGGGCAAACAAAGTATACCCCCGTTTCCGGAACCGTTACTTTAAAAGATGCAATCATTGCAAAATTCAAACGAGACAATAATCTCACCTATGAAAGAAAAAACATAATCGTAGGAGTTGGCGGCAAACAAGTATTATACAACTTCTTCATGGCAACTATGAATCCTGGAGATGAAGTAATTATTCCTGCACCGTATTGGGTTAGCTATGCGGATATTGTCCGTTTGGCGGAGGGAAATCCTGTCATTGTCCAAACTACTCCTGAGAATAATTTTCAAATCACACCTGCTCAACTAGAAAAAGCAATCACTCCCAAGACAAAAGTTTTTATTTTTAACTCTCCTTCTAATCCGACAGGTGCTGCCTATTCAAAGAAAGATGTAGAAGCATTGTGTGAAGTATTGTTAAAGCACCAAATCATGATTATCTCCGATGATATTTATGAAAAAGTAATCTATGATGGGCTAGAGTTCATTAACCCCGCCATGATTTCTCCTGAATTAAAAGACCGCACTTTCGTAGTAAACGGTGTATCTAAAGCCTATTCTATGACTGGCTGGCGAATTGGTTACGGCGCAGGTAATCCCGAAATCATAAAAAATATGGACACCATGCAAGGTCAATCTACATCAAATGCAACTTCGATTGCACAATACGCGGCAGAAGAAGCTCTTAAGGCTGATCAATCCTGCATTACCGAAATGGTAAAAGCATTTGACGATAGAAGAAAGAAAATTGTCAAAGCACTCAATGAGATTCCAGGGGTAAATTGCCGTACACCGCAAGGAGCGTTCTACGTATTTCCTTATATCACAGGAGTATACGAATTACCCGGCTTTCAAACTCTCCTAAAAGCTAATCCAAATGTATCTAAGAGTAAATTATTCTGTGATGTTCTCTTAGAAAAATATGAAGTAGCAGTTGTTCCCGGGGTTGCCTTTGGTGACGATAATGCAATTCGTTTATCTTATGCGCTCGGTCAAGCAAACATCGACAAAGGTGTTGCGCGTATAGCTAAGATGATTGGGGATTTGAAATAGACAAAAATTTAAAGATAATGGACACTGATAACTAAAAACCTATCAGTGTCCATTGTCATCCTTACATCGAATTCACGTTTTTTAGATTCTTAGTTCTAATTTCAAATATTTTGATAATTCCACCTATGATGGAATCTAAAACAAAAGGATCGCATTGTTCTAAAAACTCTTCCGCAGAAATTTTATTTTCATAAAATCCTAGAGATATTTCAAATACCCTTCCAATTTCAGGAAATCCAATCGCATTTACTAGAAAAGAGGCTATAGGAGAATTTTTTAAATCATAGGCAGTATCTTTATTTCTACCCTTTGTAAGGATAAAGAGTGCCTCTTCTTCGATTGGATTTTGTGGTATACAAGGATTTTCCACCGGGGGTAAAAAATAGTCCAGTGTTGGAATAACAATTTCATTAATAGGAATTTCTCCAATTAAAGTGGAAAGAGGAATATTTCTGCCTATTCTAAAAGACAAGGCTTCTAAAATTCCTACAGTTAAAATTTTACTTTCTAAATAGATTCTGGATAATTCTAAATTTTTGCGGGTATCATTAAATAGCCTCTCTAATCTTTCATTGTTTGGTTCACCCATATACTGATGAAATATAAATTCAGGTTTTAAAGACTTTAAAAAATTTAACATTTTAAGCATAGAAGTTCTATAACCTACTATTGTATAAGAAGTAGATGTTCTTAGATCATGGTTGGTTTCTGGCATAAGGTTCCAAGTATTGTCTAAAAATTTGACAGAGTTTGGATTTCCAAAATTTTCTACATCTCTATTTGCCATTCGCAGAGACTTTTTCAAAATTTCATTTATATCATCCTCTGACCAATGGAGAGAATAAGATTGTTTTACCACTTCTAATCTATCTTTTAAAATATGATAGGGTGATTTTCCATTGATTGATTTTCGAAAAGGGATTGTTGCTTCTATACAAGTGGCAATTTGAGCTAATTTTTCAATTGTTAAATAAGGAGCAAGACATTGTACAGCAATGAGGGCACTTAAAAATTCATTTTGTCCGCTGTAAGGGGAAAGTGTTTCACCAAGCGTAAATCCAAAAATCAAAAGTAAAATCTGAAAATACTCTATTTTAGTTGATTCAGGATTATTGATTATAGATAATTTGTTATTATCCTCTCGAATAAAAGGATAGATGTAGCCACTTAAATTTATATGAATCCCATAGTCGACTTGGATATAAATCATATCATGAAAAAGTGCCGCGATAATTTCTACAGGGTCGTCCTCTCCTCCCACTTCAAAAATATGTTCTGGAGTATGAAAGTATCTCCAAGCTCCAGTCATACTTTGGATTATTAATTTGGCAATATCATCTATATCGTCTTGATTCGAAGTAACAAGATTTCCACCTAATTTCTCTATCGAATCCATTAACCTTTTTTTACACCGACTTAAATCATTTTCATTTTCCATTTGCTTTCCATTTGTATTTCGTTGATTTTTTTTACAACCTTAATGACTAACCTTATGCTAGGTGAACCAACCAGTTTGCACCTAGCTGCAGACACTACAGGTTGTTTTTAATTCACAGTAGCCGTTACTCCACCAGCAGGTTCTTTATAATTAATTTCAAATAAATCATAATCTGACTTTCTAAAACCGGTAGCATACGCAACGGAAATTCCCATATTGTATTTGGAAGATGCCTTCATAGCGGCTAACGCGTATTTTGCCATTTGCTCACTTGTTACTGAAAATGGATGAATCTTCCCGCGACTCTCGTCTAAGTATAAACCTTCATAGGTTCCTATAAATGTTCCCTGGTAATCAAGCTGTAAGATTTTTCCAGAAACAGAAAAATTTCTTTTCCCACCTGATTTTGTCACTGCCAATTTTTCGCCCTGCTCAGCAGAAGCGGAAGATTCTTGTTTTGCGGCGGATAATACTTCCATATCGGATGAGAGGGAAATCGATTTTATTCGGTGTATGTTATATCCAACCAATAATTCCTGGTTAATGCTTTTCATTAACAGGTTGATTAATTCAGGCTTATCAGTGCGAACGCTAAAGTCTACTTTGGTTTTTTTGGGAGCAAAGCATTCATCCTTAGTCGCATCACATTTTTCTTCTTTCTCAAAATTAGTAACTTCCATTACTCCTTCATAGGATTCAAAAATGATTCCCCTACTTTCGAATTGAATGATCTTTGCTACTACTGAGCCTTCCGCGTAAGTTCCCATAGCAGACAACGAGCTGGAAAAAAAAGATAAAAGGGAAA
>JANMOF010000284.1:0-11000 GCA_031368925.1 Leptospiraceae bacterium
CATACCAGCCATATGTTGGATAGATCCAGAAATACCGCACGCAATATAGCAATTAGGCGATACAGTTTTACCTGTTTGACCAACTTGGTGGCTATGAGAAATCCAACCGGAGTCAACAGCCGCGCGTGACGCACCGAGAGCCGCACCTAGAAGATCAGCTAGAGATTGTAGCATTGGGAAGTTCTCAGGACCTTTCATTCCACGACCACCGGATACGATGATAGAAGCTTCAGTGAGTTGAATCTTGCTTCCGCCGGATAATTCAGTTCCAGTGATTTTTACCTTCACGTCACCTGCACCTGCGGATACTGCTTCTACTGCACCAGCACCAGCTTTAGAGCCAAGCTCTTGTGAGTTTGGACGAACGGTAAATGCTTGGATGTCAGTGGTTACTTTGATGTTTGCGTAAGCTTTACCAGAATAGATTGGTTTCTTAGCCACAACTTTTCCACCGTCAACCGAAAGACCAACAACGTCAGCTACGATTCCAGCACCGATTTTAACAGCTACTCTTGGAGAGTAATCTTTTCCATAACCAGTATGTGGCATTAGAACTACGGTAGGTTTTTTTGCTTTTACAGTTTCAGCGATTACGTTTGCGTAAGCTTCTGCATTGAAGTCACCAACATTAGCGGTTAACACCTTGTCAGCCCCAACAGCACCGAGGTCGCCAGCAAATTTTTCAGCACCGGCACCGATTAATAATACTTCTACTTGTCCTCCGAGGGTATCCGCTATTTTGCGCGCTGCGGAAGTTAACTCTCTAGAGATTTTTTTTAATTCACCGTCTTTGATTTCACCAACTACAAATACATTTGACATATCTGGCTCCTTATATAACCTTAGCTTCTTCTCTGAGAGCTTTTACTAATTGAGATGCAAAACCTGCCGCATCAGCCGCTTCGAGTTTACGTCCAGCAATACGTGGTGGTGGAGGCTCGAGTCCAACGACTTCGATTTTTCCAGCCGGATTACCAAGATCAGCCGCTTGTTTAACGTCGATCGGTTTTTTCTTTGCAGACATGATACCTTTTAAAGAAGGATAACGTGGCTCGTTCAAACCTTTAGTAGCAGTAACAACTACAGGAAGAGAAGTTTCAACAGTTGCAGTTCCACCTTCTACTTCACGAGTAATTTTTGCACTGGTTCCAGAGATTTCAATTTTGATTGCAAGCACTACGTGACCAACTCCGAGTTCTTCTGCGATTTGAACAGGAACTTGCGAACTATCAGTGTCTATCGCCTGACGACCAGCGAGGATAATATCAGCAGCCTCAGCCTTTGCAAAGTTTGCAATTAACTGGGATGTAAAGATAGAATCGAATGTATTGTAATTGTCCACCTTGATGTGAACTGCTTTATCAACGCCCATAGCATAAGCAGTTCTAAGAACTTCTTGGACTCTATCGGGACCCACGGAAACAGCGATCACTTCCCCGCCGTTTTTCTCTCTGAGTTTAATGCCTTCTTCGATTGCAAATTCATCATAAGGAGAAATGATCCACTTGATTCCTGCTTCATTGATAGATTTGTCACCGAGTTTAATATTGGTTTCTGTATCAGGAACCTGCTTCACAAGCACGACAACTTTCATAAACGCCTCTTAAATATAATATTTTGACTTTAATTGAACTTAATCTTGAAACCCGTCTTCGAGAAAAGCCTTTTTTAGTACATGTTGTCTAATTTACGGCGTTTGTTTTGAGGGATTTTTGGGGCGTTGCGGCGCGTTATCGTTTTATCGTGAAAATTGAAGGCGCGGAAACGTTTCCGCGCCTTCAATTTTCACATACACCGAAAAACCACCGCCGCGCTCGCCTTCCTGACTGGGACGATGAAGCTGTCCCATTCATCCAGTTGATCGCTAACGCATAGGAGTTGTGAAACACAACCGTACAACCGAAGAGGCTTGCTAGATTTTCGAAACTGAATTTCTATGAAGTCATATATCCACAACTAAAATTTTACTCGCTATATTAGTACCACGCACATAAATAAAAAGATTGACAGTGTTACATATATCTGTTACACTACCTAAGTAATGTCAATTATCTATACAGGTCAAAAATTCGAAATAGAGTTTTTGGAAAATGAGAATGGTAAAAGCGAAGGCGAAGAGTTTTATAGATCACTGGATGACTCGACAAGAAAATCATTTCTATTTCTTTTTAAAGCATTGGGAGACTTAGGGCAAATTAAGAATAAAACGAAATTCAATTTTGAAGGTGACAAGCTTTTTGCGTTCAAGCATGAGCAAGTAAGATTTACTTGTTTCTTTGCAGATAAGAAAGTTATCATTACTCATGGATTCATTAAGAGGCAAGATAAAATCCCGGCTAATGAAAAGGCTAAAGCTTTGAAGTTGAAAAAGCTTTATGAGCAAAGTTAATATACTTTATAGATAGTAGAATGAAAAGTTTAATATAGGAAAGTAGAAAGCTTTTTTAAACTTCTGATACGCTTAACGTTTAAAAATATTAATAAGCAAGATTAGATATATAATAGGCTAGAGATAATATAATGAAAACTAAAACACTAAAGAAGACAGAAACAATTTTCGAGCAAGAAATGAAAAGTAAGAAATTCAAAGAAAACTTTGATAAAGGCTATAAAGAATTTCTCCTTTCCGAACTTCTTATTTCTCTCATGGAAAATGATAAAGTGTCTATTCGAGAGTTAGCGAAGGAATTAAATGTTTCCCCGACTACCATTCAAAAATTTAAGAACGGCAAAGAGCAAGTAAGCCTTACAACCTTTCTTAAACTCAAAGACTACTTTGGATTAGAAGTAAAGATTTTACGGAACAACAAAACTTTAGCAACTATCTAAGTTTCAAATTTTTCCACTTGCTATAATCCCGAAACTTCATTTCTATGAAGCCATGCAAGCACAATTAGTGGAAAGGTAGAAATATGAATGGAGAAATTGCTGTTATAGAAGATGTTTCCAAAAAACTGATAGAATATAAAATTCCATTTATGCTAACAGGTTCGATTGCAATGAACTATTATGTAGAGCCTCGCATGACAAGAGATATTGATATAGTTGTTTATTTCCAAAAGGAAAATATCTCTGCTATTATGAAAATGTTCGAGAAAGATTATTATATAGATGAAGACTCCGTTCGAATGGCTATTGATAATAATCGTATGTTTAATATCGTTCACAATGAAACTGTTACAAAAGTTGATTTTATCCTAAGAAAAAAATCAGAATATAGAATGATTGAATTTGAAAGAAGACAGTTTGTTAACTTTCTAAATATCCCCACTTATATTGTCAGCAAAGAAGATTTAATCATTTCAAAACTAGATTGGATGAAGAACTCAAATTCAGATATGCAAAAACGAGATATTACCTTCTTAATTTCCTCCGGCTACGACAAAGACTATGTTCAGAAATGGACAAGAGAATTAGGATTGAAAACACTTTTTGAGGAAATACTCAATGGATGACACATCACCGGCTATTCGTAATTTACTGCGCGAACGTTATGCGGCTATGACAGGAGAAGAAAGACTTCTTCTTGGTTTTAAAAGTTGTGAAACTGCAAAACAAATAGTCCTGTCTTCTTTTCCAAAAGGTTTGTCCAAAAAAGAAATCCGAGTTCAACTTTTCCTTCGTTATTACAGTAATGATTTTTCAGATTTAGAAAAGCAAAAGATCATCAAACATCTAGAAAGTTTGGATGAAAGATTTCTTAATTTTTGACTAGTCATTAACTTGAAAATTCTATTTTATGAAACCATCCGATTCATAAGAATAAAACATACTCAATCATTTCCCTAACAATTCATGCATAGAAGTAAAATCAGAGTCATTATGATAAATGTTTGCTTTATGAAAAGTCGAGATAGTGTAAATCAAAATATCCATTGCAGGGACAGTTAGACCTTTTGTTCTTAATTCCATTGCACAATCGTATGCAGTAACAAATATTTTCTCATTGCATTTCAAAATGGGAACTGTTTCCGAAAGGTCTTTGATTGTGTCTAATTCCTTTTTGCCTCTTGCCCCATGAAATAATTCTAATAAAATCGGTTCTGCAATTCGAGCATCACCTGATATAAGAAGTTCTTTTACCTTGGCTCGAATGTCTTCTTTTCCTTTTACTCGAAGAGCCTCAATCCAAGCGGATGTATCAATTAAAGTAATCATGCTTTACGCCTAAGTTTTTGAAGTTCAGCACTGGAAATAAGATTTTCTAAAGTACCTAGCTTGGAAGCAAACTTTTCCATTTTTTTCTTTTGCACATACTCTTCCATTGCTGTAATAATTGCATCCTTTTTACTTTTCATTTTGCTGTATAAAAGAACCTCAGAAAGAATCTTCTCAGGAATATCAATTGTTGTTTTCATACGTATGAATATGTTCTATTTAGAATATTTGTAAAGTACTAATTTAGATAAATTATACTGAGGGGTCGGTCTTTTGATTCCAAATTCTTAATGGATTTAATTCGTAGAATAAATAGCAATGAAAAGTTTTTGTGTTTGCATGGAAACAAGAAAGGGTTTCTCGCCTCCATGCATTTCAATTGCTCTAACTCATTTAATCTATTTGAGTTTATATATCTCTGTTTCTCCCTTCTCTTTATGTTTTAGGAAGTAGTAATGATCATCTTTTTTGAAATAATCAAAATCAGTCCAATCCTTTCCCCAGAGTGTTTTTTTCCAAGCTTTTCCGAGAGAACCATCTGAATGCAGTGGTGTAAACCAAGCAGTCCCGGTTTGTTTTTTATACATAAATAAAACAGGACCAGTATGATAATCAATCACCATTGCAGTATCTATATTAGGTTCAAGCTTGGTGTTTTTAGAAACCTCAGTCATCTCTATTCCACCCTTTGTCTTTTCAATGCTATAAGTCCAGCAAGTTCCATCCAAGCTGTGCAATAATAGAAAATGTTCTTTTCCCATTGTAAAATGTTGAGCAGAAACTATATTTTGATTTAGAGTTTCGATTTCCCATATAGCGTCTTTTGAAGGTTTGGGATCTAATTCATGAATTTTTGCAACTCCTTTTCCTTTTTTATAAATGAAAGCATAAGTTTTACCTCCCATTGAAAAAGTTTCTAAAGTTGACCATCCAGCAGACCATTTATCAGACCAAATTTCTTTAGGTGCTCCTGTATAATCGTATTGATTGATACTGACACTACCTTCTTTTTCTTTTATTCCCATATGGTAAGTAGAATCACCCATCTTAAAAAAATCAATCATCGACCATCCTGATGACCATTCTTTTGAATAAAATTCTCCTTTATCTTTTGGTAGCTCAATTTTATCTTCACTTATAATAATAGGTTGAACATTTGCTTTTTTATCTCTTCCGTATAATAATAGAAAGGGGGAATCTTTGATTTGTAAGAAACGAGTTATTTTCCAATCTTTCTTCCATTTTTCCTTATACATATTTGGTCCAAGGCTAAATAGATTTTCCGGCGAAGACAATCTCCATTTCTGGCTTTTGAGTTTTTTATAGGGAGTAACTATTATGCTTGCTCCCATATCGTCATTGTTGAGTGCTTCTTTGATTTTATCTTTCTTTATGGGTCCAAATTTGAATTTTTTCTTTAGGAATCCAGATTTGATTGTGTTCGTTTCCTTGTCATCGTCATCTATTGCAACTGTTAAAACTTTTTTAGCCCCCACATTTTCAATATACTGAAACCCGTCACCAGTATTTACTCTTTTCCATGCTTGGTTATCAGATAAGGCATTGTCAAATAATTGAACATTTCCCGAAGCGTCAACCCCAAGGTAGTTTCTCCCCTTACTACGAATGAGTAGTCTTCCTTTATCTCCTGTTTCAAAATAAAATTGTTGGCTTTCTTCTGCACTTCCGTTCGACAATTCGATGTTAGTTCCATTTTTATCTTTGCCGCCTTTTACAGTGAGAGCCATATTTCCATCTAGTGCAGAAAGTACAAACATTTCGCTTCCTGATTCTATGTAATCAGGTAAAGGAAATCCTTTAGCATATTCATTAAAAGCAGTCTGTAATTGTGATTGTCTTGCAGGAGAGTCTGCGAGTGCCCAGATAGGTTTTAAGCTGCCCTTTTCAAAATCGCATAGAACTGGGTTAGATTCAACTCCGTCTGCCCATTTTGTATAGGTTTCTTTGTCCTTAATGTCATTTGCATATTGATAATTCCCTCCGTTTACGATCAGGGTCGATTTCGTATTCTCCAATATGGATTTAGTAGAGGTTGTGTGCCCAGTAGTACTAGATCCACTAATTGCACCATATGATCCTTCAACTGCCACTTTAATTTCACGCTCAGAAAATTTACTTTCATTATTAGTAACTGTCGTATAATCAGCCCTAGATCCAATAAATGCATTTGCGATATAATGAGTTCCGTAGGTTTCAAACAATTCCATTGGATCCATATTGTTAATATCTGCTTTTGCCTGCTCTGTCATAAATTGTTTCAGATTTATACGTTTATCTATTCCTAATTCCCAAACAC
This sequence comes from Leptospiraceae bacterium, assembly GCA_031368925.1. GTDB lineage: Bacteria > Spirochaetota > Leptospiria > Leptospirales > Leptospiraceae > UBA2033. Next base: position 6,476 of record JANMOF010000284.1, read on the forward strand.
GATTGGCATCGAGGATAGTGAGATAATACTCGCTCGAGCTACCACCCCATGATTTGGAATAAGCCACATTTACAGAAGCACTAAACGCTGGTCCTTCATATCCAACTTCCACTTCCTGGCTAAATGACTTTGCATATTCTCGCTGCGAACTTCCGGAAATTTCTTTGCGACTTTTTGCTCCTATATAGGTAACTGAAATCTCTGGCGGGGCAACATAATCTTTGCCTCCCTTAATTTTTTGATTTGCACTCCATTGAAAAATCGGATAGGTTACACTGGATGCCTCTGCATATTTACCAAATATATTGTATCCAGAACCAACAACATTCAGACTCGGAACTTCATTTTGCGCAACTATTCCTGAAAATGAAATAATTGTAAAAAATAAAAATAAGCGAACCGCCCTGTTAAATTTAAAAATGTTTCTCATAACATTTATCTCCCTTTTGTTTTGCTTCACCCACAATCGCTCATTTGAATAATTGAATATTTGAATGTTTAAAATAAGGTGTTTACAATCCTTAATTAAATTACGCCCGAAATTTTACTTGCTTTTTTCAGTATTTAATCAGAAAAATAAAAAGTTAGCCCCAGAAAAGACACTAATCGTTGTTTACCTCTGGAAAGCTTTTCTATTATACTCAAGTCAGAGTCGTTTTCGGGCAATTTGGTTTAACGATATGCATGTTTAAGGCAGTGAAAGATTTAAGTTCATCTACCAGATAATCAATGGTATTCGCAGAAATAAATTCTTTATCCGAGCGACAATTAGACATTTGCCGCTAGTAAAAATTTATAAAGTGTGATTAAAGACTTCTAATAGCATTAAAAAATATATATAGGTATTCATTAAACCAAAATAGGATAAAATGGGAGATTCAAGAAATTTTTATTTTTTAATCATTTCTCTAACAACTCCTTCATAGAAGTAAAATCAGAATCATTATGATAGATGTCTGCTTTATGAAAAGTAGAGATACAGTAAATTAAAATATCCATAGCGGGAACCGTTAAACCTTTCGATCTCAATTCTATTGCACAATCGAATGATATAACAAATATTTTCTCATTGCATTTCAAAATGGGAACTGTTTCAGAAAGGTCTTTGATTGTGTCTAATTCCTTTTTACCCATACCAATAAATACCCTTTTGTTGCAAACAACTGTTTGGCACTCTTTCGGGAAAGTAAATTATCTAACCTTAATTTTTCGACTTGCAAGAATCCCAAAACTCCATTTTTATGAAGCTATGCAATCTCGGAAACTAGAAGAACTAACAAATTTTAGAGAAAGTCGCAAAGCTGAGGCAGAAGGCAAAATTCGTTATATTTCTAAAACACAGTGGTATTATGATCCTTCCTGAAGAAAGCATAACAAGGAAACTATTAAGGCTAATGCTGATTTACTACAAGAATAAATAATCAGACCGATTAAAAATGAAGAGTAACAAGATAAACGTAAAAGGTATAGAGATAACCGTTGTTAGACAAAACGGCATGGATTATATTTCATTAACCGATATGCTAAAGGCGAAAGATGGTGATTTTTTCATTTCTGATTGGCTTAGAAATAGAAACACTGTCGAGTTTCTTGGGGTCTGGGAAAGTATTTATATACCACTTCTTATAAATAAGTTCCGCTATTTATGAGAAGTGGTATTCCCAATTGCCAAAAGAGAGTTTTCTATTATTAAATCAGAATTTGCTTTTGGCAATTGGTATAATCCTGATTTTAATTATGGCGAATTCGCCATAATTAAAAGTCAAGCTGGTCTGAATAATTACAAAATAAGTGTAAAGGATTGGCAAGAAAAGACAAATGCAATTGGTCTAAAGGCAACAGCAGGAAGATATGGCGGAACTTATGCGCATCCTGATATTGCCTTCGAGTTTGGAATGTGGATTAGTGCTGAATTTAAAATCTACTTAATAAAAGAATTTCAACGCCTAAAAGAAGAAGAAAATAGCAGGTTAAAATTAGAATGGAATTTGCAGCGAACTCTGGCAAAAGTGAATTATCTTATTCATACCGATGCAATCAAAGAAAATCTTATTCCAAAAGAACTAACAAAGCAGCAAGTTAATTTTGTTTATGCCAATGAAGCGGATATACTAAATATGGCGCTATTTGGGATAACGGCAAAACAATGGCGAGAAACAAACCCAAAGATAAACGGGAATATTCGTGATACAGCAAGCATCGAACAGTTAGTAGTTCTATCTAATCTAGAAAGCATTAATGCAGTATTAATTCACCAAGGACTGGAACAAGGCGAGAGATTAAAACAACTCAATAGCATTGCAATCACCCAGATGAGATCATTAGTTAATAATCAACACTTAAAAAAACTAAAATGATTTATGACGACCTTCATGAATCAAATGATTAAGCGATTACTTATAATTTGCCTTTTGATAAATATAATCAACTGCAAAGAAGAAAAAGAAATCCGCAATACAAACCCTCCTGAAGTTAAAGAAGTTGTTCTATCAGATAAAGTACTTCAAGAAGCTAACAGGAAAACTAGGAGTAACCACTAGCGATGTAAAACTTAGAGAGAAGGCAAACGTATCTTCTAAATTTTTTAATTGTAGGATTGAAGATAAAATGTTGAATAATGAAGAACGACCATTTGTTCCAAAGGGAACGAGCCTGTCCCTTTTATTTAAAACTAGAAATAAAGAAAAAGTTAAAGATTGGGAGAATTATTGGTATTTTGTGCGCGTAAACACAGGTTGGTACGGTCGTTGTGATTCGAGCGACAACCTCGGTTGGATATTTGGTGAGTTTGTGAAAGAGGATAATTAATATTAATCACAATATTTATAAATTCATTCAACAAAAAACTCAGCCAATTAGCCTCGAGAAGAAATATATTTGCTAAGAATTAATTTGATTCGCCAGTGCTAGACAAATTGGAAAAAAATTAATTTGATTGATAAAACGAAACTTAATTTAATAAAGTTTATTGCGGAAGAATAACTTTATCTTCATAAGGAAATAAAAAATCTATGTCAAAAAACGAATTACTAAGAATGGACAATATGAGCATTGTTGTGGAATCTCTCGATAATGTTATCTCTTTTTTCGAAGAAATAGGACTCACGCTTACAGGAAGAGCCATGATCGAAGGGGAATGGGCTGGCAAGGTTACAGGCGTTGATTCGCAGGTTGTGGAGATTGCTATGATGGTCACTCCCGATGGATATAGCAAAATCGAGCTTTCGAAATTTCTGAATCCGCAAACTATTTCTGACCACCGAACTGCTCCGGTGAACTCCCTCGGTTATTTACGAATAATGTTCACTGTCAAAGATATTGATGAAATGGTAGCAAGGCTCATTAGCAAACATGGGGCTACTCTCGTTGGGGAAGTAGTTAATTATGAAAATATTTATCGGCTCTGTTATATGCGCGGAACAGAAGGACTTTTAATTGGACTAGCGGAACAACTTAATAGTAAGTAGCTAAACTTTTTAGATGAATACGATGTATGGATAATACCCGTTAGCTCTACAACTGCATTCAAACACCATAAACCAAATTTTAAACTCCTAGGAATTGGAAAAGGGTTACATGAAAACGCGGATAAAATAGTTTATCCTCTGCAGAATAAATAGTCTTTATTTTATTAAATTCAGTTTACAAATTATAGAAGGTTTTTTTTATTAAATTAAACTTTTATGGTAAGGAATAACCGATGAAAAAAACATTACTCCTATTTTTAGTTTTCACTTTTTTATTTTGTGGAAAGTCAGAAAACAAAGCTCCCCAATCCCTGGTAGGGAAAACGATAAATTGTTCGGCACATAGAAAATTTGCTTCCGATGGCGGAGGATTTTACAGTATCAATTTCGTGAGTGAGACTAAGGCTAAATTTAACGAACCTCAGGAAATGGGCGAACCAAAAGTCTATGAGGAAGATTATAAGAACAATGGTTCTACTATCCAGATTGGGAAAGATGTTTATACGATGGTCGATAATAAATATTTTCGCTCAGATGCTGACTTAAAACTCTATAATAACGATAAAAAGATAATCGAAAAAATTAGCGCTGCTCTTGATAATTCTGCAAAAGGTGCTGAGCCAACAGTAGAAGAGAAATCCCTTCCAGATGAAATATTTTTTTGTGAGTAATTTATTTGCATTCTACACCATTAGAATCAGTTACCTCTCTAGAAATAGCGTCAGCTACGAGAGAGATATGCTGCAATGACTTGAGAGGAGAGACTACTACTTTGTTTCAAAAGTTGTGAAACTGCAAAACAAATAGTCCTCTCTTCTTTTCTAAAAGGATTTTCCAAAAAAGAAATTCGCGTTCTCCTTCCAATTTATTTCGTCAACGTACAATAATCACAATTTCCGCAGTATGCTGGATCTTCGCCGAAATAATTGTATAAGAAATCCCGACGGCATTTTTCTGATTTTGTATATAGGAGCATTTCGTAGAGTCTTTTTTTAGAATTCATTTTCTTTTCTTCCAAATTTGGATCAGAAATTAATTCTTGTGGGAGGCTACCAATT
>JANMOF010000320.1:0-5346 GCA_031368925.1 Leptospiraceae bacterium
CGGGGACGGGGACGAAGAAGCTGATTTGACTCATACCGGTCGGATAATACCTCTTTACCCTACAACTGAGGCTTTTAAGAAAGATGGGCTTGATTCCCGTGGGTTTAGGAGACTAGTCAAGCAGGTATTAGATAAAATAGACGGAAAGAAATTTTCGATTGAAGAAGTGCTTCCGGCTAAAGCGGTTAAGAAGCGTAAACTTCTCAAGCGTCAGGATGCATTTCAGGAAATTCATTTTCCTACATCGGACGAATCACTTTCTGACGCAAAACGTCGATTTGCCTACGAAGAATTTTACTACTTTAACTTGCTCATGGAATACAAACGAAGTGAAAGAGAAAAAATAAAACGCAAACTCTGGCCTCTTCGGAACTCGGAGGGGGCAGGTAAAATCTTAGAGCGACTTCCTTTTGAATTGACGGAAGACCAGAAGTCGAGTCTTGTTAAAATGAAAGAATTAAACGGCAAAGATATTCCAATGGCTGTTCTACTACAAGGAGATGTGGGCTCTGGAAAAACGGTTACTGCTCTGTTAACCGCTATGCACTATATGGACAATAATATCCAGGTTTGTATGCTTGCTCCGACTGAGGTTTTAGCCCGTCAACATTTTCAAACCATTCAGGGCTTATTGCAATTTACCCCATTTGCTCGAATTGATTTACTCATTGGAAAAGAAAAAGAAAAACCCAGGCGAGAAAAGCTAGCCCGTTTAAAAGAAGGCGAAACGCTTCTTGTCATCGGAACGCATAGCCTATTTCAAGAAGATGTAAAATTTAGTGACCTGGGATTAGTTATCATTGACGAGCAGCATAAGTTTGGAGTGGAGCAAAGAGAGAGTATCCGTGCTAAGGGAAAAAATCCGGATATACTTGCCATGACAGCGACTCCCATTCCGCGCACACTCTGTCTTACCCTCTATGGGGATTTACAATTAATTACAATTAAAACAAAGCCACTCGGTAGGAAGCCAATTGTCACCAAGTGGATAACAGAGGATAAGCGCCCGGCAGTTTATAACTCGATTAAAAAATACTTATCCCAGGGCAGGCAGTGTTTTATTATTTATCCTTTGATTGAAGAATCCGAAAAAGTAGATTTGGAATCCTGTATCGCATCTTACGAAAGACTCAGGATGTTCGAATTCAAAGACTATAAAATTGGACTTCTTCATGGAAGAATGTCGAGTGCAGAAAAAGATTCAGTCATGCACGCCTTTAAGGCTAACGAGATTCAACTCCTAGTCACAACTACTGTAATAGAAGTGGGTATCGATATTCCTAATGCAAATGTTCTTGTCATTGAGCACTCGGACAGATTTGGAATTTCGCAGCTTCATCAGCTTAGAGGTCGTGTAGGAAGAGGAGAGCATGAAAGCTTTTGTATTTTACTTACTCCTGATAAAGTGAGTGAAGACGCTGTTACCCGCATCGAGGCAATGGTTAGAACCAATGATGGATTTGAACTGGCAGAGGTGGATTTAAAACTTCGGGGACCGGGTGAGCTACTCGGACTCAGGCAGAGTGGGCTTCCCGATTTTAAAATTGGAGATTTAGAGAAAGACGAGTCGATTATCATTGAATCGAGAGAAGATGCAGTCGAGTTTGGAAATATTGGAGACATGGAAAAACTAGAACTTAGAACTCGTTTCACCGAGGGACGTATTTTATTTCCGAATTAAAAAAACGTTCGACAGAATAGAGTAATTAAAAGAGATTTCAAGCTTGTCGGACGATAGATAACAAGATGAATTTTTTTCGAAAAAAAAATAAACTACTCATATCATTTGATTCGGGTGATAGCAATACTCCCCCGATTGATTTGGCTGGACTTTTATGCGAGCTTAATTCTGAAATTTCAAATGTAGAGCAACTGGTTTTAAAATTTTCTGAACTACAAGACCTATCCCTTGGGTTACTTACGATAATAGTCTCTTTTTTATTTCTTGTGGAAAATACAACTTCAGTCTCTATCTCAATTCAGGCAGAGCCTGTGTTAATTAAAAAAATCAAAGAGGCAAATCTCATACCCCTTGTCTCGAGATTAGCTTCTACGTAGGAGAAGAATTTGGCTGGAATTGATTATAAAGAACTCAAGACAAGTTTTGTAAATTCCTCTCTTGCCATTTTGGGTAAATCAGAATCCTGCGTTCTCGCACTCGAATCAGGAGTAGATAAAACTGCAATTGATGAATTATTTCGTGGCATCCATACAATCAAAGGAAATTCGGGAATCTTTGAGTTAGAAAAAATTCCCGAGCTTTCCCACGCATTTGAAAATGTTTTGAATCAACTTAGATCCTCGCGGCTAATGCCTAATCCCGATTTGATTGATCTAATGCTTTTGGGAATAGATAGACTTCGAGAAATGATTTCTTCGCTAGATGTATCTGATTTAGTGGAAGTAAAAGACCTTGTTGAAAAATTTAATAGTTATCTCGAGCCACAAAAAATAGACACAACGCTCGAAGCAGAAATTGTAGAAACCTCTAAGGCTTCGCTATCACAAAATGAAAATTCCATTTGGGCACAAGAGATAAAAATTTCCGAGAAAGTAATTGCATTTGCAAAGTCGAAGAGAAAATTTCTATCGATTGTAGTCTTTAATCTTTCAGCTCAAAAATTTGACTCTCTATCTTTGTTCCTGGAGAAAATCCAACTTGTTCTAAAAAAATCTAGAATCTTAAGAAAAGGATTAGTCCTTAAAAAAATAGCTCCTCTGACTAACAGTGATATACCTTCCCTACCTTATTTTTTGATTCTACTTTCTGATAGCAATGTGGAGTCTATTTTAGAGGAGGCTGACATTGAGGCTCAATTTGTTACAACTGTATTTGTTCCAGGTGATACAGAGTCCGTTCCTATTCATCCGGAACCCGAGCCTCCCCCTTCTAAGCCACGCGAAGAGAAAAAAGCGGCTAATACAGTTAATCCGGTAAAAGAGAATACAGCTATAGATACAAGTATCAATGTAAACTTGAACCTGCTTAATCATTTGATTAACCTGACAGGGGAGATTGTGCTTGCCCGTAATATACTTGCTTTAAAAGTTCTGCAAAGTGGAAATCCTGAACTGCAATCTATTTCTAAGAGATTTGAGAAATTACTCTCTGAATTAGAATCAGGAATTTTAAAAACAAGACTCCAAAGTATGAATGTTTTCTTTCAAAAAATTCCGCGATTAGTCCGCGATATTACAAAGACTACAGGTAAACAAATCGAAGTATTCATTGAAGGAAGTGATGTTGAGTTAGATAAATCTCTGATCGACCAGCTAGGAGACCCTGTAACGCATATTATCCGCAACGCAATCGACCATGGAATTGAAGACTCCGAAGAGAGGCTAAGAAAAGGTAAATCGGCGTTCGGCAATTTACGAATATCCGCTCGCCTTCGTGGAGGTAATGTGGAGATTCTCATCAGTGACGATGGAAGAGGTTTAGATACCGGAAGAATTCGCGAAAAGATAATTCAAAAAAATCTTGCAAGCTTTGAGATTGTATCTCGCTCTTCCAAAGAAGAATTAATCGAGTACCTATTTTTGCCAGGCTTTAGCACGGCGGGAGCCGTAACCGAGTTATCGGGAAGAGGAGTTGGTTTAGACGTTGTGAGATCAAATCTTAAAAAAATCGGTGGAACGGTTTCCATTGAATTTGAAGTAGATTACGGCACGACGTTTATTCTTTCTATTCCACAGACTCTTTCGATTGTCACCTGTCTCATTATAAAATCGGCTAATCGTAAGTTTGCGATACCACAACAATACCTGAGTGAACTAATTCGACTAAATCCATCTAAAATAAATTCAATTGAAAATAAACAAGTTTATGGTTTACGAAAACAGCTTCTTCCGTTTGTAAATATCAGCAGTATATTTCATTTTGATTCTGAAGATAAAAAGCGAACAGAGAAATTTATAGTAGCTCTCAAATCGGAAAAATTCTATTTTGGAGTAGGGATAGATGAAGTTTTAGACACAGAGGATATTGTAGTTAAGCCTCTTGGAGAATACTTTGAGGAGCTTGGATTTCTATCCGGTGCTACAGTTCTAGGAGATGGCGACATCGCTCTCATACTTGATGTTTCCGGGCTTGCAAGACTTTCTGGAATGCAAAATTCTCAGAACATTGCACAGGCTAATTTTCCCAGGGAATTGATTTCGAAGAAAGAAAACCATTTACTCTTTTCTATTGGAGCAACAAAAGTAAGCATGTCTATCTTATCCAATCCATATATAGTGCAAATATCTAAAACAGAAATTAGTCATTACCTCGGGCTTGATACATTTATTTATAACAAAGAATCTATTCCTATACTCTGGCTAAGTGATATTTTGCGCTTAGATGTAGTCATGAGTTCTTACTCTCACCTAAGTATAATTCTATTCAAAAAAGATACCGGCTTAGTAGGGATAGCCGCTACGAATGTAGAGGGAGTCGTAAGTGATTTGGAAAATATTCGAATAGATCAATTGAGTGGCGACGGGATTCTTGGAACAGGATTTAAAGATGGGGAAAATGTAATTTTGTTAGATGTAAATTACCTATTGGAAGAATTTCATAAGCATAAATTAAAAAATATAAAGTTAAAGATAGAAGAAAATAAAGAAACAGCATTGGGAGCATAATGTGAATTATTCGAACTTAATCAATTATAAAAAATGGAAATTAAATTTTAAAATAGCGTCTGCCTTTTACTTTGTAGGGTCTATTTCCCTATTCATTGTGGGTATAACAAGTTATATCATTGCTCGCGATGCATTGAAAGAAGAAACATTCAAAAGAGTAACTCTAGTTAGAGAAGTCAAAGCATCTCAGATAGAAGATTATTTTCAAATTATCCGTCACCAAACGCAGACCTACTCGGAAAATAAATCTGTCGTAGACGCGATGCGCGAATTTAAAGTCGCATTTAGTATAATTGAACGCGAATCCTTTGGTAACTTTAGATTAGACGCTACTAAAGAAAATCTAAAGAATTATTATGAAAGAGAAGTAATCTCCCGTCTGAAAAAATCAGCGATCGATACTAGTACCAATTCCATTTTTCCACGAAGCAACTCGGAATATATCTTACAAGATATGTATATAAGCTCTAACTCTAATGAAGTTGGTAAAAAAAATTTACTGAGTGCGGCAAAGGAGAATTATTCCTACAATGCATTTCATGCAAAATACCATAGTACTTTTATGAATTACCAACAAAAATTTGGTTTCTACGATATGTTTCTTGTAGATGTTGATACGGGTAATATTGTATATACCGTTTTTAAAGAGGTAGACTTTAGCACATCCCTACTTGACGGACCTTATAGCAATTCTAATATTGGTAGAGTTTTCAAAGAAGT
>JANMOF010000338.1:0-13509 GCA_031368925.1 Leptospiraceae bacterium
GCTTCTTTACTGAGTAATACTCCGAAGGTCTTGCTCCTGTATAGTCTACGAGCGTAGTATACATGATTTTGGAAACAAACAAAAGGCAAATAGTGATTAGTCCCCAGTAGATAGCTTGGTCTAGCTGAAAGAGGTTTATAAGAGCAGGAATAGAAGATAGAATAAAAAAATTCCAGACCATCCACTCAAAAAAATAGTTTGGATGGCGACTGTATTTCCAAAGTCCAACATTGCAGACTTTGTTTTTTTCTCCTGTTTCTTTCATCTTCTTCGCAAATTGCATTTTTTGAACATCAGAAAGCATTTCCAGGCAAACAGATAGTAACCAACCAATATAACAAATGATTTCAAAAATGGAAATGGTTGGACTAGGATTAAATGCTTGTAAGAAAGCAGGAACTGCAAGAACAGAAGCATTAGCAAGACCCTGAACTAAAATTTCATATTGAATCGAAATCGCTTCGTTCTTATAGCCGCCTCTCTTCCAGTGTAGTCTTTGAAATTGATAACGCGGAAGATCTCGCTTTAAAACCCCGTGGCTTAAAAGCATAAGACCCATTAGCCCCATTCTTAGACCTGCAATAATATACAGCCCGGAAATGAAATAACGACTAGCCGATGTTTGGGAACCAAAGAATAAAATCTGAACTCCAATGGCAACCAGTCCCCACGGCCAGGCTATGTCTACGAAGTACATTTTATCTGTGAAGTAGGCGGGGATACAGGCAAAGATTAAAAATATTACCATTTGGATGATTAGATTTTTTATGGCAAACGATGCAAAGATTGGATTCCAATATAATATTACAAAGCAAGCGATAAAGGGAAGATAGCCAAGGACACGAGTAAAGATTTTTTTCATAGATTATTCATATTTTTAAAAGCGGGATTAGAAAGTCAGCTAGAAAATTGATTTTCGGAATACTTCTGTTTTAAAATCCTACTAGAAATCAATGAAAAACAAAAGCCCCGAAAGAATTATTTGTCTCACAGAAGAAACCACAGAACTTCTCTATTTGCTCGGAGAGGAAAATCGAATCGTAGGTATCACCGCCTATACTGTTCGTCCTGAAATAGCAAAGAGAGAAAAACCAGTAGTATCCGCTTTTATTTCTGGTAGCATTCAAAAAATTAAAAATCTAAAGCCTGATCTAATTATTGGTTTTTCTGATATTCAAGCTCAGTTCGCACACGATTTAATCAAGCATGGATTTAATGTTCTAATCTTTAACCAAAGAACGTTAGACGAAATTTACAATGCAATGTATATGATTGGAAATCTTGTAGGGCGAGCAGTTGATACGGAAGAGTTAATCGAAGGTTGGAGATTAAAGCTTGCTAAATTACAATCGGATGCAGAGGAATCTACTTTCAGACCGAAAGTATTTTTCCAAGAATGGGATGAGCCAATTATCTCCTCGATTCATTGGGTTTCTGAGTTGATTGAAATTGCTGGCGGTATAGATTGTTTTGCCGATAGAAGGACTGGCATTTTAGCACGCGATCGATATGTGAGCAAACAAGATGTAGCCGATGCAAATCCAGATTTAATCATTGGTTCCTGGTGTGGCAAGCCTGTAGACTTCGACTGGGTTTACAATGTTGAAGAGTGGGAATCTACGCCAGCTATTATCCACAACCGAGTCTATGAGATTGACTCAAGCGTAATTCTTCAACCAGGTCCTGCTTTGTTCTTAGAAGGAATTGATAAGTTGAGAGAATGTATTTTAAAATGAGACTGTTCTAAACTATGAGTAGCTTTGGGCATAAAAAAACCCTTGAAATCTTTCAAGGGTTTTTAGTATTTAAACTAGGTTAAAGATTAGTTTTGCGCTGCATTGAAGAAGTCACTCGCATTACAGCCAGGTTGCCCAACATCAGAGATGTTTTTAGTGGCTTTGTCGAAACAAAATATTTGCCACCATCTACTTGCTTGTCCTGGACCGGAGTTATAGGTTCTAACTAAGCCAGTTGCCTTGTATACTTTTACAGTAGAGCCAGAAGTTGAAAGTGCTGCTTCATTAGACCAGTTGTATAAGCTGTAGCCAAGTCTAGTTACGACAGGAGAAGTCCATACAGTTCCTTTCATTGTAACTGTTTCGGGACCATAACCACTCACTACATCAATGTCAAGAGTTAAGTCTTCACTACCACACTGAGCTGGGGATTTGGTAACTGCATTCGCTACACCAGGATTTCTGCATTTATCATTCCAAACAACTTGGTTTTTACGAGTAGTTCCACCGACACCATACTCTAAGTGAGAGTCAACATCCCGAGGAGTTGCATTCCATGAAAGAACAATTCGAACTTCATCTGGAGCAAGACTTGGTGAAACGAGAATGTTCTGGTTTGCAGAGTTTGCACCTGCAGAAATCACTGTTTCGTAAGTCGTTACATAGCCAGGTCCTGCAATTTCAATAGTATAATTTCCTGCAGGGACATTTGGTATTACATAAGTTCCATCAGCTGCTGAGGTTATAGCACCTATTGTTTGGTTACTAGCATCTAATGCATAAGAACCAGACGTGATCCCGATGCCAGGACGAATACGAACTGTTAGACCAGTTGCAATTGCTTGGTTGTTGATTGCATTTAACAGTCTTCCAGATATAGAAGCGGGAGCTTGCGTTCCAGGAATCATAGTTACAATGTCAAAGTTTGTTGTTGCATTAGGCTGAATCGTTACAATACCTTCCACAGGAACATAGTTAGCAGAAGCAAATTTTATCTTCCAAGTTCCAGGGTTAATGGAGAAAATAGAATAATTGGGAACATTGGTAAATGCTGAAGTTCCTGACGATAAGCTTCCCGGAGCAACAGGACTTGTGGGTCTTGTTCCTGAATTGGGATTTAAAATTTCCAATGTATAGGTTCCAGTAAAAGGAGTCCCACCAGCGATAACAATTCTACCAGAAAGATTTCCTCTTGGTCCATCCAATACAATTTGAACATTTGCAACCGTAGAGCTTCCAGTACTAGGAACAGTGACTTGAATCATTTCTGTAACATAGCCAGGTCTAGTTACTCTAATTATGTAGGTTCCCGGATCTACGTTGTCTATTGTATATTGACCACTAGCATTTGTAGAAACAGAAGGAACTTGAATATCAGATGCGGCTAACCTAGAACCTGTTAAAAGGTCTGGATCCCTTCTAACAGTCCCAAAAGTGATTGTATTCGGGTCAGAATCGGTATCTCGTCCAAGTTCAACGGTTGCGCCACTCATTGCCCCAGTGGAAATTGCATCTGTAATCGTGCCTGTTATTTGACGACGTGGCAAATGGGCTACGGTACTAGTAATTGTTAGTAAGCCATTTAATGCTACTGTCGCTGAGTTTACTAATGCACCTGTTGAAGTCGGAACCATATGCTTCAATGGATCAGTTACTATAACGTTATAGGATCCACCTCTAAATTGGTATCCACCCGGGCAGCTTGCCCCAAAACAAACAGGAGTTGTAGCTGACACTGAATTTGAAACGATTGTTGCAGGAGCAGCACTCAGGAGAGTCGCAGAGGCGTACTGACTGATCGCGTAGGCAACTCTTAGGCTATCGGCAGCGTCATTACAAGCTTGTCCTGATAAAGAAGTCTGCCCGGGAACAACCGCTGCTACAAGAGCGGAAACATTACATAAGGTAGAGGAAGGAGGAAGGCTTACTACTTTTGAATTTCCGTCAAAGGCATATGCTCCTGTCGCAGAAGTAGTTGTAATGTGTGCAATGGAATTACCAGCACTATCAGAATTACCCAGCATTATAGCAAATAGTCCCGGAACACCTGATTGCCCTGTGTAACCAGGCAATGTTGCTCCATAGGAGTTTCTTGATCCACTGACTAGCGTATCAGCAACGATAGACTGACCTGCAATTTGCGCTCTATGTGTAGAGGGAACTAGAACTACAGGCGATGCATTTACATCTTGCCCATTCAAAGTAATTGTATTTGCTGCAGAATCGATGTAGCCTGGAGCAGAGATGAAATAGTTCCATTTTCCTGCTACTGCTGTAAAAAATACATTATTTCCGTTAACTTCGTAAACTTTATTTGCATAAGTGTTGTACGTCCAAGGACCTGCGCCTTGATTAGCGGCAACGCAAGCAGGTTGTAAACCTCCTGCTGTACAGGGAGTCGTGCAAGATGCTCCTATGTTCATACAAGCTTCTCGCATCCAAAGAGATGCTAAGTTTCTGAGGCGATCATCTGATCCAGTGGCAAGATAAAGAAGATTGGAAGGTGCTTGCGTAGTGTCAGGACGGAAATTAATGGAAGCTCCTTCGATTCGAGATACACCCGTCGCAGTAACTTGACCTGTCACATTGGACGGTCTTGGAACAACTTTATTTGGTCCTCCTGACTGAGTTACAGAAGTTGCGCTTCCAGTTGGATTAGGAGTAAACGAGAAGGAGCTAGAAGTCGTTAAGAAACCAGCCTTAGAAATTTCAATAGAATAAACGCCTGAGGAGAGGCTTTGGCTAAATGAATATTGCCCAGAGGCATTGGTTGTAGTAGTTCCTACAATATTTCCGTTTGCATCTTTTAAATTTACCGTGAAGCCTGATAGGTCGGAGCCACTAATTGCTACGTTTGTGATACTCCAATTGCTTAGATTTGCTGTAGCTGAATTTGCTGGATTCCATGCAGAACTTAAGCCCGGAATTGTTACAGCGGTTGGAGTAGCTGGGTTGTTACCTTGAAAGCTAAATTGAATTGGAACTGCTGAACTTGTGTCAGTAAAAGGTTGTCCATTGCTAGATTGTCCAGAACCAATAACTGTAATACTATAATTTCCATTTGGAAGATTAGGCTGGTTGAATGTGTAAGTTCCACCTGAGGTAGTTGTAGTTGCAATTACAGTTCCAGTATTATCTTTAAGTTGAACAACTGTTCCATTTGGAAGTGCGCCTGCTGCAACAATGACATTGCCATTCTGGTCTTTAAACCCTGGGGTAGTTGCTGTTCCAGTAATAGTTGCTGGTCCAGAAGTTAAATATAGTCTAGAAGAAGAAAGATCAACTCCTGCTATATCATTTGCGCTGCTATTGACTGGATTAAAAGTAAAGTTCAAATCTTGGTAAGCGTAATTTAAGCCATTTCCGGAATTTATAAGGACTCGATAATCCCCATTAGCTAAGTCAGCAATATTGAAGCTGTATTTTCCAGTCGCATCTGGTTTGGTAGTTGCAATTACATTTCCCTGGCTATCAACGAGTTGAATAGTGACTTGGGTTAAATCCAAACCTGAATCGCTAGAACAAGGAATTGATACATTGCTTGCATTTTTACAATCTGTTGCGTTCAGTGTTCCTGAAATTGTTGCAGGACCATGGGTAGCAACTTCTTGCGAAGGGGTAGTTGAGGAAGTCGAAGAAGTAGTATTACTAGAAGGAAGTGGAACTCCATTCGAATCAGTTTGCTGCGGGCTTCCAGTAGAAGTAGTAGTTGATCCACCGCCGGTTAGAGCTGCCATCCAAAACATGGCTTTCTTTTTTTTCTTTCCACAATTTACACTGAATGACAGTGACATTGCGAGCAAAAGGTAAAAGAGGATTTTGCTTAAACTTATTTTGTTTGAAATAACTGTATCGTTTTTCATTTTAATTTTCTCCATTTTTTTCGTTTAAAATTTTTGCTTGTCCAGAGTAATTATACGCATTTCTATATAGTATTCCTCTAGAATTCCATTTATAATAGACGTAAAAAAGAATGTCAATAGATTTTCATTTTTTTCTAATAATTTGGAAAAAAAATAAATTTCACAAAAACCAGTCCCTTAGTCCAAAATCAGGTAAAAGAATGAAGTTTTTATGCCAATTCAAAAAAGGCACAAAGACCAAACGCAGCAACACGGCAAATTCCACGCGGTATAAACAGATGAAATTTTGGGAAGAGGGCGTATATTTCCTTACTCTCCAAAATTGTATTTAATTTATTTTCTTAATATTTTCTCCATTGCTTTTCCTTTGGCTAATTCATCAACGAGCTTATCTAGGTAACGAATCTTTTGCATTAGTTTATTTTCTATCTCTTCTACTCTATAGCCACAAATAAGTCCTTTAATAAGGGAAACATTCGTATTCATTTGCGGCGCTTCTTCAAAAAAAGTTTCAAAGTCGACTTTTTTATCTAGTTGCTTCTGAAATTTTTTTTTATCATAGCCTGTTAGCCAAAAAATGATTTCATCTACTTCTTCTTTTGTGCGCCCTTTCTTTTCAGCCTTTTGGATATAGAGTGGATAAACACTAACAAAAGTCATTTTAAAAATTCTTTGGTTTTGCATTTTAGATTCCTTCCTGTTCACTTTTATAATTGTGTTCCTACCGACCACATATTTCCCGCAAAGTCTTTAAATGTTGCTCGTCTGTCGGGATCTCCTTCACGAACTTTTGGTTACTAAACTAATTCAGATTCACTACGAATGCAAGGATAATGCCAATTATGCGAAAACTCAAAAATCACAACCCCCCGTATCCTCAATAACCAAAAGTCCATCGCCGGCTGGGAATAAAGTAGAATTAGAAACGGTTGCTTTGACTTGTTTCCAGAATTCTTGAATGGCTTTATCGGAGGGTTTTGTATACTTTGTTTCATCTAGCCGTGCATGCCAGAGGACATTGTCGAAGGCGAAAGTGGTTTTAGGTTTAGATTTACTTTTTAGAATTTCTAAAATTTCAGGATAACAGATTTTATCGCAGTCTACAAAGATAAAGTCATACTCGGGAATTTTTTCTGTTTGCTTTAGAAATTCTAAACAATGCGCATGAAGAAATGTAATTTTTTGTGTTTGCTGGATGAGCTGGGCTAAGAACGATTCGGCGCTTTTTAATTCCCGTGCATTTCTATCTATCGTATCAATTTCGAGAGAAATTCCGGAGCTTATCATCCACGCAGTCGAGTAACCGAGACCTGTTCCGAGTTCTAAAATTTTTTTTGGTTTATAGAGAGTAATAAGAAACTTAAGTATGGCGCCTGTCGCTGGGGAGAGAATTGGAATTTTATTTTCCTCAGCAAAGATTTCCATTTCTTTCATAATCGGAAATGGTCTTTCTACTAATTTTTCATTGATATAAGTTTCTAGACCTTCTACATAAATACTTTCGAATTTCTTCATGGCAGAAAACAGTGAATGCGTCCCTTTAAAATGTCTGGAGTTTTTTTTCTAATAATATCTCTTATTAAACTATGTTTATACCGTTTGGAGAAATGAATCAAAACTATTTTTTCATTTTGAAATTCTTTAGCGTGAGCGATAATCTCATCTAAATGTGTATGACCCCAAGTTCGGGCACGCTCTACATTTCTATCTGCGTCCACATAAGTGCATTCCAAAAAAAGAATTTTTGATTCACGTACTTCTTTGTGATCGAGTATATATTCAATTTGCGTGTCTCCCGAAAAACTTATGAGCGGTGTTTCTTTGTCTTCGGTTAGAACTTCGCCCTTTGCTTTTAGCCCCACAATTTCGGGTCCTTTTAAATCCGCGTATTCAGGAAGTAGCTTTTTTACTCTTTCAAAAATCGTATATCCTTGCGAAGGAATTCTATGAGTAGTTTTAAATGCCTTAAAAAAAGTATTTGGATTTAGGGCAAACTCTTTGTTAGTCGGAGTTGAAATTAGATTATAACTGTAAGTAAAGCCTTCAATTTCAGAATAGAGTTCAATGATTTTTTTCGTATTCTCATACATATCTTCGTTCACATAGATATTCGGAGCTTTTAGTTTTTGGAGAGATCGCTGTGAGATATAATACGGAATACCCGCAGCATGATCTAAATGCCCATGAGTAATTAAAACATTTTCCATATGAATTTTCTCATGAGGTATCGCCCCAATATCGAATAGAAGATTGTAACGGGGCACAGCTACGCTTGTTCTAATTCCACCCTCGGAAATTCCTTCGAATTCAATACTCGCATGAGAAAATTTTAGGTTCAAGCGGTTACTCTATATTTTCTTCTGGTTGAATCGTTTTACTAGTTTCACCAGGAAAATTTTTTAAAGCATCTGGACTTGACACTATAATTGTTTTTAGACTTTCAAATACAAAGTATTTTTTCCCCACTCTGCGAATATCTTCCAGAGTTACTTTGTTCATATTATCTCTGTAGTTCTTCAAATAACCCTCAGGCATTTCATCTTCATCAAAGCGAACTTGGTTTTCTAAAATTCGATTATCGTTTAGAAATAAAAATACAAATTGGTTATTGATTGATTTTTTTGCATCGTCGATTTCTTTTTGTGTAATTTTAGAAAAAGTTTTTTCTGATAAAATTTCTTTCATTAGATCATGCACTTGGAGTAGGCTTTGATTTTTAGTGAGAGTGTATGCATAAAGAATTCCGTGTTCTTTTTTGAATACCGGGTAACTCGTGGATGAATAAGCAAGCCCTTTATCTACTCGAATCTGTTGCATCATATAGCTATTAAACCCGCCACCACCGATGATGTAATCCAAAATCTGCATTGCATAAAAATCGGGATCGTTGTGACGCGGAAGTGTTCCTATCATAAGCACCATAGACTGGTTTACATCTTTAGTAACCAGTAAGTTTTTATATTTATAATTATCTAAAGATTTGGCTAATGCAGCCTCAGTTACAACTTCTCGTTTTGCATCTTGCGGCTTATTTTGTGTATCCACAGCAAAGATTTTTGTAAAAGTCTCTTTGATTTTTTTATCTTGAAATAGTCCTGTTACAGAGATTCTTTTCTTTTTAAGTTTTGCGGATTCGAAGAATTCTTTTAAGTCTTCCATTCTAATTTTTTCAATAGAGGCTACTTGCGATATTCTGCCGGCTAAGAGTCCACGGTAAAAAAGCTCTTTGGCTTTTCTAAATCCAATTGACTCTGTTCGCTCATTTCGCCTTTGAATAGACTCGGTCATTTTTTTCTTACCGTTGGAAAGCGCTACTTCACTGTAATTTGGATTTTGTAGTAAATCAGAAACAAGACCTAATACAGTTTCTTCATCGCGGGATAGGTAAGAGAGGTTAATTGCTATTTTGTCGTAGTCACTTGATACACTAAAGCTTGCGCCTAACGATTCTAATTTTCCAGTAAATGCATCTTCTGGAAAATTCTTAGAGCCACCGAACTTTAAAACTTCTCCAAGCAGTTGTGGAATTTCAATTCCCTTATTGCCAGTATCCGCTTCTCCGGCATAGAGAGAAATTTCTAAATAGACTATAGGAAATTTATCAGAATAAATAGAGTAGTATTTTAGATTTTGATTCAAATCTGTCTTGGTTACGTCTGGAATTTTAAATTCTAGCTCTTCAATCTTTACATCTTTTACAAAGTCCCCCGGTGCGGCTAATAAGGAAATGCTGATAAGTAGTAGTATGGTGTATAATTTTAATTTCATTTTGTTTCCTTTGGATTTGGCATAGTTGGTTTTTTGATTTGTCTTGCATCTAGATGACCAATCGTTAGATTTTCTTTGACAAAGTATTTTGCGGTTACTCGCTTGATATCCTCTTCTGTGATACTATTTAACTTATCATAAGACAGAAATAAATCTTCCCAGCTTCCAGTAAGTAGTTCGTAGTAACTGAGATTATCCGCAAGATTGCCGTTATTATCTATTTCACGTAAGAAATCAGCGGTCATTTTATTTTTAATTCGCTGTAATTCTTCGATTGATACTTTTTCTGTTTTTAATTTTTCGATTTCTTCCCAGATGATAGATTCCACTTTAGCTGGATCAGCATCGGAGTTTAATTGGGAGTAAATGCTAAGTAAATTAGAATAACGCTCTCCTGGATCAGAGCCCCATGCATCTACGCTTGATACTAATCTTTCTTGCAAAACAAGTCGTTTATAAAGTCTACTACTTGTGCCCTGCGTTAAAATAGAATCAATTACATCTATGACACTGCTATCAGGGTGCGGATAAGCAGGCTTATGCCATCCCATTATATAAATAGATCCGCCCGGGTATTGGAAACTAATTCGTTTTTCTCCGGTATTAAATTTTTCTTTTACTCTTGTGCCTAGTTTCTTCTCTGTGGAAGGTTTTAAATCAGAAAAATACTTTCGAATCATACTTTCTGTTTTATCGAAATCTAAATCTCCGACTATCGCAATCACCATATTATCCGGTGTATAATGCTTTTTAAAAAAGTTTTCTGTTTCATAAATATCGAGAAATGGAATATTGGACTCGTATCCAATAACAGGTTGACCATAAGCATGCTCTCCAAAGGCTAATGCCAGGTATTTCTCTCTTAGAATTCCTGCCCCTCGATTTTCAACACGCATACGTCTTTCTTCCATGATTACATCTCGTTCTGTGTAGTATTCACGAAGGATTGGATTTTTTAGTCTATCAGATTCCATTTTTGCCCAGATCTCGAGCCTATTCGCCGGTAGCCGTATTTGGTAATTAGTTACATCGTGCGAAGTATAAGCATTAAACCCTACTTGACCATGTTGTTCATAAATGTAAGTATCTTCTGCTTTTACGATGTATCTTTTTTGAATTGCTTCCACATCTTTTAGTCTGCGCTCAAGTCTTGTTATGCGCTCTAATAATTGGGATGAGGGCTTCTTGGAACTCTCTTCCAAATTTCTTTTTTCTAATCTTAGCTTATCGAGTTCACTTCCAGTTGCTTTCAGTAATATATGGAATTTCTTTTCTTCAGTGAAATTTGTGGTGCCAACATTTTCAGTGCCTTTAAAAAGCATATGCTCTAGTAAGTGAGCGGTTCCCGCGATTTCTTTTGTTTCATCTACAGAGCCAACTTTAAATTTTGCATATAGGGCAAGCGTTGGTGAGGTAGTATTTTGCATCATTATGAGTGTTAGTCCATTGTCGAATTGCACTTTTTTGATAGATTTTTTTAGTCTAGATGCGACATCTTCAAAAATTGTCTCTGCATTTAATTGTGTGAGAAGCAGAGTAAGGGTAAGAAAATATACTTTATTGAATTTCAAAGTTCCTCCTGAAATATAAGCATTGAGTAAATATGAAGAAATTTGCTCATTTAGTATTTGTTTTACAATAGAAAATTTTTAGACTCTCAATTCAATCTATTTTGGTAAAAATGGGTAAGGACTTAGATAAATGATTTAAAGAATTGTGCCAATTGAAAATATTGGAATCGTTCGGAATGTAAAATGAATTATTATAAATATTTAATACTAACTCTATCAATTTTCGTTTTTTGGGATTGTGCTACAACTGGTGACAAGTATGTAGAAGCAGCGGCTGATGGTGATCTTGTTGAAATGGAAAAAATCAGTCAAAAAAAAGGGGATCAAGTCAATGCCCGCGAAGAAAGGAATTGGACGGCACTCATTGCTGCGGCTTCTACCGGTAAGCTTGAAATTGTGAAATACCTTGTTCAAAAAAAAGCAAAAGTAAACCTGCGAACTAATCTAGGTGATACTGCTATATATCGAGCATCTGCAAATGGACATACGGCTATTGTAAAGTTACTCCTTGAGTCAGGAGCCAATCCAAATATTCGAGATAAGAAAGGGGATTCCTGTTTGATTAAAGCTGCTTCTAAGGGGAATATTGCTATTATGCGTATGCTGCTTGAAGCAAAAGTAAACCCGAATGAAGTAAGAATACCTGGAATAGATGCAACAACTCCCTTAATGACTGCGGCACAAGAAGAAAAGATAGAGGCGATGCAATTACTAATCAAATACAAAGCCGACGTGAATGTCCGAAATCAGAACGGAGATACGGCGCTTAGCCTTGCAGCTTCTTCGGGTAAGATTAATTCTGTTAAACTTCTGATCGAATCAGGGGCAAATGTGAATAATGTGTCTATTTTTGGACTTACACCGATTCTTCATGCAGAGGAAAACGGTTTTAGAGATGTCATCATTGAGTTACAAAAAGCGGGAGCAAAAGAATGAGAGTTTTTTTATTGTATTTTTTAATTGGTTGTATTTCTTTTTTAAATGCAGGGGTAAATGAAGATTTACTGCAAGGAGCATCCGAAGGGAATATCGCACTCGTAAAGCGTTCTCTCGACCAAAGAGCAGAATTAGAAACAAAAAACGCCGATGGGGAAACTGCATTAATCCTCGCATCCTGGTATGGGTCGCCTGAAATTGTTACAATGCTTTTAGAGAGTGGAGCAAATGTAAATGCACAGGATAATGCAGGTTATACGGCAATTGCTAAGGCAGCTTCGCTTGGAGTAGGGCGGCATTATGAGATAGTCGAGATATTAATCCAGGCAAGTGCAAATCTTAATTTGAAAACCAGGGAAGGGAAGAGTCCTTTTTTATTGGCTGTTTTAAATGGTCATAAAGAACTTGGGAATGCTCTTAAAAAAGCAGGGGCAAAAGAAGAGCCTTATTTTGCGGGCAAGTCTGCTGACGACGAACTTTTACTTGCCTCGTCTGTCGGAGATTTACAAAGAGTAAAGTATGTATTCTTTTTTAAACCAAATGTAAATGCAGTTGATTCCCTTGGGCAAACACCTGTTATGCACGCAGCCAGAAGTGGGAATCGAGAAATTTTAAGTTTATTACTCAAGACAGGAGCACAAGTGGATACCAAAGACAAATCAGGAAAAACAGCTCTTATGCTTGCCGCTCGTCGGGGTCATAAAGAAGCATTAACCGTTTTACTCGATTTTGATGCAGATGTAGATATTGAGGATAATGACCATTTTACTGCCATGACCTGGGCGGAAAGATTTGGTCAAAGGGATATTGCGGATTATTTGAGACGTTTGAGTGATAAGTAACGTAAGTGGTTAATTGGGTGTATGCTATATGAGTCTTGGTTATACGGAGTAAAAAAATATTAACTCTTTTTATCATTTAAGTCTGAAAATACTTGGATCTTTTTCTGAATAAATTACTGGAATTTTATCGCCTATTTTGTAAATTTCATATTCTCCATCGCTAACTTCGACTGTAATTTCTTTGTGCTTATCCCTAGTAGGTAACAGAAGATGTAAACGATAAATTGTAACGGGCTGATATTTTCCAGTAAATGGTTTGTATGTATCTTTAAATTGTATCGTTGCATCTACATATTTCCCATAATGTTTATACTGATAGACTTTGTTATAATTCCTTATTATTGCTATAGTTGGAAGAGAAGACATAAGCGATAGCATGACTACAAAAAAAAATAAAGCCGAACAGATAAGAATCTCTTTCTAGAGGTTTTGTCACACTATGATCACGAAAAGGTTTTATAATCCTAATCTCTTCGTCAGGTATAGAATTTGTCCTTTTGAGTAAGAACATTTGAATTTTTACATTTATATATGCATAAAGTGGAATCAAGAAAAAATGAAAAGTTGCAACGCTTGAATAAATATTTTTTATTATCAATGGATAAGCAATTCCAATTGGTAAACTTATGCTTAATAGAATAGTAGAAAATAAAAAGAAAATTGCTAGCAACATATTTTATAAATATTCATCCTTATGAAGTTCACCGCCTTGATAAGTGGTTTGGATTACCATACCCCCTTGATAATAATCTGCAATGTTCTCCCCCTTGGATGATAGAAATTTAGCTGCCAA
>JANMOF010000374.1:0-2974 GCA_031368925.1 Leptospiraceae bacterium
GGCCGAGCGGATGAAGGCATTGGCCGATCAATATAAAATTCACTTGTTAACCAATTATGAAACCACCTGGTATGCAAGCAATCATCACTTATATAGTATGGTGAATGATCAGCATTCCATTGGCCCGATTCGGAAAATGGTGGTACACGATGGACATAACGGACCCAAAGAGATTGGTTGCAGTACCGAGTTTCTTGCATGGCTTACCGACCCGATAAAAAATGGGGGAGGTGCTCTGGTGGACTTTGGATGTTATGGTGCCAACCTGATGACGTGGCTGATGGAAGGAAAAGCACCCATTGCAGTAACGGCTATCACAAGGAATATTAAACCGGATGTTTATCCTAAAGTGGATGACGAAGCAACCATCTTGCTTGAGTATGCCGAAGCCACCGGAATCATTGAAGCCTCGTGGAACTGGCCGTTTGGGATCAAAGACCTTGAAGTATATGGCAAGACCGGCTATTTGCATTCGCTTAACAGCAATACGTTACAAGAGCGAAAAAAAGATGTGTATGAAAAAGTAGAAGTGAAGCCTCCGGCTTTTCAAAATAACCTGGTGTACCTGGCGGCTGTGTTGCGTGGTGAGATTAAACCAGAGAACGACCTCTCTTCATTGAACAATAATATGATTGTGGTAAAAATTATAGATGCGGCCAGAAGGTCTGCCAAGGAAGGGAAGAGGATTGTTTTGTAAGGGCATTATCTGTAAAATAGAAGTATTTGCAATTGCATATACTTGGATGTTAGTGCGTATTGTTTTTAGAGAGAGACATGAAAGAAACAATAATTAATATAATAGAGCAGTGTTGTGAGACGGACAACAGTTATTTGTTTGACTTCATTTTGACATTGTTAGCTTCAGGTATAGCATTTGGGACAACTCTCTATTTTGACAGAAGGGTTAAAAGGCGTGAACAAAAGAAGGAAAAAAAGAATCAAAAGGAGGAAAAGCAAAGAGAAAAGGAAAGATTTGAGAAAGAGTTAAAGGACAGATTGGATTATCTGACGAAGTTGATTGACTCAGCCGAGAAAACAGTTTCTCAACAAATCGGTAAATGTGAAGAATTCATTCAAACAATTGAGAAAAACCCATACGAGCTTCACCATGTGAAAATAATTGCATCAAATGACATTCGGAGAATTTTAGCCCTCGATGCTCAGAGTACATTTTTCGCTTACAGATATTTCTTTAAGGACAGAATTAATTGGTTAAAGGAATATTCTGAATTTAACAGCGGACTTGACTTTATTGATGGTACGCTAGACGAAATCAAAAGAATCTATTTTTCAAACAAAGATTTTGTTCTAAGCAACCAATTTGAATACAAAAAGATTGTTGAAGACCTACGTAGCTACATTTATCGACTTCTTAAATCATTTGAAAATGAGTTACCAGATTTCAATTCCGACAGTAGATATACTTTTTTGGCTCAATTATTCAGGAAATTTGAGGAGCTAGCAGAAGCAAGTGCAAATTTGACCAACTTCGACAACGAATTTCTAACACCATTAAAAAACGGAATTGATAATGAATTTGACAAAGAGAGATATGCGGCAATAGTGACGGACATGGTAAGTAGAGCTAAAATGAAACTCAATGATATGCAGGTTGAGAATATGGAGACGGCAGGACAGTTTAAAATAATCGTGACCGAACTAACAAACTGTTTACCAACTTTGAGAGAGACAAGAGAGCGAATTGAAAACAGCGCGCGCTAACAATGTACTATGCTAAAAGTCAAGTAGAATAATATTTTTCTTTTCACCCACCCTCAACTGGCGCAAGCATCCGCTTGTCCTTATAATAGGCTAGGTGATGCATTGTGGTTTCTGTTTTCTTATTTTAGTTTCAGTTCGTAGGACTGTGCAATTACGATGCGCACAAGTGGATGCTTGCGCGAGTGAGGGGACTTATCTCACCACCACGATTTGGGAGGTGAAAATTTATTGATCAGCGACTTGACGTTTTTTTTTAGATTTTCCAACTCCGAATTGATCTCATTTGGAACAGCCAGAGTATTTATGTCTTGGAGCAGTTCATCAATTTCTGTGAGTGATTTCTTGATGGTCACAACTTCAGGATCATTCAAATGTTGCTGAAGGTCGTTGGATAAGGTGATCATGGTTGCATTTTGAACGTGGAATCTCAATAGCCCATATAAGGTTGTATAAAGTCCGACCGTTAATTCCCGTAAAGTTGCATCCTTCGAATTAATATTTGATCTTATCAAGTATAACCTTGGAATATTCCGGTCCATAAATAATTTACAAAAACCAACCGGACTATTTATAAAGTCTTCCAGCACATGAGTATATGGATTTTTCGTTGGGTTGGTAAAGTTTTCAAAGGCAAATCCAATTTCATCAATATCATCCCGGATTTGAATGGCTAATGAATCAAGATAGGGATCCGAATAAATTTCCATCGTTATATTACCTCCATTTTTTGAGAAGTTGGTATCCTACAAATTTATTCAGATCGTCAATATCAAAAAACATCTCTTCTAACGCACCACCAATGGTAGTTCTAGGAAATTTTTTGGTTTTAATCGCAATATTAACAAATGAAGAATCGACAACCCCATTTGATTTTCGATACTTTTCAAGAAGGTCAATGACCTCGAATATTAATTTTTGCATAATCGCAAACGGTTCTTGATAATTTGGAAACCTATTAATATCCCTCCCGACCTGATTGTATGCATGCACAAATTGACTTTTCATTTCAAAAAAACGATTTATTTTCTCCTGTAAAGTGGCTGAATCAGCTCCGGAATTAAATGAATCTATTGCTTGCGAAAACCATCCCATACTTTTTTTAATTTTAGTTACAGATTTTAAATTTAATACTAATCAGACAATCCTTTACAAAGGTTTAATAAATATCTTTTTTTTGGAAGATTGACACATCAAGATAATTCCTTTTCACAAGAATTGTTTCATTACGAAGTCCCATGAGTGAAGAATACAT
>JANMOF010000391.1:0-14409 GCA_031368925.1 Leptospiraceae bacterium
TCCTTCACTATCATACATCAGAGTGCTGAGGGTAACAAATATTATCTCCGTGTCTCCAATTTTATCCAAGTAAGGTGGAATTCTATAATAACTTCTTTCTCTTTTTTTAGTAATGTCCCAATCTTTGGGAATAGCAGCTCTATAATAGGGTTGATTATGATAATCGTACTTTGGATTTGAATATTCCCATGTAATTTTTACATCTTCTTTTTCTCTAAGCGCGTAAGGTCCCATAAAGGTTTCATTAAAGCGATTAGGCTCATACCAGAGACCACCTCCAAGAATAGATTTTTCATTTTTAACACGGGCAATTAAATATTGCTCAAAGATTTTTTTTTGTTTTTTTGGATCGTTTGATTTTAATGTATATAAAATTTCTCCAGAACGAGCAAGATCATAACCGGTAATTTCTGTAATATTTGTAGCATGATTGATTTGATTAAGAAAAAAATCAAAAGAACTAGTTATCTCAGCATTACGAAACTCTCTTGCTTCATGATAAAAAATCATCGTGTTGATAATCATTGCTAAAACAAATAATGTTAAAACAGTGCCGAGAGTAACAAGTGTGATCTTTGCTTTGAGTTTCATCTACTTAAATAACGAATTTTACTTTTAGAGAGTTCAAGCAAAAATTATTTATTGAGATATTTTTTTACAAAAGTTACAATGAAAATTTTACAATAGGAAAGACGTACTAATTACCACTATAATGCATTTCTAATGCACAAAAAAAGTAGCCCATCTCGATTTCCTTTATTTATTTCAACCGAGTATTTCCTAGATATAACCTCTATACTGAATGCTCTTGGAAAAAAATACTTCTGGAAAATTATTTTTGTTGTTTGCCTAGCTTTTGAAGACAGATTTATAGCCCTGCATCTACATAATTCATTCGTTTTCCGATAATTAAATTGAGTCAAATATAGTATGAGGCAATTATTGTTAGTCGCAGCATTTATTTTATTAGTCGCTAACTGTTTTGGTGATAAAAAACCTAAAATAAAATTCTTGTTACCAGTTACGACAAATATTGCTAGTTCAAAGATACTGCAAATCGGACAAGCCTCGGGAAATACAAATGAATTTGGTAATAAGGCAAGTATTCAAGTAGTTATGAAGAATGAGCCCAATAGTAATGTTTATATTTGCCTTTCTAGTTCAGACACTATAAACGGCGGAACAATATTTGCATCCAGCCTTGTAAAAATAAGCGCTGGTATTTGTAATTCCACTACTAGCTATTTAGAATTTAACTCTCAAAATTGGATGACTGCCCAAACTTTTCAAGTGGCGGGAAGTCGAGGAACTGTTGCTGTTAGCGGGAATACAAATTATAAGATTCAATTCCGTGTAGAAAGTGAAGATGTGGGTTATAGCAATTATCCTCTTTCTGATATAAGTCTTACCAATCTGGATATTGATATATCCGGTTCTTATTTTGTAAGAACAAGTATTAGTGGGCTAACGAGTAGTATTCAGTTACAAAATAATGCAAGCGAAACCCTGACCCTAAGTGAAAACGGGTATAGTAATTTTCCAACACCCATAATAAATGGCTCTGGATATTCCATTTCCATACAAACACAAGCTTCAGGACAAGTATGCTCTATTTCTAATCTTCCTTATGGAACATCTAGCACAAATGTGATTATTCAAATTTTATGTGTATCTGGAATCCTATTCAATGGAACCCTTTTATCTAGCGCAAATCCGCCTACGTTAAATCAATCTTTTGCAGGTCTTGTTACATTAGCCGGAAGTTTTCCTGCAACGGTTGCCAATGGAAATGTAGACGGGGCTGGAACTGTAGCAAGATTTGATAACCCGATAGCAATTACCTCTGATGGAACTAATATTTACGTAGCGGATATTTTTAATAATGCAATTCGAAAAGTTACGATTGGAACTAACGTAGTTTCAACCCTAGCGACAATTACGAGTATGCCGCATGGAGTAGCGACCGATGGGGTTAACGTTTATATATCCGCTTATGGATCACATACAATTTTTAAAGTAGAAATAGCAACAGGAGCGGTAACTACTCTTGCTGGAAGCTCTCCATCGGGCGATGTCGACGGAGCTGGGACATCTGCAAAATTTAATCAACCTACTTATCTTACAACCGACGGAACCAGTTTATTTGTAATGGACAGAGGAAACGGGAAAGTAAAACAAATAGTCCTTAGCACGGGAATTGTAACTAGCATCGTAACAGGGTTAAATATGCCAAATGGGATTGCAACAGACGGAACAAATTTATACATCGCTGAAACCGGAAATCATAGATTACTCAAATATGTAATCGCAACTACTGCACAATCCGTAATTGCAGGAACAGGGGTATCGGGTAATGTCGATAATGCGACGGGAACACTTGCTCAATTCAATGAGCCTTATGGCGTAACAATGGATGGAAGTTATTTATATATACTTGAAGGCACAGGCAAGAACTTAAAAAAAATGTTATTAGCCTCTCCAAACTCCGTAACCACCATCATGGCACAAAACAACGGGTATTTAGATGGTGCGATTGGTGCAGCACAATTTTGTAATGTAGGGGCTAATTGTGATTCTTCCATTACCTTCGACGGAAGCTTTTTGTATCTAGCCGATAGGTTTAATCATTCAATTCGAAAATTATATTATTAGTTAACGTGAATTCGGCATCAGAAATTATTGCTATAAAGGCTTCAAGAGTCATTCCTGCGAAAGCAGGAATCCAGAGTGTCTTTGTATATTTCTTCAATAGAAAAATATTTTTGTAAATCTGGATTCCTGCCTTCGCAGGAATGACACCAAGAAAAATCCTTATATCGAATTCACGTTAATTACTTCTTCATCACAGCGAATAAAGTATTATTCATCATAATAGATTTGAAACTTGCAAACCAGATAAATTTTGTGATATAATAAAAAAGCATTTTACCAATTTTACCAAAGCTGCTCTTACTTCCTGCAAAAGAAAGAATCGGCGTTAGCACATAATACTCAGTAGACGTAAAACCGGTTTGTGTTCCTAGCATAGAAAGAGTCTTTCTAGAATAATCGTTGATATGATCTTTTGCTTCAAGATAATGCACTCCGGGTTTCATACCTTTTAGAGCAAGTTTAAGGTTTGCTTTAATTAATTGAATCGGGACATTGGGAGTCTGTAGAAATAAAATTCCGCCCGGTTTTAAAAGAGAAAATAAATATTCCAAAAGCGGTTGAGGTTTGGGGATATGCTCTATTACATCCCAGAGAGTGATAATATCAACAGAGCCTTTTCCTATTCCACTTGATTGCACCATTCCGGGGTAAACAGTTGTTAGACCGTTTTTTTCTTTTGCAAATTTAACGGCAGGCTCGGACATTTCAAAACCAATTGCATGCCAGCCTGGCTTTTTTTCCTGGAGCATTTTTACAAAAAATCCTAATCCACAGCCTACATCTAGAATAGTTCCTACATCTTTTTTCATGAAGTTGGAAATAAATTCAGCATAAATAGCGCGATGAGCATGATCCCACCAATCAAGGTCATATTCGTCATTACCCTCACCCCAATATCCGTCATAATGTTCTTCTTGCTCATAAGTAGAAAAAACATGTCCACAGGATTTGCACTTAACAATGAGTATCCCGTTCTCATTGAATACGGGTTTATTTTCGGTGCTTGAACAGAGATAGCAGGTTTGGTTCATGATTATTCCTTGACATACGAGTAAAATACATCCCAGATTCCCCAGAATCTTCCGTTTGCTGTAGAATCAGGAATGAGGGTAATGTCTATTCGCCCCGTAGGGCATTCAACTGGATCAATTGAAATCATATATGGATTTGGATCCGAATTTTTACGGTCAAATGTTATTTTGCCCTTGGTTCGACCATTGATTAGAACAGAAAGAGTTCTAACCGGATAAGTCTGGTTATTCAAACTTTCATAAGTTGTAATATCTAGGTAAAGATAAATGGTTTTTTTTACAGCAGTATCAAACGTAAGATAAAAGGATAGACCTTTCGAAGGAATCATTCTGCAAATTCCGTCTTTGATCCCATATTTGTCGGAGTCCATTCGTAAGCTCATGGACTGAAAATTTGCCCATCTACGAAGTTCATCATAACCTGCAAAATCTTCTGGGTTTAACTTTTCGCCTTTTTCGCTCTGATGATTGAAGTTAATAGACTTCTTAAAAGGAGCCGTCTCGTCAGCAGATAAACCTGCTAATAATGAAAGTATTAGGATGATAAATAATTTATAGTTCATAAAATAGTTTTGCTTCAATATATATTTATTATTGCATTCAAAGTCAAGTCCTAAAGAGATAGATTCTAAATAATGGAATGGTTTGCCACAGAGGCATAGATTCGGCAAGCTCACTACAGGCGCCGACTCAGAGTTTAGAAGGGTTTAGTAACTAGCGGGACAAAGAAATATTTTAAAGACAATAAAAATAATAAAGCATATGAAAAAAATACTAAACGTAATTTTCAGGAACAATGTAACAATAATAAACTCTCTGTGTCTCTGTGCCTCTGTGGCAAAAAAGTTATAAGGATCAGTTTGAAAGTTTTAAATAGCATAGAAGAAATCGGCGAGGAAATAAAACAAGGCTCCGTGATTACTCTCGGAAACTTTGATGGAATCCATCTTGGTCATTTGTCGCTCATTAAAAGAGTAAAAGAAGTTTCGAAAGAAAAAAAGCTTCCATCCATACTTGTTACCTATTTTCCAAACCCTGCCATTGTGCTAGGAAAAAACAAAACTCTAAAACCAGTCTATAGCGAAGAAATCAAAAAGGAAATCATAGAAACATTCTCAGTCGATATGCTTCTAACAATTCCGTTCACGCATGATTTTTCTACAATGCATGCCTATGATTTCACGAAAGATATTTTAGTCGATAAGCTAAAACCACATCATATTATCATCGGGTTCAATCACTTCTTCGGAAAAGGAAGACAGGGAGACTTTGCGTTTTTGCAATCCCACGCAGAAGAGTTCGATTATAGCGTAGAAAAAATCGACCAGGTCTATTTTAAAGACGAGCCTGTTTCCAGTTCTAAAATTAGAACCTGTATTCAAAATGGGGAAGTGGCAAAAGCAAAAGAACTTCTTACTAGACCCGTCATCATTCGCGGAAAAGTGGTAGAAGGTTTTAAACGCGGAAGACAAATCGGATTTCCTACGGCTAATATCCAATTATCCGGCGAAAGTCAAATTCCTCCCGAAGGAGTTTACGCGGTTTACATCGTGTTAGACGGTATTCAACATAAAGCAATGCTAAACATAGGAAAGAATCCTACGTTTGGAAACCAGGAACAATCTATCGAAGCTCATATATTTAATTTTAATTCTGATATTTACGGAAAAACCATCGACTGCTGGTTTTTCGACCGTATCCGCGACGAGAAGAAGTTTAATGGGATTGAAGAATTGAAAGGACAACTCGCGTTAGACGCTGTTGCGGTGAAGGGGATATTGTAGGGACTTGATTAATCAAGTCCTTACAATATGTTGTAACGCACTGTAAGATTACTTCTTCAGTAAATGCTCTACAAGTGCTTTGAGAAAATTCGGATTTGGTGTTCCGGGATCTAAAGGCTTGTTATTTATATAAAGAGAAGGTGTGCTTTGAATATTTAGAACTTCGCCTTCTTTTACTTCGGCTAAAATAAAGTTTTGAATTTCGGTAGAGCCCATGCAAGATTGTAGTTGTTGCATATTAGCCCCTGCTTTATTCGCAATGTCTTTTACGGAAGTAATGGTATGACGAACTCCATTTTCGTTGTCTGTATAAAGTCCACTGTAGACTTCTTTGAATTTGCCTTGTTTGTTAGCGCATAACGCAGCACTTGCCGCAATACAAGAACTTGCGCTCGGATCTTTTCTTTGCACTAAAGGATTGCAGGTTCCATCAAGCGGGAAGTTTTTGTAATACACTTTTATATCATTTGGAAAATCTGCTAGAAGTTGACTAATAATATGACTTGTATGCATACAATGCCCACAGTTGAAATCAGCATATTTTACAATTATAATCTTTGCATTTGGACTTCCTACCCCAGGAGCTTGGGATAAATCAATCTTAACCGCAGGTCTTTTTTCAAACTCTTTAATTTTCATTTCTAAAGCAGGCTTAGATGTCTCATTAATACTTCCAGTGGTTTGCGAATTATTCGGAGTAGAAAATCTTGCTACACCAATACCACAAGCGTAGAATAATAAAACGATAATTGTATAATTTAATACATGAGTGGCAATATTTTTACCCGCAGTTAATTTTACTTGGCTCATAATTCCCTCCTCCCCGGAATAAGATTTTGCCTGCAAATAGGCAAGCACGACTATACTGATAGTAACCACATACGTCAGAGCACATAATATACATACTGTCCCAATTAGGGAAATCGAAATGATAAGTAAAATTACATCAATTACGATTCCTAAAAGAGAAACAGCAAAGAGTAAATTTACAAATCCTTTTTTCTCTTCTTCGCTTGCTCTTATAATAGAGAAAAACAAATATCCACAGAACCCGTAGAATGTAAACCCGAGGTGAGCAACTGGAACGTCGCCTAATATTGGTAATCCTCTAAAGCCAGACCATGCACTCTTGGCAACTTTGCTACAAGAATCACCGTCACCGGTAGTAGAGCAAAGTGATTCTACAAAAGCTCCTGCTGATCCAAAAAATTCTTGGATGAGTGCAATGCATAAGGAAAGTCCAATAATTGTAACTGCTATCCCTATAAAATTATATTTTTTTAAATTACTCGTATTCATTATTATCTTCTGTTCTCCCTAAGTTTTATTCGTTAATCTATGAAATGAAAATTTATTACTTGACCGGCTTGCCTTTTGACCAGAGCCCTTTAAAAATAATAGAACCATCTGCCTTAGTATGAGTTCCTTCTCCCTCCGGCTGATCGTCTTTGAAATACCCGTTATAACTATCTCCACCTGCGTTGGTTAACACGCCTTTGCCGTTCTGACGATTCGTTTTCCATTCACCGGTATATTTTCTTCCATCAGGCCAGACATGAATCCCATAACCATCCCTTTCATCATTTCTCCATTCGCCTACATACCATTCGCCCTGGTGAAGCCCGCTCGTCCATGTTTGCACACCGTTGCCGTGCCTCTTACCATCTAAAAAATCACCCTCGTAAGCTAATTCATGAAGAACTAGTTTTCCTTTTCCGTGTGGTTTAGCATTAGAAATAGTTCCCTTATAAAACCCGCCATCTGGAAGTTTAATGGTTCCGGCTCTTTTACATTCCGAAATAAAAATCAGCAAAAATAAAAAAATTGTCAGACGTCTAAAGTTTAACATTGAGTAACCCCAAAAAATTATTTTTTCGTGTTGTCGATAGCTTCTTTTAAATCAAGTCTTCCTTCGTATATTGCTTTTCCTGTAATGATTCCATAAAGAGGACGCAAAGAATTAATACTCGATAAATCTATAATGTCTTTTAGGGATGCAATTCCACCTGATGCAATTAATTGAAAATCAAAATTATCTAGAATATGCTTATAGGATTCGAGGTTAGGTCCGCTTAATGTCCCATCGTAAGAAATGTCCGTGAAGATAATTTGTGTTATCCCCTGCGTATTGAGTCTAGTCAAAAGGTCTTCGTATTTTACTTGAGTCTTAACTTCCCACCCACTTACACGAACGATTCCGTCTAAAGCATCTACTGAAATAATAATTCTATCCGTTCCAATAAATGCCAGGGCATCATCGACAAACGCTGGATTCATCACGGCGGATGTTCCAATAATAAATTTATCGATTCCGAGAGACTCGTAGTATTTTAATTTTTCCATGTCGCGGATACCACCGCCTAACTGGATTTTTACATTTGCCTCTTTGCGAATTCTAATGATACAATCTTTGTTTGTCGAATCAGCACTTCTTGCTCCATTCAAATCTACTAAGTGAATAAGCTCTGCGCCATTCTTGTTAAACCCCTGAACGAGTTCCCATGGGTTGGAGCTATAGACTGTCTTTTGTGAGTAATCTCCTTTGTAGAGTCTTACAGCTTCATTGTCTAATATATCTATTGCTGGTATAATTATCATGAGTTAAATAAACCTTAATTTGGATTTGCAACCCGAATAAAATTTCTTAAAATCTTAAGACCTTCTTTGTCGGATTTTTCTGGATGGAACTGGGTTCCGTATATATTTTCTTTTTCTACTATCACTGGAAATTTTTCTTCCGCATAATTACAATTTGCCGTTATAAAAGAAGGGTCTGCATCGACAGGACGATACGAGTGAATAAAATACATATACTCCCCGTTCTGAATTTCATTAAGCAAATTTGATTTTTTTCTAGCGTTTACTATTAATTTGTTCCAACCCATATGGGGAACTTTGTAACTTTTCAATTTGAATTTTCTTACGTGACCTTTGATTAAGCCTAAACCTTTTACTAATTTTCCTTTCTCTGTAGACTCTTCTGAATCTTCAAATAAAATTTGGAATCCAATACAAATTCCAAAGAGAGGGATTTTCTTTTCAATTGCTTTATGAATGGCATCAATAAATCCGAGTTCTTGTAAATTAAACATCGCCTTCTCGAATGCCCCATCTCCGGGTAACACAATACCTGTTGCATTTTCTAAATCAGCTATATCTGTAGTCAATTTAAAATTATCCGTATAGAGGCTAATCGCTTTTAGGCACGAATGGATATTACCCATTCCAAAGTCAATGACAGCAATCATTCTAGCACACCTTTCGTAGAGGGAATAATTCCCACTGCATTTTCATCGTAAGCTATCGCCTGACGTAAAGCACGACCCAAACCTTTAAAAATAGATTCATGGATATGATGACGATTGTCCCCATAATGAACAACAACATGTAAATTCATCTTAGCGTTCAAAGCAAATTTCTGTAAGAACTCAAGAGAAAGCTCAGCATCATAGATTCCAAATTTTCCTTCGAGTTTCGGACCTGTATATTTAAAATAAAATCTACCACCAAGATCAACAGCAACGGTTGTAAGAACTTCATCCATAGGAATCGTAAAATGCCCATAGCGATTAATTCCAGCCTTATCACCTAATTGCTTGTGTAGAGTTGAACCGAGCAGAATGGCGGTATCCTCGACACTGTGATGGCAATCTATGCCTATATCGCCACGAAGCCAAACATCCATGTCTATCTGCCCATGCTTGGCTATATGCGAAAGCATATGATCAAAGAAAGGAATTTCGGTATCAAAATTATAATTACCCTTACCACGAAGGTTGAGGGAGAGTTTTATATCTGTTTCAGAGGTTTTGCGAGCTTCAGAGGACATTGCACTATTGACAATCTTTGCAGGATATTTTATTGTCAATCATAGAACATTTTTTTCGACAAGCTGTAAAACGCTGAGCTTAGTTAAAAAAACCTCAGCGATTAAAGAATTTCCCATGCCGAATGAAAGCATGGGATTAGTAGAGTTGGATCTAGCGAACAGATTCAGAGAAATTCAATTCGTTCAGATAAAACACTGCATTATCTGTTAAATTGTTAAGAATAACTGAGTCCGGGTTATCAACAGAATCACCATTCTTCACTTTTAGAATGAATGGAATTATTCCTATGAGAGTAGTATAACTTTGATTAAATCTGTCATATCTAGTCAACTTACCGTCAACATAGTAGTCAAGTAGCATAGAGAATCTTTCTTTTTTAAAAGCTGGAACCAAACCAGGTATAGGAACACCGGGTATTGCTAAAGTCATAAAGAAAGGAATAAATGAGACTCCATGAAGCCATCTGTTTTCAAACACATCTAGCTTCTTGAGGTGAATCTCAAGGTGGTGTTTGTCTGCTTTGTCCAGTTTATCATTTACATCAATGACGTTTACAACTTGGAAAAGATTAGAATTTTCTAAATTTTTTCTTACAACTCGGTTGTAATCGCTTAGGTCTTTCTTATCTTCAATACCAGTGATTCGAAAAGAGATGGCGTCAATTTTAATTTTTGGTTTGATTGCCCTGATTCTAGGCAATTCATCGTTAACATAAGTGTAGCAGGAAATCATATTTGTCAAAATGACAAAAAGTAATAGTTTTTTCATCCATATAACTCCAGAATAGAATTCTAACACAGGTTAAAATTACTGAGTGTATTGTCTAGGAAATAATTAATACCCACCAGATTCTTTATTCGAAAATCGCTCGGTTTTTAGTTGCTTTTACTACCTAAACAAAACAAACATCTAACTGAAATGCAGAAAAACTTATCCAATTCCGGTAAATTTCTTTCTTCACCGATTTCATTTCTCCTGATTTTTCTTTGGATAGCAAACGACCACTTCTGGAAAGCTCAATTCCACAATGAAATCACGGGGAAAATTAGCGACATAACCGGACTAATCGTATTTCCCTTCTTTTTAACTGCGATTGGTTTCTAACAAATAATCCAACATGAACGCAAATCAATTCTTAATCTCTCCATTCAAAATTCAAAATTCAAAATTACTAATTATCCATTCCTCATTCCTAATTTTCCTAACAACTTCCCTCTTCTCCGAAAGCTACAAAGAGCACCGAGCGGATGATCTAAATTATGCGAACCAGGGTAGAAAGACGATTGTAAACCAGGGAAGAATCGAAACAAGTGGCAATAAGAAAAAACAAACTGAAACAAATGAAAATCAGGATAATTCAGAAAGCGGGCTTTTACTTAGTTCTTACTTAACGCCAAAATTTTATTCGCAAAGAGGAGGAGACAAAGAAGACTTAGCCGGAAGATATGCAAACCAGGTTAATTTCTCGCCCGAGTTAGTTGGATATAAAAAGGGGGCTAACGCAAAGTATATGCTTCTCTTTGCGCCGATTGTTTCGTATAAAGAAGATTTTCAGTTAAAGCGAAATGTAAACCGTCCGGTAGATGCAGAATTAATCGCGGCTTGGAAATTAGACAATAAAGAGTTTTCTTTGAACTTAGAAGGTGGTCGTGGCTTTCAAAGACTGGACGCATACGGAGTATTATTCAATGGAATTTCAAATTATGCAGAGACGAATTTTCATTGGAAAGCATTCGATACGAAACTGAGCCTGCTTGCTCTTTCGTATAATTATAAACAGGAAAATTTTACTTTCCGAGCCAATGATACAAATGACAAGTTATTTGGCGGAAATTTACTTTTCAATTCCATTCCTTTTGTCTCCCATTTACAAGTATTTAACTATTTAGTCTTAGAGCCAGGACAAATCGCAGAAAGACAAACCCTGCAAGAGGATAAGCAATTTAAGCCACTGGGAAAATTTAACTATAGAGGATTTGAATTAAAAACGAAAGATTTTTTTCAGCTTGTAAATTTAGAAGCTGGATTATTTTCTGTAAAGGGTTATCGTGATTATGCGGAGTATGCCTACCAAAAGTTTAATAATATTAGTAAAACAAACGGTTTTCTTTCTTACCTGGCTTTTAATTTTGATTTTGGAAAATGGAAATTAAAAACAGGTGGACTTTATGCGACAAAAGATAAATCTACTAGTCTGAATAAAGCGCATAATGGATACTCATCCCTACTTTCCGATGTAAGAATCTTTGGGGGCAAATCTTCCTTTCTAATGATGGAGGCTGTGAATGTAAAAAATGGAACACTCTTTAAGGATTTTGACTCTACCCGAGAAAATCTTTATGATACAAAGGGAATGGAATTTGCCAGTATTGGTGCAAGTTATGACTTTAGTAAGAGCTTACAGATTTCGGGAATTATAAATCACGCAAGCTCAAACTTGGGAATTGGCAACGAGGGAATTATTTCCGCACTCTATCAGTTTTCAAATCAGGCAAAAGATAATCCCAGTTTTCTGCTTGCCTCTGCCTGCTTTGCACGTGTTAATCCAGTGACTCAAAAAAAAATACTCCACGACGAATTCAGAGTTGATCCTGCAATCAAAGAATTCACTCGTTTTTATATTTCAGGTGGGATATATTTTTAGTGTAACTCATTTAACTCTTAAACTGTGATTACGCAATGTTAAAATCCTAATCTGCTCTCTTTTTTTATTTGTAATCTAAAGTTTTCAACGTAAGCTGGTTAATAACGTTAAATAACAAATGAAAAACTATCTTCTAAATAAAATCAATGCATTGCTTACAGTTGGTATTAGGGAAAACCAACCTGCACTCGAAGCAAGGCAGGTTAAAACTCTAAACCAGATTTCCTTTTTTTTATGCAGTATAAACGGTTTCTTGTTAATTGTGAACATACTCACGCAAAGATTTATTCCTTTGTTTTTAAACATTGCGATAGTATTTCTGATTTCATTCCCAATATTTTTTCTCAATTTTAAATTGAAATATAAAATGGCACAAATTTATTCTTTCTTTGCATCGAATACTTTAATTATACTTTATGCCTGTTTTGGAATTTTAAATAATAGAATTGTAAATTTTGAAATCCTAATTTTGGGATGCGGTTTTTTTGGCGCATTTATTTTTAAAACCCGTTGGATGATTTTATCTCTATTCTATAATCTCTCTTCTTACATTTTCATTGGAGTCATGAAAGTTTATTTTTTAGGTATATCCATTGATTCCATTTTTATTGGAAGCATGATTAATTGTTTTGCGACATCTATTTTCTTATATGCAATCATAACCATCTATAAGCGAGATTTTAGACTTGCCGAATTGGCTTTATCTAAATCAGAGGATCGATTAAACCTAGTATTAAAAGGATCTAACGATGGTTGGTGGGATTGGGATTTAACTACGAATACTATCTATTATTCTCCTCGCTGGTGGCAAACACTGGGATACGAATATAATGAATTATCCCCTGTTGTAGATCTTTGGTGGTCAATTTTACATCCCGAGGATGGACCCCACGTCAATGCATTGTATAATAAGGCAATGACAACAGACATGAACAGTTATGAAGTAGAGTTTCGTTTAATGCATAGAGAAGGACATTATGTCCCTGTTCTTTCTAAAGGTTTTATTTCCAGGGATAATAATGGAAAAGCTATTCGTATCTCAGGGAGTAATATCGATTTAACCGAGCGAAAAAAGAACGATGAAAAACTTCAATCTCTATTAAAGAATATTACAGAAAAGAAAGATGAGCTTTCACGTCAAAAATCAGAAATTCAAATTCAATCTGAAAAATTGGCTGAACTTAATGATATAAAAGATAAATTATTTTCTATCATTGCACATGATATTAGAAGTCCCATAGCCTCTCTGCAATTAACTCTAAATTCAGTAACTGACGAAGTTATGACAGCAGAAGAGTTGCTAGAAAGTTTACCAGAAATTACTAAAAATGCAAAAAATATTTTAGAATTAATTGATAGTCTTTTT
This sequence comes from Leptospiraceae bacterium, assembly GCA_031368925.1. Taxonomy (GTDB): domain Bacteria; phylum Spirochaetota; class Leptospiria; order Leptospirales; family Leptospiraceae; genus UBA2033. The sequence goes on from JANMOF010000391.1 coordinate 13,308, forward strand.
GGATGGGCAAGAAGCCAACTGGGTGGAGCAAAAATATATCCCAGTATCTTTAATGTGAATAAAGTAATTGAAGAAGAAATAAATCTTTTCTCTTCGCGTGCCAAAGAAAAAAAAATTGAAGTAATCTCTAATGTTAAAGAAAATCTGAATGCATTCGCTGATAAAGATATGATAGAACTTGTGATTCGAAATTTAATTTCAAATGCAATTAAGTTTTGTAAACAGGGTGACAGAGTAGAAGTAAATGTTTCCCGCGGTGATACTTTTATGGAAATTTCTGTCTTAGACACAGGCTGTGGAATTTCTGTAGAAGGCTTAGAAAAAATATTTACCACAGGAGTAATCTCCACGGAAGGAACGTCAGGCGAAATAGGAACAGGACTTGGATTAATGTTGAGTAAGGAATTTGTGGAAAAAAATGGCGGCACAATGGGAGTTTCAAGTGAAATAAAAAAAGGCAGTCACTTTTTCTTTACAATCCCAATTGCTAGAGAAGAGTCCTCCCTAACTTAGAGAGGACAAAATCAGTTGAATAAGAAATTTATTAATCTTTAACAACCCTAAAATTTACTCTTCGGTGATCCACATCTAAAGGATCTGTTTCACTTTCCAATAGACGTTCTTCTCCTTTGGAAACAACTACCATTTTATTCGCTTTAAATCCTTTTTTTATTAGATAGTCATAAACATACTTTGCTCTTTTTTCACCGATTTCCATATTCTCTTGGTTGGAACCGGAAGCATCAGCGTTTCCACGCACTTGCAATTTGTATCCTTCTGGCATTTTATCATAAACACCTTTGACTACAGGTAAAAAACTTTTGTCTCATTCTGCAAGCTTTGCTTTTGAAGGAGTGTTACTTCCTGCATCGTAACCAGATAATCGTGCAGGTTTTAATTCTGCATTTAACTCCGCCATCGGATCAGGCTTTGATTGAACTGGTTCAGGGGTGCTACAATTACATGCCGGGATAATCAACATTATACTCAAAACTATAAAAAATTTTTCTTTCATTTAAATTAACTTCGTTTAAAAAAATATTTTTCCACAACAAAATACGAATCACATAAATCAAGTTTTTATTATTATAGAAATATAACT
>JANMOF010000412.1:0-9544 GCA_031368925.1 Leptospiraceae bacterium
TCCAACGTGCTTGTAGTCTATCCCAAAGGCAAAATCGATCCAATGCTCAGCATCCGATATGCTCGCAGCCGCAAGTTTAAGTTCCAGCAAGTTTCGAAGTTTTTCTGGCTCAGGCTGCCTCAGCTGAGCGATGCGGATTGACCAGAACCGCAGAGCCTATTGACTGTAAGCGCAGGAGTTTCCACTTTGAGTCCAGCTTTAAGACCTATATGTCTTGCAAGATAAATGGAATCTTTTCCTGAAGGGACAACGTTTCCAAAAATACTTTCTCCAATATCTTCTGCTTTCACGCCAGCCCTTGCGATTGCAGCTTTTGCAACTTCTACGCCCATTTCAGTTGCACCAATATCTTTTAATGTTCCGCCAAATGACCCGAATGCGCTTCTCGCGCCGTCAATGATTACTGCTTCTTCCATATTGTTTATCCTGTGAAAATTTATTTAGTATGAATATCTTAAGAACAGTTTTATGTAAGGGCTTGATTTAGCAAGCCTTACTCGTTGCATTAAAACGGTTTTAATACAACGAGTATCACAATAAATATCATTAGTAATGTAGGAACTTCATTCCAAAGCCGAAATTTTCTGGAACGATATACGATACCTTCTAATAGTTTTTTACGATAATAATTTGCGAGGTGGTGTTGAAATACGACAATGCAAACTAAGAATATTTTTAACCATATCCATATTGTGTAAGCGAATGAATTCCATTGTAAATAAAGCATCGCAAAACCAAAGATGAGGGTAACAAACATTGCCGGTCGCATGATGATAAAATAGAGTTTTCGCTCCATAACGGCTAATGTGGATTTAACCTCATCGGAAGTTGCTTCAACATGATACACAAATAATCGCCAAATATAAAATATCCCAGCAAACCAAGCAATGAGCCCAATAATATGAATAGCTTTAAACCAGAGATACATCTTACTGCCCTGTGCGGATAAGGTCGAGAAACTCGTTGCGGGTAATGGAGCAATCCCGAAACTCGCCGAGCATACAAGAAGTAAGAAGTTCTGAGTTTTGCTTTTGGACTCCACGCATCATCATACACATATGCTTTGCTTTCATGATTACACCTACACCGATTGGATCTAGGATTTCTTGGATAGCGTTGGCGACTTGGTCTGTTAGCCGCTCTTGAACTTGGAGTCTACGGGCAAACACATCTACGATGCGGGGAATCTTACTTATCCCTATAATTTTTTTATTCGGAATATAAGCAACATGAGCGCGACCAAAAAAAGGAAGTAGATGATGCTCACAAAGAGAATAAAGTTCAATGTCTCGAACAATAACCATTCCCTCAACATGCTCTTCGAAGATTGCGCCATTTACAATTTGATTCATATCGGCTTTATAGCCACTGGTTAAAAACTCGTATGCCTTCGCTACTCTTTTAGGTGTATCGCGAAGACCTTCTCTCTTTGGATCTTCGCCAATATCGGTTAGTATTTTCTTTACTGCATCTTCCAATTATGAATCCTTTGTTTCTATTTGCTCTCTCTTAGACAATTTTTGAGAATTGAAATCATTGAAAACTATTTATTTTTATTGGAATCTCGGAAAACTCCAGCCCATCGCCAGACTTTATCAAACATTTTTCTATGTAAGTCTTTGATAAATTTTTCAGTTAAAATTTCTTCCCGTCTCCATTTCTTTTTAAGAGTCCATTCCACTGCTTCTTCTATGTTTAATTGCTCGTGCTCGTCTAGTTCTCTGCGAGTAGTAATTGTCTTGATTAATAATCTACTTCGCTCTTCGGGGTCAATTGGTGTTTGCCCTTCGGCATATTCAAAGTTCAATCCCATAAGTAGGAAGGCATTTCCTTTTGGATTTCTTCTGCTTTTTCTTGAATCGCCTTGGCTAATCTATCTTTTGAAACTTTTTGGTTTTCTAATTTCATAGACTGAGAAGTTCGCAGAACAATTTCTTTTGCTAGTATCTGTGCTCGCTCTTCAATAAGTTCCTGTAGCGATTTTTTATTAGGTAAGAGAACGTAGAATAATTTTAAATCTAATACATTGGCTACTTCTTGTAAGCCTCTCAAAGTGAGAGAACCAGACTTTTCTCGTTTTTCAAGTTCCTTTGCGCTTTGGGGTGTGATTCCTAGTCTCTTGCCTAGTTGTCTAAGATTCATTCCTAGGGCAAGGCGGATAGAATGAATCCAACCTTCGGATGGAATTTCCAAAGTTTTTAGATTTCCCCACTTAGAGAATTTCTTATCTATTTGTGTAAGTATGAGTGTTCTTCGTTTAGATTTCATAAGGTTATAACCTTAAAAATGTATCCTAGCCTAATTGAGCAAAGAGCATTAAGTCTGTCATTAAGTTAGGAATCCTACTTTTTTTCCTTATTGATTTATTTTAGTTTGTCCGATATTTAACTAGGAATCTCAAATGCTAAGTAAAAAGACAAACCTTACCGGTCGCCAAAAAGCTGCTATTTTCTTAATTGCTGTAGGAAGTGAAGTCTCTACAGAAATTTTCAAACATTTACGAGAAGATGAAATTGAGCAAATTACATTTGAGATTGCTCGTCTTGATAAAATTACTCCCGAAGACAAAGAAAAAGTTTTAGTAGAGTTCAACGAACTCATGATGGCGCAAGGGTTTATCACCAATGGTGGTATTGACTTTGCGCGTTCTCTTTTGGAAAAAGCTCTCGGGAACCAAAAAGCAATTGATATTATCAACCGTCTGACTTCTTCTCTCCAAGTCCGACCTTTCGACTTCGTAAGAAGGACCGATCCGGCGCAATTATTGAACTTTATACAAGGAGAGCATCCGCAGACAATCGCGTTAATTCTTTCCTATCTCGATCCAAACAAAGCGGCTAGTATTCTCTCCGCGCTTCCTCATACGATTCAAGCCGAAGTTGCGAAACGGATTGCGACTATGGATAGGGTAAGTCCGGACGTATTGCGTGAGGTCGAGCGCGTATTAGAGCGTAAACTCTCTACTCTTGCATCGGAAGACTATACTACTGCTGGTGGTATCGACTCTGTGGTGGAAATCTTGAACAACGTGGATCGCGGAACGGAAAAGACGATCATCGAAGCACTCGAAGAAGAAGATCCAGAATTGGCAGAAGAAATCAAAAAACGTATGTTCGTATTCGAAGATATCGTATTACTCGACGACCGTGCGATCCAGAAAGTTATGCGCGAGGTTGACAACACCGAGCTTGCGAAAGCTCTCAAGTCGGTCGATTCCGAAGTGCAAGAGAAGATATTCAAGAACATGTCCAAACGAGCGGCGAATCTACTCAGAGAAGATATGGACTTTATGGGTCCTGTTCGACTAAAAGACGTGGAAGATGCCCAGCAAAAAATTGTAAATATCATACGTAAACTTGAGGAAGCAGGCGAAATTGTGGTTGCTCGTTCGGGTGAAGATGAACTCATAGTTTAATTACTATGAGTAACGCCACTGCTCCCGAACTAAACTTTCCCATTGAGGAAATCCAAGCCCGTGTCAACTTCATCGAAGAAAAAATCGGGTTTATCATTGATTCCGTTAAACGCATCCAACAAGAATTAGCCATCTCCTCCACACTTACCGATGGTGAGGAAAAACAACTTCTCGGTCAAGTTGAGCGTAATGTGCATGATGCGCTCATGAAAGTAATTACCAAAGTTTTTCCAGACGATTCTGTATCTTCAGAGGAAGAACACCACCAACACGGGAAAAATAATTTTACATGGGTTCTAGATCCAATCGACGGCTCGATGAACTTCTTACGCAAACTTCCACTCTATGCAATTTCAATTGGAATCCAACACCGCGAAACGAATGTGGCTGGTGTAGTAATCGTTCCTGAGTTGAATGATGTCTACAAAGCAATTCTTGGTCAAGGGGTTACTAAGAATTTGTCTCGCATCAAAGTTTCTGAAATTCAATTACTCGATCGTGCTTTATTAATTTCCTCATTCCCTGTTAATCGCAAAGTCATTTTACATGAAATTCTTGCTGACCTTTCCGCGTTCCTCACATCTGGTAGAAGTATTCGCCGTACAGGATCTATCGTTCTCGACTTATGCTGGTTAGCCGAAGGTCGCATTGATGGACTCTGGGAAAAACGTGTAGGCTTATGGGATTTATCCGCAGTATCCGTTATCCTCAAAGAAGCCGGTGCTACAATTTCAGATTACAAAGGCGATCAGATGATTACTTATCCAAGTGATGTAGTTATCTCGAATGGATTTATTCATAATCAAATTCTGGAAGTTTTGAAGAAAGCTAGACAAGAGTTGTCGTTGAATTAAAGCAACCTGGCTATTTAGAATAGTGCCAAAGATCCTTTCTTACTATTTGGGCACGTTCGATACGATGCTAAGAAGCTGTCAATTCCACCCTTTCGCTTAACGCTCACCTACCGCCCAATGTCATTAAGGTAAGAGGTCACGCAAAGCCGCAGAGACGCAAAGGGATTGTCGAAAATACTATATATTGAAAATCATCATAAATCAAAAGACAAATTAACTCTCTTAAAACCCTTAGCGACTTTGCGGCTTTGCGTGAAACCAAAAATTCACTGATAAAATCCTTAACTTAATGACATTGACATACCGCCAAGCGATGACCGGTCTTTATAGAAATAGATTGGTATAGAGTTCGGTCATAGCTTGGCTGATAGCGAGCGTTAAGCGAAGGGTGGTAATATTACTAAGGAACAAATAACACTTTGCCGTTTGTCATATTATTTTTGTAAAAATCTATTGCTTTAAATCCATCGTTAAGAGAAAAACGCTTGTTAATCTCAGATTTAAAATCAGTGGAAAGGTTTTCCTGCGCATCTTTGATAATTTCAGAAAATTCATCCGGTGGAGTATCCGCAATCCAGTAGCTGAGCCAAAATCCTTCTACTTTTTTTCTCTGGAAAATGAGTGAACCGGCAGTTACTCCAATTGGCTCTTCGGATAATGCCCCGTATACCACTAGTTTAGAATTAGAAGGCATCATATTAAATACATCCTCGCCTGTTTTTCCTGCGACTGCATCAATTGCATAAGTAATTTCTAATTTTTTAACAAGTCGAGAAAATACTTTTTCAAAGTCAGGTGAGGTTGAATTTAATACATGCTCAGAACCAAGCGATTTCAAAAGCTCTACTTGTTCGTCCTTGCGCACAATGTTAATGACCGGAAGACCTTTACGTGTCGCATAACGTTGAATCATTTTTCCGAGCGCACTTGCGGCTGCTGTTTGAACGATTCCATTTCGTTTTTCTTTGATTGCAATACTTGTAAGTCCACAGGCAGTGAGTGGGTTTACAAAAAAAGTTGCTCCTTGTTCAAGTGTGACTTTATCAATCAGCGGTATACAGTTATATTCCGGTGTTACCATATATTCAGCCCAAGAACCATCACCCATATAATGTGCAGAACAGGCTACTCTGTCTCCTGCTTTTACTTTTGTTACGGCAGATCCTACCGCGACAATTGTTCCGCTACCTTCAAATCCGCCGCCGCAGGGTATTTTCTTTTTGATTCCATAGAGTCCCCGGATAAACATAAGGTCTGATGGGTTAATGGAAGAAGCCGCTATTTTAACTAGCACTTCATTTTCTTTTAAGGGGTTAATCTTTCTTTGCCCAACGCGGATTGAAGTTTCAAATCCGTCATAATTAATAAGTTCAATTGCTTTTCCTGTTTCAGGGATGGTGGTCATTTGCATTTCTCACTTGTTTCATAGAATTTTTACTTAAACTAAAATTCATTCGCAAATGAGTAAAGCAGAAATTTAGAAAATATTTTTGCTTAATATACTCACTGGTAAATTAATGATGATGGTGGTGTTCTGGATTTTTTTCCATCTTTTGTTCCTGGTTAGCCGGGTGGTTTGGTAATGTATGCCCAGCATGATTATGATTCATGCGAAAGAAAACGGTGCTGAGACCAATAATAATTATTCCAATGCCAACTAGCGAAGCATAGTCTTTTAGAACGTAAGATTTAATTTTATGAAATCCAAGTCCGAAGAGCAATAATCCAGGAAGAGTCCCCAGAAAAAAAGAACTCATAGAGATTCCGCCTAATATTGGATTTCCGGTAGCCAATGCCATAGCAAATGCAGGATATAAAATTGCACAGGGTAAGAGACCGGTAAACATTCCAAACACGAATGAAAATAAAATTGTATGAGTTGATTTTCTCATCATCTCAATGAAAGGAAAAAATATTTTTTTAATTATCTTATTTGCGCCACTATCTGGAATTAATTTTTTATTTAAAATGAGAGCGATTCCTGTAAGCACAATAAAAAATGTTGAAATGATAATCGAGATATTCTGTATTCTCGTGACTTCTCCGGATAGGTTCAAGCTAAATCCTAGGAATCCCATTAGGAATCCAATGAGGGTATACGATGTAAACCTTCCTAAGTTATAAACTATATTGGTGATTAATTTCGATTCGCCGATGATATTGAGCATGCCAACGAACGGACCACACATGGTTATACAGTGAAAGGAACTACTTATTCCATAGATAAAGGATGAAAGGAAAATAATTTCATAATTCATTTCGTATTTTCCTTTTCATCATCAAAGAAAATTCTATATTTCGATGCCTCTATATCTTCGAACTGTCCATTCTTGATGGAGACTAAGAAGATAACTAACCCAGTCAATGCTAGTATAAATGCAATAGCAATTGTGAGAAATAGAGCTTCCATTTTAAACCTTCCTTGCGTATATTTTTAGTAGAAAAGAATTTGCAACTACAGTAAGAGAACTTAATGTCATGAAGAGCGCGCAGTATACAGGTTGCATTAGACCAAACGCGGCTAATGGCAACATTATAGAATTGTATAAAAGAGAAATTCCAATATTCTGTTTAATGGTTCTTGATGTTAATTTTGCATATTCTATGGCAAGCCTCACTCCCTTAAGGTCATTTTTCATTAAAATAATATCGGCTTTGTCAATGGAAATATCGGAGGCAAGTTCAAGTGAAATTCCAACATTCGATTTTGCTAAAATTCCAGCATCGTTAATTCCATCTCCAACCATAGCTACAATTTTATTTTCATCCTGTAACTTATTTAAGAAATCTAATTTTTCATCTGGCTTCAATTCACCCTTAAAATGTTCAATTCCTAGTTCTTCTGAAATGCGTTTTACATTATCTATTGCATCTCCGGATAATAGTTGTATGTCTTTAACAATCTTTTTGAGCTTTATGATTTCTTCTTTCATTCCTGCTCTTGGAGTATCGTTTAATAATAAGTAACCCATGTATTCATGATTAATATTGAAGTGGATATAAGTTCCAGGTTGACTTGAAATTTTATGGAAATTTGCTATTACCTGCCCAGGTGACTTAGTATGTTTTAAGATTAAATCTAAGTTTCCAATACACACTCTATATTCAATGTGATTATGCTTAATAATCCCCATTACTCCTGAACCCTGAATTTCGTTTATCTCGACTACTCTATAGCTAGCCTCTTCAACTGAAAAATCTTCTGTTTTAGCAAGTGAGGCTACGATAGATTTTGCGATTGGATGAGAAGATTTTCTTTCAAGAGCATAGATGATTTTTTTTGTAAAGGTTGGATGTTTTATAGATTCTTCGGTGACGATTAAGTTCCCCTCTGTCAATGTTCCTGTTTTATCAAAGATTAAAGTATCTAGTTTAGAAAGTGGTTCAATGATATCTAGGTTCTTTAAAATAATTCCTTTTTCTGAATTGATGATATTGTTTATAACAAGCGTAGAGGGAATTGCAAGCCCGAGCGCACAGGGACAAGCTACGATTAACACTGCTATTGCGCTGATGAGAGAAATTTCAAAGTTCGAAGAATAGATCATCCATCCGGCAAACGATGCGAGTGATGTAAATAAAACTACAGAAATAAACTTAGTAGCAATCTTGTCAGTCTTTCTTTGAATGGAAGGTTTTTCTAATAGTGCATCTTCAATCATTTTTTGTAAAAGAGAGAGCGTAGAGTTTTGACTTGCGTTTAAAACTTTTAAATAAATTCCACTACTGATGGAAAGTGATCCCGCAAATATTTTCTCGCCTTTGAGTTTCGAAACTGGTTTTGATTCACCGGTTAAGAACGATTCGTCGACATGTGCTTGCTCTGATTCTAAAATTCCGTCTACAGAAAGTCTTTCTCCTGCTTTTACTAAAATCAAATCGTCCTTCTTGACTTGGCTAGCGGATACTTTCTTTTCGACTCCATTTTCAATTACTGTGCAAAGTTCCGGAAGTTTACTGAGTAAGCTATTGATTTTTCGATTTGCTATATTTCTAGAAATTGCCTCTAAGTATTTTCCAACTAGGACAAAAAAGAAAATCATGCAAACAGAATCAAAGTAAACTTCGCCGATGTCGGATAATGTAACGTAGACGCTATAGAAATAAGCGAGTGAAATTCCTAAAATTAAAAGAAAGTCCATGTTGAGAGTTTTATTTTTTAATCCATAGTACGCTCCACGAAAAAAAGGGACGCCCGAGTAAATATACACGGGCGTGGCTAGGAGCCAAGAGTAGAAATGGAATAATCTTTTGAAGCCTGAATCTATCCCTGAAAAATACCCAGCGTATAAAGAAACTGTAAACGCCATAATACTTCCAAACGAAAAGGCAGCTACAGCAACTCGAATTAATAAGTCTGTCGCATAATTATTATTTGCCTTTTCTTTTTTCCAGGGAGCGTAGAGCTTTGGAATATACCCAATGCTCTCTATGATAGAAAATATTTTTGATAATTTTAAAACCGTGTCGTCCCAAACAATATGCGCTCTACCGGTAGAAAAATTAATTCGAATTTTATGAATTCCTTTTGTCTCGGACAATACTTTTTCGTTTAACCAAACGCAAGCAGAACAATGAATGTTGGTTATATTTACGTATACCTCTGAGTGATTTTTATCTTTTCCTGTAACAAATTCATTATAAGTAAGCTCGCTATCTAGATTAGCCGCTTCCTCTCTTTTATACGAAACAATAGGCTCTAAGTTAGAAGAGCCACGGAGATCATAGAAATAATCTTTTCCCATCGCAGAAATAAGTTCGCTTACAGTCTGACAACCCGTGCAACAGTAATATCTTTCTTCTTCATTTATAACAGCGGTGACGATTAAATTTTGGGGGATTGGATTATGGCAATGGTAACAATTTTCTGGAACGACTGATGGATTTTTTATCGAAGAGTGATATCCTTTACTTGCAGTATCTGGCTCATTCGAAATAGTTTTAGTCATTTTACTGTAACCATAAACGTTTTATCAAAACCTCTTCCTTCTACGGTTGCATTTAAAGTAATCTGCCATGAGCCATCGAACGGAAAATCAACATTAGCCCTATAAATTCCATCCTTATCAAAAATGAGGTCTTTTTTTTCTGTGAATTTGCTAGTCGCTGCTCTCTCTCTTACTAGAAAAAGTTTCGCGTTGTTAACCGGGAGGTCTTTTTTAAAAATTCGGCCCTTGCGGCGGGCGGTGTGCGGCTGGGCAGCGAAGGCTGGTTCATCCGCCCGACCCTTTTCACCAACGCCACTGCGGACATGCGCATCGCGCAGGAAGAGGTG
>JANMOF010000419.1:0-8185 GCA_031368925.1 Leptospiraceae bacterium
TTTTCAATGGCAGCTCTCGGAGTAGTCATTAGCTTCGCGTTTATCTACGGAGCACAAGAAATTCACATTGAAAATAAACATCGTCAAGCAATGTTTATTTTGATTCAAGTTTCTGCTGCGGCAGGAGCAGTTGCATTTGGATTTTTGCAAGATCGCATGGGTGCCAAAAAGACATTCAATATTACCCTCGTTATTTGGATTGTTTGTCTAATGGCAATTCACCAGGTTGTGAATATCACGAGCTTTGTTAACTCTGTATTATCCGTTGTAATTTCAGTGCAGTGGATGTTTGTAATCATTACTTCTCTTGCGGGAATGGGTCTTGGTTCAACACAAAGTTCTAGTCGTGCGATAGTGGGAATGTTCGCACCGGAATCTAAATCAGGCGAGTTCTTTGGATTATGGGGATTATCCGGTAAATTGGCAGCCGCTCTTGGAATATTTTCAGTGTCACTACTCCAAACCATGTTTAGCCTGCGAAATTCCTTCCTTGCAATTGCAGTCTTCTTTATTATTTCTTTAGCAATCAACTTTTTTGTCGATGAACAAAGAGGAATCGAAACAGCTAGAAATTATAAGGATTAAAAAGGAGAGGCAAAATGCTATTAACCGAAGATGAAGTAGAACTTTATCAGAACCAAAGAAATTTGGCACTTTCTACAATTGATGATTTGACTGAATTAAAAATTTCACTCTTAGAATCAGGAATGCCAGTGCCGCAATTCGTGAATAATTCTATCGGTTATTTAAAAAAGAAATACCTGATCCAAGATCATACAATTGGTCAGGTACTTAGAACGCACGCCGGTGGTCCTTCCACTGGCTCTGGATTTTAGAAATTAATTTCGGTCATCTTTTTGATGATGATTCTTTGGTTTAATTCTATCGCTTTTACTTTTCGTTCGATTTCTCTATTTAATACTTTGAGCACAACCCTGTAAGTATCGTAAACATGCTTTTGACTCGCATAAGGTAGAAGCTCATTTGGGTCGTTGAGCCTGTTGTTCATAGAGGCAAGATTTGCCATATCAGGAGTTTCATTTACCCAAGGCAGATCTTTTGCTTTATAAGAAGGATCGCGTGGCTTACTACTAGATGATTCTTTTACTTGCGGTGTTCCAGATTCTGTTTTAGCTTCTGGCTTATTTTTATTATCCGCTTGGGTAGAATTAGAAAGCTTAGGCTCTTCTAATGCTGGAAGATCCTTGTCGTGTCCCGAATAATACTCAATGACTATATCGCTGTTCGTATCCGGTGCGACGCTATCGTCTACGATATTTTCTTCTTGAATTTTCTTGACATCGTTTACTTTTTCGCCTTCTCTTTTCATCGGCTCAGGGCTATTAGGAGATGGATTTATAATACGACGAACTTCTTTGACATACTTTGTGCCTGTATAATTTACTCTTGTGAATTGAAAAATAATTTTAGACAAAGACTTACCATCATCACTCACATACACAAATGCCTTGGTATCAAAGATATGTCTATTCGGATAATCCTCATAAGTCACACCTTGTCCTAAATCTAATTTCAAGTAAGGTTTATTTTCCTTGTCTATAAAGAAAAGCTGATTTTTACTGATGATTGACTCATCAACCGGCTCATGTTGCAAATACCTGTATCCATTTTTCAGATAATTCTTATCTGCAAGTTCTTTGATACGGGTGATATTTAGAGCAACCGATTTATGCAACCTATCTAAAATTCTATCTGCAAATCCATGTGTCCGAACAGCATCTATATATTTTAACTCGTCGATTTCCTCTTGCCTGAGGGTTGTCCGCTCGGCAAATAAATTAATAGCGGATACTAATAGTAAGGCGATAAAAAGTTTCATTGAATTCTCCTGTATATTTTAATTATCGTTTTTCAGGGGGGCAAAATTAATAAAACTCACCGAGATATTTCTTTTCTAAGTTTTTAAAATCATCGGCTTCCACGACCTTAGATGACTCCAATTTCCCGGACATAATAGTTTGAAAGATCATCTTAGAGCCAATTTCTTTAGAAGTAATATTTACTTCTTCTAGTCTACCCTTATTATCTTTGAAAATCTTTCCCGGCTTGTCGTGAAGCACTACAAATTTATCCGAATTCGAATCACTTACCAATTCAATATTTAAACGTTTCCCAAAGTTCAGATAAGTTAGAGTCAATGAATTATTGTCTTTTTGAAAGTTTTTCACATAAACTCCGTTTTTGTCAAATTCGTTAAATCCAATTAAGTTATTGTCCGTCCAGTATTCGATTAAGTTAAATACCAGTGCATCAGAAAATAATACGACATAGACAGGAAATATAAAATAGATGTAACCTAAAACAGTTCTCAGTGTTTTACCGAAAAAACCTTCACCGCCTAATGTTTCGCTATAAGTGAATACTTTTCGGGTTAATGCAAATTTACCAAAGCAATTTACAGTAGATGTTAAAATGAAAATGAGTAAAATAAGAGTTATTCCCTTAATTTTTTTTGTCATGATTGATTCCTTCGTAGATGTAGAGACAGGTCTCAGACCTGTCTCTACTACAATTTATTAGTAAATTTCGCCGGTGTATTTTTGTTCTAATTGTTTGTAATCTTTTACATCAATTACTTTGGATGATTCTAATTTGCCGCTAGTAGCCATTTTTAAAATCATTTTAGATCCAACATTCTTGGAATCAATTCTAACTTCTTCTAATTTGCCATCAGTCTCTCTATAGAATTTTCCTGGAACAGAATGAAGAACTACAAATTGATCTGCCTTTTGGCTGTTAGAAATATCTATCACAAGTTTTTGACCAAAGTCTAAGTATGTTAATTTGAGTGTGTCTCCATCTCTCTTAAAACTCTTCACATACTTTCCATCTTGGTTGTAATGATTTAAACCGAGAGGATTAGAGTCAGTCCAGAATTCAATCAAGTTAAATATAATCAAATCAGCAGCAAAAAGCCACCAACCTGCAATAAACCAAGATGCCCACATAACTAGGGTCTGGATAATTTTGGAAACAAATCCATTGCCAACTTGAATGGACTCATTGAAAGAATGCAACTTTCTAGTTAATGCAAATTTACCGAAACAATTTGCAAAAGAAGTTAAACTTACTCCCACAATCAAAAGAAGCAAAGTAATTTTTTTAAATAATTTATTCATACTGATATCTCCTATTTTTTAGAAATCGAAATTTGATTTTACTAATACAATTTGTTACTATAGACAGATTAGATAATCAGACAAGAAAAAAACCTCTACCTTTTAGATTTCTAGCACAACGGAAATCTGCCTAAGATGGTAAATCTTTTGTGGCAGTCAGAAAATTCTTTCCCCAAAAGAAATTAACACAATGGCAAAGGTCACTACTCGACGCTTTTTTCCTTGACTGTAAATTTTCGAAAGAACAAGTAGTAAGTCATGAACTCTAAAAAAATTGATATCAAAGATTTTCTACTCGGATTCTTAACTTGTCTTTGCATTTTACTCCTTTCGAGCATTGCAGGTTGTGGACGAACTCTTTCAAGACTGGGATTAGGCGACGAAAAACTAAATCTCCCAAAAGATTTCAAAGCAATGGTGAGCGTAAGCCTCCACAAGGAAAATAATGGAGACACTGTTAAAGATTTAACCTACGAAACTACTGACGGGAAATACCGCTCCGTAGAATACAGAGACAAAATCTGGCACTTAGAAGGCGGAATCACTTGGGAAAAAGAAAACTAAACGCACTCAGTAGCTAATCCATGTTATTTACTAGCGTAGAGTTTTTTATTTTCTTCGGACTGGTCTTTTTTTACCAGTGGTATGTTCATCCCCTTTTCTCCAAAGAAGAGGGTAATGACCAGAGTATCTCGCTGCATGTATTCTTACTATTAGCGAGTTACTATTTCTATATGAGTTGGGATTATCGCTTTGGGGCGTTAATTCTAATTTCTACATTAATTGATTATTTCCTTGCAATCGAAATTGATAAATCAGAAAAGCAAAGCCACAGGAAAATCTATCTTATCCTCAGCCTGGTTTTAAATTTAGTATGTATCTTAGGTTTTTTTAAATACTATAATTTTTTTGCAAATTCAATAAACATAGCAGGGGAAACTCTCGGTTATTCCCCATTTGTCCCTATATTAAATATCATACTTCCAGTAGGAATTTCTTTTTTCACATTTCAATCTTTAAGCTATACAATTGATGTCTACAGAAAAATCATTCCAGTAGAGAAGAGTCTAATCAAGTTTGCACTATTTGTTTCCTTTTTCCCCCAACTAGTAGCAGGACCGATTGTAACAGCTAAGACGTTTATGCCACAGCTTTTTCGAAAAGTAAAATTAGAAGATGTAAATTTCAAAAAAGCAATTCGCTATTTTCTAATGGGCTATTTCAAAAAAGTAATCATCTCCGATAATATATCGCCTATCGTGGATATTATTTTTAAGAATCCAGATAGTTATGGGACAACAGCCCTCTGGCTTGCAAATGTTCTTTTTGTAATTCAACTGTATGGGGATTTTAGCGGGTATACGGATATGGCTTATTCTACTGGCTTACTACTTGGATATGAGCTACCGGAAAACTTCTATTTGCCTCTTAAGGCAACAAGCGTGACCGACTTTTGGAGACGCTGGCATATATCTCTTTCCACCTGGCTTAGAGACTATATCTATTTTTCTTTAGGCGGAAGTAAGAAAGGATATGCGAGGCACAAATTCAACTTGTTCATGACCATGTTTTTAGGTGGAATCTGGCATGGGGCTAACTGGACTTTTTTTCTATGGGGAGCCTTCATGGGATTTTTCCTAGCAATAGAAAGTATATTTAGCGACATTCGGGAAAAGTATTTCAAAGAACAATTTTTAAAATACAATGTCCCTATCAATATACTGGGATTCTTCTATGGACTTGGAGCGGTTACACTTGCTTGTGCGCTATTTCGTGGAGAGAGTATAGAAAAATCATTTTTAATGATACAAAATATGTTTATATACGTAGCCGGAAACCCGAGACCTTATATGATCAAGACAAGTCTTACCGTATTAATTATTGTATTCATTGGACATTACTTCGGACACTGGATTTACGAAAATAAAAAAGATTTTAAAATTCCTTATTGGCTTGAAGTCGCTAGCTATCCACTTCTAATTTTAGGAATCGCTTATTTTACAAATGATAACGAAGCCCCATTTGTTTACTTTCAATTTTAAACAGATAGCATCTAACGCACCGTTTGCGGCAAACCAGTAGTTGTCGGTGTGGTAGTAGGAATACCGGTAGGATTCGCGGTATTGGTTGGGGCGACGGCAGGTCGAAACAAAGACGGCTTATCCTCACCTATGTAGGATAATTTCGTTTTTTCTACACGCTCGAATAATTTATCCTGGATATTTCTAAATACAAAGGAACATTTCTCCGGATCAGAGTAATCTTCTTTGTAAATAAACATAGAATCTAAAAACCAGGCAAACTCTCCGCGGTTGACGGAAGGACTCTTTGTTTTTTTAGTTTGCTCTCCTTTCTTATCAAAGATACTTGCCTCTTCAGGAGAAGTTGACTTAGCATCGGGAAGACTTTTTCGATACTCTTCATTTTTCTGTTTCGCCTTCTCGTTGTCATCCGCTCGGTCTTTTTCTAAATTCCTTTCGCGCTCATTCCATTTATCTTCCATAGCGACCTTTTTTAAAATGGGAAGAACGATACCATCTCTTTTCTTAAGTGCATCTCGCAAACAAGATTTTCGTTCATCCAAAATAGTTAGCTCTTCTTTAGTAAGTGGAACTTCTATAATAGCTTGAAAAAAAGTGCGAGAAATAAAACCCGTGTATTCAGTGTTCTGAAGCGGCTTAGAGCGATAATTCGGATCAGCTGGTTTACAAAAAGAGAAAATAAGTAAAAGTAGTAAAACAAATTTCATAATCATGCATCATTGTAGGTGTTTTTTGAGGGGTCAAGCTTATATTTCGCTCACCGTTCAACCCTTCTTTTAAAATTTCTTGTTCCCAAAAAAATCTTGCTTCTTTTCTAAATCCTGATTTGAGTGAGATTATGAAATTTATCTCAATCGCAATTCTTTTTTTATTCTACCAAACTATTATTGCTCAAGCAGTCGAGACGGTAACAGTGACTCTCATTCGAAAAAAAGTCCAAGTAACTATTGGCGAAGAAACTAAGACTCCCCTCATCGGAGACCAGCTTCCCCTTAACGCAACCGTTCAGTCCGAAGGAATGGGTTATTTAGAGTTCAAATACAAAGGCTCTAGTTACCGAGTTGGTAAAAATACTACTATTGTAATTTCCGAAATAATTAATTCAACGGCTGAGGCAGGCATGACAAACTCTGGCGGAGTTCGGGCAAAAGTAGATGATCCAGAATCTAAGCCTAACTTTGGAAAAGGCAAAGCAGCCACCAGGAAGAAAAAAGCAAAAGACAAGAAAGTAGAAGAAAAGTAAATTTACTCAAGTAAATCTTATCTTGACTCGCTACATTCTGCCTGTAATTCTAGTCAATAATCTTAGTAAATAATCAACCTGCTAAGGAAAGTGACTAGTTGGAAAGAATGCTTATTTTTTAAAACACTTTCCTTTTTTCATAAAGGATCACAATATGAACTTCTATTTTCTAATAGTGATTTTTCTGATTTCCTCTTTTTTTGCGAATCTATTTTCCCAAGAGGCAGGAGTCGCAGAAAAGAAAATATCTCTCGCCGGAAATGAAATGGGAGCAAAGCGCTGGGCAATCCTTGTAGGCATCAATGAATATACCGACAAAAATATTTCTCCTTTACAAAAAGCTAGAAACGATGCCAAACTTATTGCTCAAATTTTAGAAGAGCAGGGTCAATTTGATGAAATATATCTTATGACAGATGATATTTCGCCGAAAAATCCACTTTATCCAACCAGGGCACATATTGAGGCTAAGATCGATCATGTGCTAGATATTTCCACTCCTGTTGATACAATTTTATTTTTCTTTTCCGGTCATGGAATTTCTGATACAGGTGGAAACGGCTATCTTCTCTCAGTTGATTCTACCATCGAAAAATCACTGTTTACCTCAATTAAGGTAAATGATATTATGCGTAAAATAAAAGATAGAAATGTGGGTAAATCCATATTATTCTTAGATGCCTGTCGTGATTTAAGCAACTCCAATACAAAAGGTTTTGCAAAAGAAGGTTTCAAATCAGAAAAGTATGCAAGTGGTGACATACCTGTGACATTTTTTTCGACAAGCACCGGATATTATAGCTACGAAGATCCAAAATCTAGTTTCGGAGTTTTTACAAAATACCTCGCTCACGGGATGGAAGGCAAGGCAGATACAAATCAGGATGGAATTGTAACCTTTTCAGAGCTAGAAGAATTTGTTCAAATCGGAGTGACAGGATGGTCTGACCAAAATGAAAAAGAACAAAAGCCTTTTGTTAATTACCACAAAGACAAGCAAGGAAAAATTCCAATTACAGTCAGCGTAGATAAAGTGACAAGTCTCGTAGAGGAAAATAATTTTCCCAAGTCTAATTCGAAGTTAGCAGCCGTTATCCGCTCTGCTGTGATTCCAGGCTGGGGACAATGGTATAACGGGGGCGGAGAAAAAGGACTCAGTTTTTTCTCGATTTTCCTTATTCTACTTGGAAATTCCGCTTACCAATATATGCCCTATGCAAAAGCAAAAGCAGACTACGAAAGCACTATCTTACTTCCGGCTACTCCAGGACAGGGGGATACACTTCTGTTAAATTACTATTTATTCGAGCCCAAGTATGCGGCAGTCAACCATGCAAAAAACAATTTTAACTTATCTGTTGGTTTAGTTGGTGCATTTTGGGCATGGAATGTGCTTGATTTATTTTTATACAAGGGGAATAATTTCTTTTGGGCGATCAATATCCGTGTCGCGCCCACAAGCACCACTCCCACTTACGCTCACTCTGGCATTGAGTTTGATAAAAAAACGGATATCCATTTTACGGTGAGGTTCTAATGAAAAGTAAAACAAAAAATCTGAGTCTACTACTACTTATCCTCGTCTTGACCTCAAGTTGTATAAGCTCTGTAAAAAAAAGTATGTTCGATCCCAAAAGCATCCTCGGATTTATTCTAAGTATTGACCCATTCAAATTAAACCCTCCACCCAAAAGCAAAATTACAATGCTCAATTCTATTAACACAATCCAAGAAGGGGAATCTGTTGATGAAGAAGAAGT
>JANMOF010000421.1:0-19107 GCA_031368925.1 Leptospiraceae bacterium
AATTGGGAAATTTGAAAAAACTTTATACTTTAGAATTATCAGGAAGCAACCTTATTGCATTGCCAAATTCATTTAATAATTTTAAACAATTAACAAAACTCGACATAATAGGCACTGAAATCAATTCACTGCCGGATTCAATCGGTAAATTAATTAATTTAGAAGAACTGGATATTAGTAGAAATGAAAATTTAGTGGGCGATTTACCTGATTGCATATATAGTTTGCGAAAATTAGAAAGATTAGATTTTTCTGATACTTCTCTATCTCGAATAAACAATAAGATATCGAAATTATCGAAACTAAATTCGATATCTTTTAATAACACAAATATTTATGACTTACCTGATTCTATTACAGAGCTGCAAGAACTAACATTTTTAGATTTATCATTTTGTAAGTTCCAGACCATTCCTGAAAGTTTAGCAAAACTAGAATTAGAATTTTACAAAGATAGAGGTAAAAAAAATTTTATTGATATTAATAAAAACCCTCTCACCGCTATCTTTAAAAAAATGATTTATGAATCTAAACGCAATTCAAACAAACTTAAAAGTGCTGTCTTGAAATACTATAGCGATGGGCGAGAAAAAGAACAAAAGCTATATGAATTAAAATTAATTTTAGTAGGTCATGGATTAGTTGGTAAAACAGTATTAGCCAATACGCTGTTAAATAAAGAAACTTCGAATGGCAAGGAACAACATCCAGAACGAACAGTTGTAGATATACATTCTTGGATATTGAAAAAAGAAATATTGAACCGAGGAAGTGTGCATAGGTTTGAAGATGATCTTAAAATAAATCTCTGGGATTTTGGAGGTCAAGAAAAATATATATACAACCATCAACTTTTCTTTACGCCTAATACAATATATCTTCTAGTGACAGACACGGTAAGCCAGGATAGATTTGACGATGTCAATTATTGGTTACCTATGATTAACTCCTTAGCTCCTAATTCTCCAATACTGCTTGTAGTCAATAAATCAGACGTAGATACTAAAAATATTCCCATCAAGGCACTCCAAGAAAAATACAAACAAATTGATTCCTCTATCCATGTCAGCGCATTAAAAGGAACGAATATAGAAGAATTAAAGCAAAGAATAATTTCTATTGTTCAGAAAGATTCAATTTTATTTGAAAGAATGCAAACGATGTTACCTAAGCATTGGCAAAAGGTAAAATCACAGCTACTTTCCAAGAAAGAAAAAACAATGGATAAGAAAGAGTTTGATTCCATTTGCATTGATTCGGGAATTACTGATAGTGAATCTATTCTTTCGCTTCTTAACTATTTCCATGAATCAGGAATAGTATACCATATTGATGATGGGCTAGGCAGTGTTATTCTACTAGATTTGAATTGGATTACAGAAAAAATTAATCTTGTATTTTCTAGTGAAATGATTAATAAAAATAAGGGTAAAATCTCTAGAGAAGAAATCTTTGAAATTCTTGGAAAAGATAAATCTATAACCATTGATTTTATTAGCTTAGTAGAACATCCCAATTTCGATTTGTTCTATAAAATACAAAATACGCATAATTACGTTACACCGCATCTATTGCCTAACGAAAAATTGACGGAGGCTTATTTGCCTGATACGAAATTTATTTGTAGATATAATTTCGATTTTGCTCTTACTAGAATCATTCATAAATTTATCGTTCAAATGCATTCTAAAATTTATAAGGATATCGTATGGCGATTCGGTTTACTTATCAAGGAAAATAATACTTTCGTCTTAATCGAACAAGAGCAGGAGTCTGGAACTATTTATGTGAGAATGAGTTCGCATGATGAAAACTTTTATAATTCTATCAATCAAAAGTTTAGGGATATAATTAAGGAAATTTTAAAATCTGAGTCAGAGAATTTCTTTGATCATGAAATTGCGTGTAATTGCGATGAATGTTCTAAAAAATTCAATCTGGTAGAGGATAAACCTTATTATTTCAATCAAAGGCTAATTGAAAAATTAAAGAAAGATGGAAAATCTTCCTTGCAATGCCAAAGTAGTGGAATCGTAATAGACTTAAATAAATTAATGAATGGAGTGCGAAGCATGGAAGACAAAAATATAAAGGTTACTCAAAATATTTTTAATGGTCCGACGGAAATTAATAGTCTTGGGGATAATAATATAGTAACCTCAAATAAAGGAATTTCGGTAGTGGAGCTTGAAACTTTACTCAAAACAATAATGAATTTTAAAGCTGATAAGAGTCTATCAGATGATGAGAGGATTCAGAAGATTAGTGAGGCTAATGATAAAATTGTTGTTCCAGATAAGAAATTCTACGAAGATAAAGTAAAAGGTTGGCTCTTTGATTCTGGTAAACTTCACTCTATCAGCAATGATTATCTTGTCTCCGGAACATTTTTATTGGAGACTTTGAATAAGCAAACAGATAAATATGATTATGCGCCGGCGCTTGTCCAATTCTCCAGAGCAATAGAAAATGAATTGAGGGAAAAATTCTTTACTCTTTATGAAACCACCACTGGTAATCAAGCCCCACTTTCAGATAAGCTTCAAACTTTAGGTAGAATAAAAGACCAATTAAGATTAGCCGCAAATAGTAATCCTAGCTTAACGGATTTTAAAAATTTCCTAGATTCAACTTATAACTCTAGCTTGATTTACAATGAGGATTCATTTTTAAAAAGATTAGAAGCTATCGCTAGTAAGAGGAATAATAGCTGTCATCCGGGAACCTTGTTTACACAAGAAATGGCTGAATCTGCCATCGGCGAAGTAAAAAGATTTTTGTCTTATTGGACAAATGTAATAAAATGAGTTTGGAGAAGAAGAATGTCAATGACTACATATAACGAGTTTTATAGTTCTTTAAAAAAGATATTTAATTTTACTATTGATGAAAATACTATCCAGAATGAAGCAATCATTTCCTTTACTATGGACAACGAAACTAGAGAGTTTTGTAAAATTAAAAATGAAATAATTCAGCAAAGTTTAGATCAGTTCAATAGAAATCGATACATTACAGTAGAAGAGTGTGAATTATATAACGAAAAATATTACGAAGCAATCGTGGGGATTTCTGATAAATCTGAATCGCTAAAAATATCTTCAAATCCTATAGAAAGACTTGATTCAATTAATCAAATAAATTATACTTTAGGATTGCCATCAAATGAATTTATAATTCATCTTATTAGTCAACTTGAAAAAAATTTTGCATTATATGAAAACCAATTAAAAAATCTTCTCTCACTTTTCGGTAAGAGTGATTTTCATAGTGAAAAAGATTTTTTTAAACTATTAAGAAAATTATTAAAAAATTTCAGTGTTATTAGAATTGAGAGTAAATCGAAAAATAGAAATAGAGAGGAGCTTGAATCTATAGCGAACTCTTTCCTTTATTCGAAATATTATTATCAAAATAATCATGTAACCAGAATTTATAGAAATTTAGAGGAATTTTTAATAGATGATGGGTTTCTTGAAAAATGGCTGGGAGTAAATCGAAGTAAAATCTCTTTTGAAAATAGTACGCTTCCGACTAAAATTTGTAAACCTACCAAACTAATACATTATTACCTTTATGCGATGGATTCAGATGATGAGGTCGCACGCTATATGTCTTACTATAAAATTATTGAATATTGTTTTACAGCGTATAATCGTTCTCCTAATTATACGTTTCGACATTATCCCCTTTCCGTTAGCGGCGAGCGAAAATGCCTGTACAAAGTATTATCCAATTTTTTTTCTATCGAAATATTAAAGGATAAACTGGATAAATGCCGCCCAGACTTAAAACATTATTATCTAAAAGAGTTAGAATTCGATAAATCCGGCGTTAAGGGAGTGGGAATAGATTTTTCGTCTCCCGATCCTGTGAAAATTTATGAAGCCCTTACGTTAAGAATTTATTTTACACGTTGTGCGATAAGTCATTTCAATGAGAAGAATCCACATGCCACTCCTGACCCTGGCGATATTTATTTACCGTACTACTCAAATACTATACTGATAAAAGAAACACTTTTATTGCGTTTTATCGCGGAAGAAATTATCGAAAGTAAAAGTACAGCGTTCTAGTTTTACTTCACATTAAAAATGAGTCTATCGAAAAAAGGGAATGAGCTTTTGCGTATAGCGGCACATTCGATACGCCTGCTAAGAAGCAGGCTACTCAGTGACCAACTTTATCGAACAACATTGTCTGAACTATGATTTGTATTCAGAAAGATTTTCCAATGTCAAAATCATAATAATCAAATGAATCATAAAAATCAAAGTTCAGACAATAGATTTCTACTTTACAAATAAAAGAAAACCCATACATTCAAAGAAGTTGCGAGAAGATAAATCATCCTATCCCACAAAAAAGGAATCCAAGAATGAAACTAAAACCAGTTGAGATGACAAAAGAGAAGCTAATACGCGATTTGCGCATCGTTGAGAAAGGGGATACAGAAAAAATCAAAAAAAATATTCGTGACTTAGCTCAACTGAAAGGGAAATTACCTCTAAAAGAAATATTGAAATTCATAGACCATGAAGATGAATCAGTAAGGGCAACTATAAATTATGCGTTGGAAAAATTCGAATTTTATAAGGAAATTCCTCATTCAGGTCTTTTATTCCCTGGGACGCTTAGCAATTTAGAGATTATAGCTTGTTTGCCGTTGATTGAGAAGGAAACATTACAATTTCATATTCGATTATGGAATCCCTTTGAAAAGAGTAGGATTTTACAAAATATCCCGAAATCTGAAATGAATTCCTTTCTTTATAAATTAACAATTAACAAGCATTATTTCCCCTCTGATTATGGAAAGAAATATTACAGAGAGAGCATTGACAGAGTAAATAAGATTTTAAATCTATTGAGTAAAGCGGGCGACATTCAATTGGATAAAACTCTTTCTCTTCAAAAGTTAAATGAGCTAAAGAAAAAAACACCGGATGTTTATCTTAAAACAAAAAAAGAGCGAGAACGAATTTTTAATAAGATGGTAAAAGAATTTAATGCAAGAAAAGATAATTCCAAAGAAATCGTAGAAGCTTCGAAAAAGCTTTCTAGTTTAGCTGTAGACAAGAAAGCATTTATCGAGTTTCTATATCAGTGCTCGGAAATGGTTTGGAGGAAAGATATTATTAATGTAGAAGATCATCTCGATAAAATACCAGATGAATTTTTAAGAGACGGATTACAGCTAGTATGCGACTGGGTCTCTCCTGAAATCATAGAAAAGATATTACTTGCTAAAAAGAAAAAAATGATTCATGAATATGAAACCTTGTTGGATTTGATTGTCGTAGGTATAATGGGAGTATCTAAACGGACTAATCCTAAATATCTAAAGAGCTTACTGGAAACGTATTGAAATAATTTAAGTGATTCTATATTTATTTGTAGGGTATAGAGTAGAAAAATATTTTTGAATAAGCGGCTCATTCGACTTGTGGTGAGCCTGTCGAATCCATCATGAAAATCACAGTTCAGACAGCGACACACACATAATTTTTACTTGAAAAATAGTAAGCATCTGAAAAATAAAATGAAACTGTAGAGGGAAAAAATGATAATAGATAATATGCAAATTTATATAGCAGAGCTAAAGGGAAAGATTGCGTTTGTAAATGAGAGTAATACTTCGTTTAAAGAAATTTCCTATAGCACAGGAAGTTTTTTTTCAGATGGGGATAATATAATACAATCCGCTACGCCTAGATTTAGATTAAAAGATATTCCTGCAAAGAGTCATGTTATCATTGAGGATGTAGATGTATTTGAAGATGGAGTGATAGGCTACTACGATGCAAAATTTATTGAAACAAATGGAGAAGTTACTGAGGTAATGCATCTAAAGAAAAGAGAAATTCTTCATAGCGATCCCTTTCCTGGAAAACTTATTGAAAGAGAGCTTGAAAAAATAAATTAAGTTTTCATCTTCAATAAATTTGTAAGATACTTTCCAATATCGAAATCATAATAATCACATGAACTTTTGGTGAGTAGCGACGCGTATCGAATCCATCATACAAATCACAGTTCAGACAATTTTTACTTTACAAATAAAAAGAACAAAAGACACTGATAGCAATGGATTCACAAATCTACAACCCAAAGAAAGACCAGATTGTAATTCGATTCGTAGATGAATTAAAAAGAACGATTCCAGCAGATCTAAGAAATATTATACTCTACGGGTCTCGTGCAAGAGGGGATTTTAAAGAATTTTCTGATTATGATTTTTTAGTAATATTATCACAGAAAAACTATGAGCTAAACGAAACTATTTACGATGCCGGCTATTTAATATTAGACTCATACGAAAAATTAGCCTCCTGTATTATCTGGGATGAAAAAGAATTTAACCGGAAAAAAGATTTTTCTCTCGGTAAAAATATTCTGCGAGAAGGCATTTCTGTTTATGAATAGGGAGGAAATTGAAAAACATTTACTCAAAGCGGAAAGTAAATTGGAATCTGCAAAAACAAATCTAAATTATTCTCAATATGATGATGTAGTATCGAGAGCTTATTACTCTACCTTTCATGCAATCACTGCAATTTTACTTACAAAGGATTTAAGTTTTTCTTCTCATAGCCAGACTCTAGGAAGTTTCAACAAGGAGTTTATTAAAACAAATCTTCTTCCAAAAGAGTTTGGAAAATGGGCTTATAAATTATTTGAATTCAGAGAAACGGGCGATTATGATATTGATGCAAGCATCGATGAACATTTAGCTAAAGAGTCAATTGCAATTGCCACTGAAATCCTTTCTTCTATTAGAAAATATATATACCAAGTTCAACAATAATTTTGCTCGGCGATTTTCTTAGAGTCGTCTTCGTTAAAGTTAATCCCATTGCCCGCTAAAGTAGCCAAAAACAGCCAAAATAATCAATATTTGAGCTTGGAAATTCATGTAGACATAAATAAAAATGTGCTAGAATATTATGTCTATCCGATAATTTAGTATAGAAATATAGGTTTTTGAGTTATTTTAGGCTTTTTATGAAGGAAGAGCAGTACGACAAGCAGTGGTCAGGTAGAAATAATCGGATGAAGCTGGGTGCTATTTTTATAATAGTTGCCTCTCTTTTAGTGATTATTTATGATTTCGGCTTTAATCGCAAATCCGGGCTTTCTTCGGCAGTTAATAAGCTTGTGATTACAGGACATCAAAAATTGAGCAAGGAAGAAATCGTTGCCATTTTAGGTGTGCAAGCGGGTGTTCCTTTTGAGGATTACAACCTAAAAGTCTTGGAAGAAAAGCTTGAAAAACATCCAAGAATCAAGAAGGCGAGTGTAACTAGAAGGTCGAAAGAGCAGCTTTTAGTTTCGATTGTGGAGCGTGGAGCAAGATTTATCATTAACTCGAATGATAATCTATATGAAATTGACGATGACTATAAATTGGTTTCTGTCGATGACATTCGCGATGCAAACTTAGTGATTTTAAGTGGAGAATTTAATCTCGGTCAAAACGGGCAAGTGAGCAAAAAGCTAAAAGAGTTTTGTGAGTCAGTAGAAAATTTGTTTGAAGCTTACCCTCAGCTCAAAGATAGAATCGCGGAAGTGCGACTCGACGAAGATGGAGAGATAACGATATATACACAGTATCCGCAAAGAATACGGGTGAATATCGGAAACAAATTAGAGAGTATGCAAATTCGAAAATTATATGCAAGCCTTGCTTATTTCGAGAATCAGGCTTCGAACGTAAAATTATTAGATTTAAGGGGAGATGACGCAGTTTATCATTAGAATCATATGCAGGAATTAGACAACAGTATAGCCGCAATAGACCTGGGTTCTTCTCTTATTAAAGTTGTAGTAGGAAGAGCTATCAGTGAAAATGAAATTGAAATCATTGGCACCGGAACAGCTCTGTGTTCCGGAATTAAAAACGGGGCGATCATAAATATTGAAACAACTACTAAATCTATCAATGAAGCAATTAGTCTTGCAGAGCTTATGGCAGGACAAGAAATTTCACACGTAATTGTAAATATCACAGGAAAAACAATCAAGGCTGATAATTCTAAAGCGGTAGTCGCTATTACGAACAGGGAAAGAATTGTAACGGAAGATGACGTTAGGCGCGTGATTGAAGCTGCACAACCAAGAGTTCCTAGTGACCAAATGGTATTACACGTATTATCCAAAGAATTTTCCGTTGACGATCAAACGAATATCAAAGAACCATTGGGGATGACAGGTGTTAGACTCGAAGCAGAAGTCCATGTGGTTACTGCCGGTATAACGACAATTCACAATTTAGACAAATGCATCGAAGGTGCAGGTCTTGCTCAAATCGACAAAGTGCTTTCTAGTTTTGCATCATCAGAAGCTGTATTGACAAGCGGCGAAAAAGACTTAGGCACGGCGGTTGTTGATATAGGGGCGGGGATAACAGATATTGTAATCTTCCAAGATGGGGGAGTTTGTTATTCGGGCGTAATTCCATTTGGTGGAAACAATATCACGAGTGATATTTCAATTGGATTAAAAACTCCACTCGAACCAGCAGAATTAATTAAGAAAAAATTTGGACATTGTCTACACGAAGCAGTTGAGCCGACAGAGAAAATTGAAGTGCCTGCTGTAAGTGGAAGACCTTCTAGACAAGTTCTGCGCCAAGATTTAGTAAGAATTGTAGAAGCAAGAACGAGAGAAATTTTAGAGCATATCAACCACGAACTAGATAAGTCCGGGAAAAAATCATTCTTATCCGGTGGAGTGATTCTCACAGGTGGAACGAGTTTACTTCCTGGAATTGATTTACTTGCGGAAGAAATATTCGGATTATCCGTAATCGTCGCAAGACCGGCTGGGCTAGGAGGTCTCTCTGAACGAGTTGCCTCTCCTGAGTATTCGACCGCAGTAGGCTTAATAAAATATGTTGTAAGAAGCATTGATATTGAAAGCAAAGCACCGAATGAAAAATGGAGCGCGTCTTCTGGGGAAAAAGAAAACCCTCTCAAGAAAATGTGGCGCTGGATGGAAACCAATTTGTAAAATATATTAAAAAGCCTACGGCATAAGCCCACCGCTAGGTGTAAACATCAGTTATAAGTTTGGGCTTACCTTGTGAAAGGTGAAATTTAAAAATAAAATGGAGCAAGAATATGCTGTATATGGATGAACAAAGAACAAGTCCCGTAGTAATCAAAGTGGTTGGAGTTGGCGGCGGTGGTATGAACGCTGTTAGCCGCATGGTAAATGCGAATTTCCGCGGAGTTGAGTTTATCGTAATGAATACGGATGAACAGGTTCTGAATAAATGCAGCGTCGAAAACCGCGTTCAACTTGGAAATAAAGTTACGCGTGGAATGGGTGCAGGTGGTGATCCCGAAGTAGGAAATAAGGCAGCGCAAGAAGACAAAGATCGAATAGCCGCAGTTCTAAAAGGTGCGGATATGGTATTCGTAACCGCTGGAATGGGTGGTGGAACTGGAACAGGTGCGGCTCCTGTAATTGCAGAGATCGCAAAAGAACTAAAATGTCTAGTCGTCGGTGTTGTTACTCTTCCCTTCGGATTTGAAGGAAGAAGAAGAAACGATCTCGCAAAGAACGGTCTTAATATGCTCCGCCAAAATGTAGATACCCTCATCACAATCAAAAACGATTCTATCTTTAAAGTAGTAGATAAAAAAGCTCCGATTGACTATGCGTTTCGGGTAATCGATGATATCCTCTTGAATGCAGTAAAGGGACTCAGCGACATCATCAACCACCCAGGAATTATCAACGTAGACTTTGCTGACGTGAAGACAATCATGAAAGATACTGGGGACGCGATCATGGGAGTGGGAGAAGGCGTGGGTGAAAACAGAGTAGCCGATGCAGTCGAACATGCGATTAACAACGTGTTACTCGAAGAGACTTCTATTGCAGGTGCAAGCTCTCTATTAATCAACGTAACCGGTGGAAATGATTTAACAATCAACGATTGGAATGAAGTATCGCAAGTGATCACTGGTCAAGTAGACACAAACGCAAATATCATCATCGGTCTAAACGAAGAAGAAGGACTGAACGAAAAAATTCGCGTGACTGTAATTGCGACTGGATTTAGAGCAAGACTTCCCCATACACTAACGTCTCTCAAGCGAGAACAAAATCCTGTGAACAACCAGCAACAACCACAGAAAGACCAACGCGAAGTCCAACAACAATCGCAACCAATGGTTCGCCCAAAAGTTGTGAACATGCCTGAACCACACGAATACATCGAGCCAACACGCTCTATCAAATCGCAAAACCGCGTGAACGCTCCTTACAATTACAACGAAGACTATGATATCCCAGCTTATCTTCGTAGGGGTAATCGGGATTAGACGGACTTTTTAGTTCCCTCACCCCCAATTTGTAGCAGTTGTCAGACAAATAGAATAAGCCCCCTCTCCCTAAGGGAGAGGGGATACTTGTAGTTATTCGACAATATCGAAAATGTCGGGGTGAGGGGAGAACTCCTATGGAACACAAATGAAATTTCATAGCATTCGTATCCAAAACTACAAGAGCATAAACGACATTACTCTTTACTTGAGTGATGTAAATCTCTTGATAGGTCCAAACAATTCCGGTAAATCAAATATACTCAGTGCATTGAAACTTTTTAGTGATTATGTGCATTTCATATGCTACGGTCATTTTCCTGTTGATTCAGATATTAATAAAGAAGTTTCTATTAACAAAATGCAGAAATCCAAAGTCGTTTTTGACACTGACTCAATCTATTTTACAAAATTTAGTTTAGTATTTATTGATGAAGATAGTTTAGACTCCAACTATTATATTTTACATATTTCTTTGCTTAATCCCAGTGATTCCGATTTCTCTAAATTATTTTGCATTTCAAATGACAGTAAAGTAGATTTATCCAATTGGCGTGCCACTTTAGACAAATCTGAATATCTTGAAGTTGATGGTTTTAATACAGATAATTATAAGAACTCGTTTGAAAGACGACCGTCTAAATTATTTTTTCAAAGAGAAGTTCAGGTATATGATAAATTTAAGCACCACCTTGGAGATGCAATTCAAGAATACGCAATTTCCCTAACGGCGGAATTTTCCTTTTCATCCTTCTACTCCATCCAAGTAGAAAAATTAAAAGCCCCCGCGCGGCTAAAGGCAAATGAAGAGTTAGTTCTCCCTGATGGTTCAAATCTTGTATCCTTCATTGATTCAATGCGAGACACAAAGCCTAAAGTTATTCGAGAAATAGAAAAAGACTTATTTCGTTTTACGAATGAATTTAATGGCATACGATTGTTAAATGTAACCCGGACAGGAAGTTCTTCTACATTTAAAAAACTAGGACTTGCGGATAAGGATGATAATACGTTCTGGTCAGACCAATTATCCGAGGGTGTTCTTTACTTTCTTGCACTATTAGCCATTATCCACCAACCAAATCCACCGCATTTATTGATGCTAGAAGAACCCGAAAAAGGAATTCATCCTAGACGAATTAAAGAAATCATTGAACTCATTTTTCAAATTGCAAAGGACAAGGGAATTCGTATAATACTCACGACTCACTCTACCTATGTTGTGGATCAATTTACTGAATTTCCTGAAGGTGTTCATATTGTGGATAAGATTGATAAGTCTACACAAGTTAAAAATTTAAAGCGAGACTTTATTGATAAAGAAGAAGGGCGAGAGGATAAGATAGATTATCTTTCTTCGCTTGGCGAGCATTGGGCGATTGGATTTTTGGGTGGCGTTCCTGAATGAGTTCTCAATATGCATTGTTCTGTGAAGATAATGCGCAAAAAATATTTCTAAAAGAAATTATCCCCATCATTATCAAAATAACTGGTGCGGATTATTCTGATTTTCCTTTTAGTAGTCCTGAATTTAATAAACTAGAGATAAGAAATAAAACTGAATTAAAAAAATCTTTTATCAATGCGTCTAAAATGGTGTTTCGGGACTATAGAGTAAAGTTGTTCATAGTGTGCTTTGATATAGATTCATCAAAACCTGATGAAGATTTGCGACAAAAACAAGAATGGAAGAATATTAAAGATAAAGAAAACCCACGCAATAAAGACAAATTTATTTTTGTAGTGACCGTTCAATCAATTGAGCATTGGTTATGTTATTTGAAGTATATAAAAGAAAAATCTCCCAAATTAAAATCTGGTGAATTGGAGCGATTCCCGCAAGGTAATTTAAAAAAAGAAATTTATGAGAAAGAGGAGTATCAATCTATAACTCGTGAATCAATAGTCTTGGATTTAGTTTCACAAACATCGGAGGAAAACATTGATTCTCTCCTCTCTCATTCAGTTAGCTTTAACCGATTCTATTCTGACCTAGAAACTTTCTTGAAAAAAAGGGAATAGAAATCTTGCTTAAATACATTCTATGGAAATGATGACTTTCCTTTAAAGAAAAACTATGGAAGAATTGAAAGATAAAATAAATAAAGAGCAGGGTGTTGCAAATAGAAAGAAAGCGGTTATTCCAAATCTTGCGCGCTTGCTGGCAAATTTAGTAGTTTTATATTTTGTTCCAAGTGAATTATATTTATTCAAGAATTTACTATGGGCTATTGCTTCGTTTGCCGCTATTTGGATGACGCTAGAATTTTTCATTATTTTCAATTATGAAAAGTTTCGAATACTACCTTATATACCTGCCTTCGTTGATTTGGTTTCTACGTTTACTATAATTTATTTGACTGGTAGCGGAAACTCTGCATTTACCGGAGCTATCATTTGTATGATTGTGGTTAGTTCCTTGTTTTCCGCTAATACATTTCAACCTTTATTTTTGCTTATATCCTCTGTGATACTTTACTTCGTATTGCTTTTAGGACTTTACCTGGGATCTTATCCTTATGTAAATTTAATGAATTTTGAGGATAATCAAAATATACTCACATACCTTTTTTCTTATTTGCTTTTATCTATCATGGTGTTTGGACTTTATAATTCCGTTCGTTTCATAGCAACAGCAAACTTAGAGCTGAACGTAAAGTTAAAAGAGCTAATTACTATAGCCGAAAAAGAAAAAAATAGAAGTGAAAAATTATTACTCAATATATTGCCAGTCGAGGTCGCAGAAGAGTTAAAAGACGAAGGTTTTGTTAAACCTGTGTTATATGAGAATGTTACTATCTTATTTACAGACTTTGAAGGATTTACAAAAATTGCAGAAAGAATGTCGCCGGAAGAATTATTAAAGACGTTAGACGCAAGCTTTACCAAGTTTGATCAGATAATAGAAAAGTATAAACTAGAAAAACTCAAGACGATAGGCGACAGCTATATGTGCGCAGGTGGACTTCCTATTAAAAATAATACCCACCCCGTTGATGCGTGCCTTGCTAGTTTAGAATTAAAACTATTAATGAACCAAATCAAAGAACTACAAGACTCTCTCGGGTTAGAATTCTGGGAGCTAAGAATAGGTATCCACTGTGGACCTGTAATCGCAGGAGTAATAGGCGAGAAAAAATTTGCTTATGATATTTGGGGAGACGCGGTTAATACAGCTAGTCGGTTAGAGTCAAGTGGCGCGACGGGAGAAATTAATATTTCTAAATCTGTTTTTGAAAGAGTCGAACCTTTTTTTATTTGTGAATACCGAGGTAAAATTCCTGCAAAAAACAAAGGGGATGTGGATATGTATTTCTTAAAAAGAATTAAGCCTGAGCTTTCTTCGGATGAATTGGGTTTAATACCTAATGAAAAATTCTTTGAGATATATAGAAAATTGGGATAGGAATGAACCCCTTAAAAGTTAAGGCTAATTAGCCGATACTAAACCTATGCCACTCACAAAATTTCCTGATTATTACGCTGTGCTCAATCTTCCGTTTGGAAGTAGCCCTGATGTAATCAAGAAATACTATCGAGAACTTGCAAAAATTTATCATCCCGATAATCGCTCTACGGGTCAAGTAGAGAAATTTCAACATCTACTAGCGGCTTACCAGGTATTAAGTGGTGAATTTAGAGAAGCCTATGATAAAGCCTATCTTAAACATCTTTCTCTAAAGGCTAATACTGATAAGGCGAAGAAAATATTTATTCTCCCCCAAGAGCGGCTAATCTATACTACCTCCATGACTTTTCTTGCTCGTCGAGGTCTACTCCGCGCTGGATTTAGAAGAAAAGATCGAACGAAATATACAGGTCTTAACCACGATATAGATTTACTAATAAAAAAAGAAGAGGCTACACGGAAAGTTTTAGTGAAAATTCCATTAACGGTTCGGATTCTCTGTCCTGAATGTCTCGGCTCTAATATTTATTGTGAGTGTTGTAATGGAATTGGAACCTATAAAAGCACGCGTAGTTTACAAATTGCATTTGAACCAAATCTCATCGTTCATAATCGCGTTTATGAATTTGAGCTGAGTCGCTTTCGTCCGGATAAATTTATTCATTTCAAAAAGAAGAAACTGCGAGTTCGAATTGATATAAATTAGATTTATGCTCAGGGCGAATCGGCGGTCTAATCGTTATTAAACGCCGACCGGGTTTTCCTCTCCTGTCATGAATTTGCATTCACAAATTCATGACACCGAGTCAACCCCTTTCGCTAGAAGTTGCAAAATTGATTTGAAAAGAATTGGAAATTTGAGCCTTTCTGCAAATATGGCAGTATGGCACTCAGCTTAAAAGAAGAAACCGCACGAAGACGAACCTTCGCTATTATCGCACACCCGGATGCGGGAAAGACTACTCTCACAGAAAAATTACTTCTCTACGGAGGAGCAATCCAACTTGCAGGAGCTGTGAAAGCTCGTAAGGATAAAAAGTCAGCCACATCCGATTGGATGGCAATGGAGAAAGAGCGGGGAATCTCTATTACCTCCGCGGCATTACAATTTGAATATAAAGATTTTGTTTTAAATTTGCTCGATACTCCCGGTCACGAGGATTTCTCTGAAGATACTTACCGCACGCTGATTGCAGCGGATACTGCCGTTATGGTGCTTGATGCAGGGAAAGGAGTTGAAACCCAAACACGAAAGCTATTCAAAGTTTGCCGCGATCGCGGAATTCCGATTATTACCTTTATTAATAAAATGGATAGACCAACGAAAGATTTGTTTGCCCTACTCGATGAAATAGAAGAAGTTCTCGGTATCACTGCAGTTCCTGCTGTCTGGCCAATAGGAACAGGTCCTGATTTTAAAGGTGTATACAACCGCGAAGAAAAACAAGTCAACCTATTTCAGAAAACTCCCGGTGGTGCTTACCAGGCTCCTGTTCAACTCAGTGGGATAAACGATAGTAGCCTCGAAGATCAAATTGATTCTGATATATTAAAAAAATTCCGAGAAGAAATTGATATTATTGATAATGGAATTTCTCCTTTTAGTGATGAAGATTTTCTCGCAGGTGTAATTACTCCCGTCTTCTTTGGATCTGCTGTTAACAATTTTGGAATTCAGCTATTTTTAGATCATTTTTTAACAATTGCTCCTCCTCCTTTTCATATTGCTTTACGAGAAGGTGGTGAGTTAGATCCAATAAATTCTCCTTTTAGTTGTTTCGTTTTTAAAGTGCAGGCTAATATGAATAAAGTGCATAGGGATAGAATTGCATTTGTGCGTATCTGTTCTGGCAAGTTTGAGCGGGGAACAACTGTTAACCACGAAAGGTTAGACAAGCCAATTAAGCTTTCCTCTTCCTTTGCATTCTTCGGACAGGATAGAAATACGATTGATGAAGCTTATCCAGGTGATATTATAGGACTCGTAAATCCAGGAACTTATAAAATAGGGGATGTTCTCGCCTCAGGACCAATTCCTAAATTAAAACCGCTTCCCGTCTTTGCTCCTGAAATGTTTGCTACTGTTTCTTGTCCTGATAGCATGTCTCTCAAAAGTTTCAAGAAAGGCATAGAGCAATTATCCGAAGAAGGAATTTTACATTTATTCACATCGAGAACGATTGGTAGCGGCTATCCGATAATAGGCGCTCTTGGAAATCTACAGTTCGAAGTATTCCAGAGAAGATTACAGGATGAATACAACGCTAAGAGTAGTATTACGCCACTTCCCTATGGCGCCTGTCGTTGGGTAAAAAAGGAAGACATGACTAAGATTCCAACCTCCGCAAATCAAATCTTTGACCGAGATGGTAGAATGGCTGTTTTATTCGAGTCCGATTGGGAATTAAACTATTTCAAAAAGAATAACACTGATATCGAGCTTCTAGATGTCCCCGAAATATAGAGTTGGAAATGGAATTGATTTTCATAAACTTGCGATAGACGCAACACGTCCGCTAATTCTCGGTGGCTATATTATTGAATCTGAATGGTCGCTTGTCGGTCACTCTGATGCAGACATTGTCTTACACGCGTTATCCGATGCAATTCTCGGTGCCCTTGGTCTCGGCGACATTGGGCAATATTTTCCAGACACGGATAAATCTTTGAAGAACATGGATTCGGCTATCATTCTACGAAAATGTTTAGAGCTTATGAAAGAAAGAGGATACTCCTTGTTAAACGTTGACAATACAATCGTTGGTGAGAAGCCAAAGATTGCTCCTCATCGTTTAAAGATTATTTCTTCTCTCGCAAAGCTTTTAGAAATTCAAGAAGACCAAGTTTCAGTTAAGGCTACGACAACAGAAAAGATGGGTGCACTTGGACGCTCAGAAGGACTTGCTGTTTTCTCGACTGTGATGTTGGAGTATAATAGATAGTTACCCCAATAGAAACTTCGCAAATTCTCTAAGTGCAATTCCTCTATGAGAGACTTTGTTTTTTTCTTCTGATGAAATTTGCGAGAAACGTTTGCCGAGTGGTGGATAAATAAAAATCGGATCGTATCCAAATCCATTTCCGCTTTCATCGTAATCTTCTGCGAGTATGCCTTCACATTTTCCAGTGAAGAACTTAGTTCCATTTCCATCTGTAAAAGCAATACAACAAAAATAGTAAGCTGCTCTATCGGGATTGCCCTTTATTTCTTTAAGCATAAACTCAGTTCTATCTCTATCGGTAAATTCTAGTTTGCCGTAACGTGCAGAGTATACACCTGGTTTTCCGCCCAGAGCACTTACACAAATTCCAGAATCATCAGCAATAGAAGGAAGTCCTGAAATTTTATAAAGATGCTCTGACTTAAGCCTCGCATTTCCCTCGAAGGTGGATTCTGTTTCTTCTACTTCAAAATCTAACCCTAATTCTTTTGCGGTTAATAAAGAAAAGCCGGTAATCAAGATTTTCTTAAATTCGAAAATCTTATGCTCGTTGTTTGATGCGAGTGCAAGTTTTGTTGGATTCATTTTTTCTTCGAGTAGCGATTAGCGGTATATACTACTTTTCCTCTTTAGAAATATTTCTTAAGTGCATCTGGAATCGTAAAATCTCCAGTTTCTGTTTGGTAATTTTCAACGATAGCCGCAAGAGTTCTACCAATTGCAAGTCCTGAGCCGTTGATTGTATGTAGAAGTTGGTTCTTACCTTCTTTAGATTTGTAACGAATCTTTCCGCGGCGTGCTTGAAAGTCTTTAAAGTTAGATACGGATGAAATTTCCATATAGCGGTTAAGACCTGGCATCCACACTTCGATGTCAAAAGTTTTAGAAGATGAGTTGGACGTATCCTTGCTGCAAAGAAGCAATACTTTATAATGCAGTCCTAGCTTTTTTAAAATGTTTTCAGCATTTACTAGCATCTTACGGTGTTCTGCCTCAGAATCTTCTGGCTTTGTAAATTTCACGAGTTCAATTTTTTGGAATTGGTGGACTCGCACCAAACCACGAGTATCCCTTCCATGAGAGCCAGCTTCTCGTCTGAAACAAGAAGTATGCGCCATCACACAAATTGGAAGTTTATCTTCTGGAACAATTTCGTCTCTGTATAAATTTGTCAAAGGAACTTCTGCTGTTGGGATTAAACTTAGATTATCCGCTTCGAGGCGATAGTATTCGTCCTTGAACTTTGGATATTGACCAGTGGTTTTCATCGACTCATCATTTACAAGTGTAGGAACCCAGACTTCTTCGTATCCGTGTTCTGCTGCATGAGTGTCTAACATAAAGTTCATTAGAGCACGTTCAAGTTTAGCTGCTTTACCAAAATAAGTATAAGCGCGGCTACCGGCAAGCTTTACACCTTTATCAAAATCAAATATTCCAAGTGCTTCCCCAATTTCGAAATGTGGCTTGGGGGTAAAGGCAAACTCCGGTTTAACTCCGTGCTTGTGGGTTTCTACATTATCCTCATCTGATTTCCCGAATGGGACTTCTGCATCTAAAAAATTAGGAAGATTTAAGTTTAAATCGGCAAGATTATTTTCTTCTACTTCTAATGCATCTTCCAATTCTTTGATTCTACTTCCAACTTCCTTCATGGAAGCGGATAATTCTTGTATATCACCACCCTTACTTTTGATGATTCCTATTTCTTTACTAACCTTATTACGCTCTGCACGTAGAGTTTCAGCTTCCCCTTGGAATTTCTTCTTGTTCTGGATAATTACGTTTAGCCTGTCAACTAGAGTTGTATCATCCATACATCTCTTCTTTAGCATTTCTTTTAATTCGTCTGGGTTGGATTGGATTCTGTTTATATCTAGCATAGGGTTACCTTACGCAGTTGGCGTCAGCACTCCCGTGCTGAAAGGGGGAGTTCGCACTTAGCAGTGGGCTTGCCACCGCAGGTTTTTGACTTTTTAATGTATTAAGCTTATCTAATATTATTGAGCGTATTTTCATTCTTGTTTAAATCCTTTTTAGATTATTTTTCTATGTATAAATTTTAAACTGTTTTCGTATATGGATTCTTCGACTTTATGATTGGCTTCTGTTCGTAAAGAAAACATTTTTTCTAATATGAACGGAAGATTGGATGAGTCATTTCTCTTTCCTCTGTGCGGAGGGGGAGCCAGGAAAGGAGCGTCAGTTTCTATAAGAATATTTTCCAGTGGAACTTGTCTTGCTGCCTCTTGAATATCCTGTGCATTTTTAAAAACAACCACACCGGAAAATGAAATATAATAGCCGAGTTCTACAAACTTAAGCGCATATTCAGCATTATACGCAAAACAATGGATTACACCAAAGCCTTTGCCTTTATAGTCTTTTAACACCTGGTATGTATCTTCCGCCGCATCCCTGG
>JANMOF010000443.1:0-28827 GCA_031368925.1 Leptospiraceae bacterium
AGATGTAGAGGAATTACTAAAAGAGAATCCTGGAGATGCTACCCTTGCGCTTTACCAGGCTGAAATCTGGCTTGATAAAGGAGAAAGACTTTATCAAAAGAGAAAATACAAATCTGCTTTTATAGAATTTGAAAAGGTATACAAAGTATGGAGTAACCATGCTTTTGTGCGCCAAAGATATAACGAACTAAAAGACAAATCACCCTTGGTAGATTACCAGGAAGAAAAATCAAAATCAATTTCTTTGGTTCCAATTGGGCTACAGGGAACAGGTAGTCCACAAGTAGCTACAAACGATAATTCAGAAACAACAAGCGATGTAAATACAGATAGTTCAAAACCGAATCCTGATGAAGAATTAACATGGAAAAGTCTTCCTCCTAAAGATCAAATTTTGTATAAGCATATTATTCGTCTGGAAAACTTAATGGTGATTACGGTCTTTATATTAGGGGTAATAAATATTAGCCTTTTGTATACAATTTCAAAAAAGAAGTGAAGAGGAAAAACAATGAATTTAATTAATAGCTCAGAGCGTAGAACGAGAGTAAAAAAACCGACTTCACTAATCGTAATCAGGTTACTTCTAATTCTTTCACCGATATATAACTATTATCTACAACTTTTTATTCGAAATCTACCTATGAATTGGACAAACATTTCTTCGATTCGTTTTACTGGTCTTGAAATTGCCTTTTTAATATTGCCTGTTCTTTGTGGCATAGGTTTGTATTTAATTAAAAAATGGGCATGGTATTTGTTCATTCTCTATTCAATGGTTTTAATTCTATTCAATATATATGCTACGATTGTAAATCCGGTTAAGTTTAATTTTTATTCCCTCTTTGAATCTACGATTATTTTTTTAGGAGCTGTATACTTTTTGAAGAAAGATATTTCAGCTCCTTATTTAAAAATGTATCCGACGAGGCTTCTTAAGCCATCAGGCGTGAAGCCGCAGGTCTGCTAGGTTTCGTCCGTCAGACGAAAGGGGGGAGGTTGGAGAGGAGAAAAAAGAAAGCCAATTCAAATTCAAGTATGTATCAATGGAGTAGACCGGCTAACAAAGGATATATCCGAGGCAGGATTTTATGTAGATTGGAATGAGGTTCCATTTGAAATCAATGCAGAAGTCGCAGTAGAAATGGTTGGTGAGCTTGTCGAATCCATTGAAACCGAAAGAGATAAACGGCTATTTGTCGCTGGGGTAGTTCGAAAAGATGAAAATGGAGCTGGCTTTGCATTTCGAGGATTAAGTGAAGATGATAGTAGGTGGATTTTAAAAAATTTAATTTAGAAATACTACCAGAAGAAAATCTTTCCGATACTAAAGTAAATATGCAAGCAGTGTTGAATCCTAATACAACAAATGCTTAACAGTAGTCCCTTTGTTGATGAGTTGTTTGAGTGAATCAATGCCTATCTTTATATGTAAGTCCACATAATCCTTAGTAACCTCCTGGTCACTTTTTTCTGTCTTAACTCCGTCTGGCTCCATGGGTTGATCGGATACTAGTAGTAATGCGCCGGCGGGGATTTCATTGTAGAAGGCTGTAGAGAAAATAGTAGCTGTTTCCATATCAATTGCCATGGCGCGAATTTTTTTTAGATATTCTTTGAAGTCGTTGTCCCATTCCCAGACTCTTCTGTTTGTAGTGTAGACTGTTCCAGTCCAATAGTCCTGGTTATAATCTCGAATGGTTGTAGAAATTGCTTTTTGTAAGGCGAACGCGGGTAGGGATGGAACCTCTGGAGGATAATAGTCATTAGATGTTCCTTCTCCTCTTATGGCTGCGATTGGTAGAATGAAATCTCCCAGTTCGTTTTTCTTTTTTAAACCACCGCATTTTCCGAGGAATAGACAGGCATGTGGCTTAATTGCACTGAGACAATCCATAATGGTTGCCGCATTTGGGCTTCCCATTCCAAAGTTAATGATTGTTATCCCCTCCGATGTAGCGCTTCGCATCGCTCTATCTTGACCGTCTATTTTTACTCCATGCCAGTCTGCAAATTTCTGCACATAATTATCAAAGTTTGTCAGGAGTATATATTCTCCGAAAGCATCGAGTGTAACACCCGTATACCGCGGAAGCCAGCTTTCTACAATTTCTTTCTTTGTCTTCATGGCAATTTTCTATTTACCGCGAAGTTTTAACGTAAGGAGCGATGAGTGATTGGACGTGAGTGGCTAATGCCTTGCTATCCATTGACTTGATTGTTTCAACTGTCACGGGTGGAAGGATTGTGATTGTAACATCGGCGGGCTTCATGATATTATTATTTTTTTCCATGATGTCTGCTGTTCCGTCGATTGCAATTGGAACAATAGGAACCTCTGCATCAATTGCGAGCCGCACGCTTCCCGCTTTAAAAGCTTGAACCGGTCCACCTTTACTTCTTGTTCCCTCCGGGAAGATAACAAGAGAATGCCCCTGTTTTAAAACTTCTACTCCTGTTCCAATAGCCTCTGCTGATTTTGCGCGGTTTGATCTGTCCATAAATACGCAATTCATCACTCGCATCCATCCGCCTACAACTGGAATTTTTAATACTTCTACCTTAGAAATAAATCCAAATGGCTTAGGGACAAATCCGATCAACACAGGAATATCAAAACTCCCTTGGTGGTTGGCTACGATGACTACTGCTCCTTTCGGGAGATTCTCTGCGCCATTTACTGTTATCCGCCCGCCTACAATACTCACCAGACCTTTCGCCCATGCTCGTGGAGTTTTATTTTTCTCCCAATCTGTTTCTTCTACTGTTGCAAGACTTACACGACTTGCAATCCACCTTTCAATGAAACTTCCAAACCCTCTTATAAAAAAATACAAATAAAATCCAATCGTTCGAAACATTCAATTCTCCTTTCCGTTACTACTTAATTTTTTGCCACCGAGGCACTGAGACGCAGAGTTTTTCTTTTCAGGGGAATAATATATATTGTAAGTTATTTGTAAACATAATATAAAGACACTTTCATATCCTCTCCGTGTCTCAGTGACTCTGTGGCAAGGAATTCATCTCTTTTTTTAAAATTTCTCTGAATTCACTAGGAATTGCAAGCTTGGTGTCGAGGCGGTAATCGTAATAGACTTGCACGGTCTTGGCTTTTGCATAGAGTTTTTTTGTTACAGGATTAACAATATTTGCCGCAAAGTCCCAGGAAGTATTTCCTACGCGCGAAACCCATGTGTTTACTTCCGCTTCTTCGCCGGGTCGGAGAGAATTTACAATGTCTAACTCTACTCTCACTAATACGAATGGAATATCCTCTAGAGTATTAATCGAAATATACTTCTTACAAAAATCCAACCTGCCTAATTCTAAATAAGAACTATATACTGAATTATTGACTCGTCTCATCGGATCCATATCGCTAAACCTGATTTGTATCGGTGTAACAATCATGTAGAATAAATCCTATTTCGTCCATCTGCTTTGGCTTTGTATAATAGCTCGTCTGATCGTTTTAACATTGAATCTGGTGAGTCAGTATCGGATAATGTGGTGAAACCTCCAGATGCTGTGACTGTCCAGGGAACACCCATGAAGCTGTGTGATTCGATGACAGTTCTAATTCTTTGCATTACTATATTAGCATGTTCTAAACTAGTTTCTGGAAATAAAATAATAAATTCTTCTCCCCCGAATCGAAAGACTAAATCATTAGAGCGAACGGTGGATTTGATAATTCTTGCAATTTCTTTTAATACATCGTCTCCTGTCAAGTGACCAAGAGTATCATTTATTTTTTTAAAGTGATCTATATCTACAATTCCCTGGCAGAATGGTTGGAAATTTTTTCGAGATAAAAGTATATGATGCACAAGTAAGTCCATCATGTAACGACGGTTGTATACACCGGTTAACGGGTCTTTGACGGAGATACTTTCTAAGATTGTATTTTTTTTTCGGAGTTCTTCTTCTAGGTGAAATGTCTTTCGTCTTGCATATTCAATGGTGAGAGTTGTGAGAAATCCCACAAACGAATAAAGAAATACCTGTGTGATAGTGAGTCCATTTGTTTTGTCAGGATGGAGTGTAGACAAACAAACCGTAAACGCAATGACTATAATAGTATAAATCAGAGCATAATAAGGTATTTGCGTTCTTAGAATCAAGGGAACAGACATGACTACAAAGGCATACAGCGATAAGTCTTGCCCGTGAAATAAATTAAGAATATTCAGAAACAAAGTCGCAATAATAAAAATAGAAAAATACAATAGATATATAGAATGAATTCTCCTGTGATTTACATTTAGAAAATATACTAGCAACGAAAATAATACAGTCGTTACAAGCAAACTACTATATACCCCTGTGTAAATGGAATACGAAAAAGAATTTCTATCCACGCTAGGATAAAAACTATGTTGTATTAGAAAACTAAACGATGCAATAAATACAACACCGGCAAATCTAGGAAACCGGTTCCAATTTTTAGTCGCGTTAAATACAATATATTTGTCTCGTTGTATCGTCCTTAGCTGCGACAGTCTTCTTTTAAATGTATTTATAAGATATTTCATTATTATCAAGTTTAGTATTGGGACAGTGCAATAAGATATGCCACGGAGGCACTGAGACACAGAGAGATTTAAGGAGAGTTTATAATATCTTCATTATTTTTACAATTCAGAATTGTGCTTATGATATTAAAAAACAATAATTGAATCAAAAAATTACACAAGCTCTCTTTAACTTGGTGCATATGAAAAAATAGCACAATCCCAAAACCCTCTCTGCGTCTCGGTGCCTCTGTGGCAAAATTTTTATTTTTATACAACCCCAATAAGTCTCAAAGTATAACGGCGTTTTTTGCAGTCATTAATTTTTTTTGAATTACGATACCTGGATTGCCAAGTGCTTTCTTAAATTGTTTCTCAGAAAAATTTGCTACTATCTCGTAGCATTTTTTATAGAAGCCTTCCTGGTCTTCGAAGTGATTCTTCCATACCAGGCGGGTAAATTCTTTCGTGAGAAATTGTTTACGCTTTCGAGAAGAGCTTTGCCCGTCTGGATTTAGAAAACTCAATTGATCTGAAATTTCCATGGGTGTAAATTCCAATTGAAGTAAAGCTTCTTCCATGAGTGCCATCTCCACGTAAGAAATATAATCAGACAACTGATCCCAAAATTCAAACCCCGCACTTCCATAACTACTGAGACAATGAAAGCTAGTGCATACTGAGCTTCGTGATTTCCAGATTCCACAATTATTTTTCACTCTATCATAATATGGACAGAGCCAATCTTCGCGGTTTCCGAATTCATGGTCTTTACGCTGCGCAAATTTAATCTGGTGCGGCATAGGTGCTACAATTCCAATCGGTAGAGCATATTCTCTTTTTTCAATCTTTGCCCTTATCCGCTCTAGAACTTTTTTTGGCGTAGTAGGGGATAATAAAATTTGCCCCATCAGGTAATTGGTTTGAAAAGGATGAAATGTACAGCATTTTAGATTAGGTTGGTATGACCTGTGATCGGGACTTTTGCCAGC
This sequence comes from Leptospiraceae bacterium, assembly GCA_031368925.1. Taxonomy (GTDB): domain Bacteria; phylum Spirochaetota; class Leptospiria; order Leptospirales; family Leptospiraceae; genus UBA2033. The sequence goes on from JANMOF010000443.1 coordinate 5,510, forward strand.
GCTTAACGCGCAGTTGTCGCAGGTAGCCTTTTTTTCTTCTATCGCAAAATCTAAAATAGACTCTGGAAATAATTTTAGGTATATTGAGGGGAGGCTATTTCTAATCACCCGCTATTCCCTCTGAAGCAATCCAGGCTGTAGTCCATGCATTTTGAAAATTAAATCCACCCGTGATTCCATCAATATCTAATACTTCCCCTGCAAAATACATTCCATGGATAATGCGACTTTCCATAGTTCTAAAATCTACCTCTTTTCGTTTGACTCCACCGCAGGTAACAAATTCTTCTTTAAAAATAGATTTACCGTCTACTTCATATATACTGCTACAAATCTCTTCTCTCAGTCGATTCATCTCTGCGTTAGAAATTTCAGACCATCTTTTTTCTAAATTGATATTTGCATTTCGAAGAAATGATTCCCAGAGTCTAGAGGCAAGACCGAATTGGGAATTGGCAGAAATTTTCTTTGCAGGATTTCCTTGCTTAATCGCTGTTAGCCGTGAAATGAATTCTTCTCCTGATACTTGACCTAGCCAGTTTACTTTTACTTTTGCTTTGTATTCGCATTCTGCAAAGCTTCTTGCTTCCCAGGCAGAGAGTCTTAGTACTGCCGGACCACTGAGTCCCCAGTGGGTAATTAAGATTGGTCCTTGTTGTGGTTTGCCTTTAGGCAGCAAACGAATTTCTCCATTGGGAACAGAGAGCCCGGGCAAGTCTTTGATTCGTGCATCAGGAATATGCAAAGTAAATAAAGAAGGAACTGGGTTCTCGATTGTATGACCTAAAGCTTCGAGCCAGCTCCATACTTTTCTATTGGAGCCTGTGGCTACTAGTAATTTGTCGAAGAATAGATTTTGCTCTTCCGAGTCAACGAGGCAAAATTTATTTTCCTCTTTTGTCTTATCTACATAGATTGCAGTGATCGCGCTACCCAGTCGAATTTCTACACCTTCTTTAATTGCTTCTCTAGTAAGACAGTCTATAATTGTGGAAGAAGAATTGGTAATAGGAAACATTCTCCCGTCTGCCTCTGCCTTTAACGAAACACCCTTACTCTCAAACCAGGCAACTGTATCTCTAGGTTGGAATCTTTCGAAAGCAGCCCGTAACTCTTTAGAGCCACGCGGATATTTTTCTGAAAGTAAAACAGGATCAAACAAGTTGTGGGTAACATTGCATCGCCCCCCGCCAGAAATTTTTACTTTGGTAAGTGGCTCGCTGGCTTTCTCGAGCAAAACAATATTAGCCTTACCTTTTAGAAGCCTGGCTATTTGGATTGCCCCGAAATATCCTGCTGCTCCTCCGCCTAGTATTCCAATTTGTTTCATCTAACCCATTAAAGGTCTTGTTGCTTGCATGTCAAGTTAAGAGAAATTTTGCCATGCTTCGGTAAATTCAGCACAGGCGCCGGCACAGAGAAGTATGGAGAGAGTTGTTATACTGAATATACTTTGTTTTTACAATTCAAGTTTGCCGTAGCCAATAGAGTTGTTGAAAAATTAATTGTCAGTTCGAGCAGGGTCGAGAACTACAAATGCTAATAGCCTTTATTTCGCTAACGCTATTAGCACTTCTCGACTATCGCTCGAAATGACATTGCTTATCTTAATGATTTTTTCAACAACTCTGATTATCATGCGAAATTGAATCCGATACTGAGAAATATCATATTATTTCAGAATGTATTTTCTGGTAAGAAAGGCAGGGATTTATTTTAAGATAATACTATGATAGTAATGACAAAAGATTCTACTGATAAGATTACAAATTTACGCAATTTCTGGCAAGACAATCATTTTCAACTAGGGATTCCTTTGATTGACATACAGCATCTGTGGCTACTCTATATTATTTCAACTCTTGAATCTGCACTTTCCAATGCAGAGAGTTTAAGTGAAACACTAAAAGATTCGATTGTAGGAATCATTGATTATGTGTCAGAGCATTTTAGTTTAGAAGAAGAAGTTTTAAAAGAATTTAAGTATCCCGGATTTGAAGAGCATGTAAAGCATCACAGACAATTTGTTGAGACTCTACAGGAGAAGCATGATCTAGCGAATACTAATGAGTTAGCCGCTCTAGGTCTTTTGAATATGTTACAAAAATGGTTATTCCAACATATTTTAAAAGAAGATAAGTTATATGTAGATTATTTCAAAAGCAAGTCTATTGATGTAAAAGCATTTTGCCAGGAAATTTTAATAAAAAAGAAATACAATATCACTAAAAAACAAGGCGATGTGTATAAAGATATTTGCAATCATAGACAGACTGAAATAGAAGAAGTCATAAGCGAAAATATGGTCGAAGATATTCTACACATATGGAGATCGCATAACTTATCTCTGCATATTCCTGTTATTGACTTACAGCATATCTGGCTTCTCAAAATGGTTATCCAATTAGATAAAGCTGTGAAGACAATGGGAAGCACAAAAAAGAGCGAAGTTTTTAATCTAGTAATCGAAGAAGCGATTGAATACACAGTGAAGCATTTTACCCTCGAAGAAAAAATTATGAAAGAATTTCGCTATCCAGAAATTCTAAACCATTTTCATCAACATGAATCATTCGTAGGCTTTATAAAACAGAGAAGAAAAGAAAATGAAGCGGGTGATAATCTAGCTGCCTTTCATTTAGCACAGGACTTAAAGACATGGCTTCTCTCGCATATCGCTCATGAAGATAAAAAACTAGCCATCTATCTAAAAGATAAAATGAAAGAGGTTAACGAGTATACTCGCAGACTTCATCATAACGGAGAAATTGCAATTGACCCCGGACAAAGAAATTTCTATAAAAAAATCACAAAAGAGTAATTAGAGTATTTTCCACTGCGTGCAATACTTTCTAAATAGTGCAAAACCGGAGAGGTCAATATGCGTTATCCGGTAGTGCAATTCTTTTTTTAAATATAAATTTAACATATCGAGTGTAAATCTTTTTTCAGAAGAGATGATTTCCTCTAGATGTGAAATTCCATATTCAAGTGAATCTAGAAAAAAAGAATCCGGGTAGTTTTTAGTTTTAGGAAATGCCCAAAAGGCAAACACAAAAGATAGATTAGTCTCACGATGCCACCACTCTGCAAGATCAAATACTTCGTAGACAGAAGAATCCCAGGTAGCAAGAAGTGCATTATCGCCAAAGAGCAAATGTGAATTATGCGCGCTTTGAATATTTTCTAAAATAGTATTTGGATTTGTAGGGATAACTTCAATTAGCTTCCCAGTTTGCTTTTTGAGCAGTGTTTGTAAGAGAGCAACGCTACTGCGAGACCCCGCATCTGTATAGATACTCTCGGGAGGGAAAGAATCTTTCTTATTCTTAAAAAACAAAATAGAACGAACTTTGTCTTTTGCACATACTCCGCAGGCAGTTGAATAGGCTAATACCGATTCGTTTCGAATGCACTCTACAGAGGAAATAAGTGCCGTGTCGAGTTCACCTTTCAGTAACAAATCTTTTAATACAGAAGGATTTTCAAATACTAGTTCGTGTGATCCCGTCTTTTCAAATCCATAGGTAAGTGGTCTCGCGTTTAGATGCTTTACAATTCCTATTTTCATCTTATCGCAATGATTCTCGAAGGAAGGTTTTAGGGAATTAAAATTTTGGGATGGGAGTTTGTCACTTTGATTTATGAATTTCCTAGCACATCGTTCGATCACCATTCGATCACGGTTCGTTCAGCGTTCGATCAGGATATGTATAAAAACGAAAACAGGTCGGATACTTTAGGAATGAAATTCAGGTGGTTTGATAGCTTGTCATTAAAAAGGCAAGAATGCCTCTTCTGCCATTCATTAGATCGATAATTTTACAGCATAGACCTTCGTGCGTTTTCTCGTAATCTTATTCAAACGATGCACATAAATGAAATTGATGCATCGAGAATAAAAATCTATCTATCACATCTTTTATCCGTGTTCATTTCGCCCTTCACTCCAGGTATTCGCGACCAACGCCTTCGCATGGTAATCTTTACAGAGGTACTTAAAACCTGTATAGCCTAATGCCCGTAAACCCCTAAATTCTGCCTCTGAGCGGCTAATTACTGTTCGTACTATACAAGCGTTATGCGAAATGTTGTGTTAGTACAAGCAGCTAAAATATGAGTATAAACGATTTTTTTATATAAAAATAAAAAAAGTCCTTTAGGATTTTGCTAAACGTACCGTTTATTTTAAGGAAATCAATCCGACATAAATAAAGAAAGCAGGCACAAACTTGGAAAAAAAACAACCTAACACACAACCTCTCAATGTAGTCCCGGCGCAAACTACGAGTGATCCGCAAGTAGCAAATCCTTCTCCTAACTTCAAAAAAATTCTTTCTAGATACGTAAACTATCGTGGAATTGACATTGTTCTCTACTTGAAAGATGGAACTGTAATTGAACTCGATAAGAACCGAAAACTCGATGGGGATGTTGTAATCAAAAATGGCAAAGAAGGAATCGTTGCCCGAATTGAGCTTTCTGATATAAGAAAAGCCGACTTTTTCGCCGCTTAAAAAAACAAATACAGTCTTGCGAATCAAAAATATTTCTTGCCCTCTTATTAAATTTTAAAATCGTAGCTATATTAGTATTTCCCTGCCTTTTTGGTTTAGGGAAATAAACGTTTAAAAGGAGATTAGATGGTAGGAATCATTATTAAAGAGGGAGAATCCATAGAGGGAGCACTCAGAAGATTCAAAAGAGATTGTGCAAATGCAGGTATTTTAAGCGAAATCAAAAAAAGAGAACACTTCGAAAAACCTAGCGTTATCAAGAAAAAAGCCATAGATACAGCTAGAAGAAAACGCGATAAAAAGAAACGCATTTTCGCTAAAAAAGAAAAGATTTAATCAATTCCAACTAGGACTGTGTAAAAAATTTCTTTTTACACAACCCTAATGATCCTTTTTAATTTCGTATCCACATCGGTATAACTATGTCTTTACAAACCCAAATAAATGAAGATTTGAAGTCTGCCCTCAAGTCTAAGGAAGAGCCAAAACTCTCTACCCTTCGCTTGCTAAAATCAGATATTCAATATGAATTAACCAAGACAGGTGTATCTACATTAAACGATGACCAAGTCATTGCTTTAATTAGAGCAAACTCCAAGAAGCGTCGGGAAAGTGCATCTGAATACCGAAAGGCAAATAGAGAAGACCTGGCGATCAAAGAAGAAGCAGAAGATGCCATTCTTACTTCCTATCTTCCTGCTAACATGCCTGAATCTGAACTTCGAGAAGTAGTTGCCCGCGTTATAAAAGAATTAGCCCCCAAGAGTCCTGCGGAAGCCGGGAAAGTAATTGGAAAAGTAATGCAAGAAGTAAAAGGGAAGAATGCGGATGGATCTCTTGTTTCTAGTTTAGTGAAATCGCTGATGTCTGAGGCATCTTAAAACTCTCTGTGCAAAATAGCACCGATTTCGTTCCACGTGTAAAAAGAGAAGTCGGGCTAGAAGCCTATATTTCTCGCTTTGTAAAACTCAAAAAAAACGGCAAGCGGCTACTTGGTCTTTGCCCGTTTCACAATGAAAAATCCCCCTCTTTTACGGTATCTCCTGATTTAGGTGTTTATCACTGTTTCGGTTGTGGGAAGTCGGGCGATTTATTTCGATTCGTCATGGACTTTGAGCGAGTTGATTTTAACCGCGCTAAAGAAATTTTATCTGAGTATTCGGGGATTCCGATTAAGGATGGTCCCGGTGGAAATAATGAATTTGCCGAGAAGAATGCACTTTATGCGCTGAATCAAAAATTTCTAGATTACTATGTTCGAAATCTAAACTCCGATGAGGGGAAAATTGCCCGTCAGTATCTCAAGACTCGGCAAATCCTAGAGCCAGAAACTTTACATTTCAAAATTGGATTTAGTCTACCCGGTTTTGACAATTGGAAAAAAATGTCTCTCTCTGAGGAGGAAGTTCGAAATGCGGTGAAGCTCGGGCTTTTAAAAGCAAGTGCTACCAATCGAAGCCATCTCTATGATTTTTATCGCGATAGGATTATGTTTCCCATCTTTGAGCCAGGCGGAAAGGTTGCCGGCTTTGGTGGTCGGACGATTAATCCAAGCGATGAAGCAAAGTATATCAACAGCCCGGCGTCTATCATTTATGATAAAGGCAAGATGTTCTACAATCTGTACAATGCTCAAAATTCTATTCGCAAAACTAAGACTGCTATTCTAGTCGAAGGCTATTTGGATGTAATCGGGCTTTTTACAAAAGAATTTGATAATGTGATTGCTCCTCTCGGAACTTCTCTCACAGAAAAGCAAGTTCGAACTCTTAAAAATTATGCGGATAAAGTCACTATTCTATTTGATGGGGATAATGCGGGGCGTAAAGCGGCATTTCGATCAACCGAAATATGCATTAAGGAAAATGTATCTTCCGAGGTTATTCTTTTAGAGAATGGAGTAGACCCTTTCGATTTATCCAAGCAAAAAACCCGGGTAGAAATCCTCGAACTTTTTAGCAAACCAATCCAGTCCTCTGATTTTGTAATTCAGGAAACCATGCAAAACACGACACCGGCTTCCAAGCCCGAGCAAAAGAAGAAAGCAATTGAAAATCTATTCCAATTCATCAAAACCCTTGAAAAAGAGACAGATAAGCAGTCTTACTTGGCAGAAGGCGCAAAATACCTAGGTTTAAGCTTTGCTGCAATTTTAAATGATTTTAAAAAAGAAGTGGTACCTAATTTTGAGTCTAAGAAAGACGATAATAGAAATAAGCCTGTAGTAGCCAAGCCGAACTCTACATCGCCTGCAATAAAATACGAAAGAAAACTAATTTCCATGTTAATTTTAAACGATTCTCTTTTACACCATATTAATGAGTTACTAGACCAAGAATTTTTCGATTCAGAAAGTTCTATCTTGCGTGATCTAGTATACAATCGTTTTTTGAACAATGAAGAGATTAGTTACGAATCTATTTTAGATTCAGGGATTGATGATTCTACTATCAGCGCGATCACTCCTTTTATTATGGAAGAAGTCGAGCTAAAAGAATTACCAGAAGAAGAAAAAGAACTTATTTTTAAAGAAGCAGTTTTGCAACAGAGGAAGTTTGTTATAGATACACAAATCAGTAAACTTTCTCTCAGTCAGAATTATTTAGAAAATTCACAAACAGATTTAGAAAGGCTAATGGTTCTTAGAAAAGAAAAACAGACAATTCTAGAAACGATTGGTTCACTCAGTTTAGCAAAGAAAGAGGTAAATTAAAAAATGGAAAACTTACAAAGTCTCCCAGAAGTACAAAGAATTATCGCGATTGGAAAAGCCAATAGCGAAGTATCTTACGATGAAATCAACGAGATACTTCCTGATAAAATTTTAAACTCCGAGAAAATCGACGATGTATTTACTCTTTTACATGAACTGGGTATTGAAGTTGTTGAGGAGTATAGCAAGAAGTCGGTAGAGGCTCCGGTTCTTCCTCCTAAAGAAGAAAAACCAGCCAAAAAGAAAAAAGAAAGTTCTTCTATTTCAGCAACATCGGAAGATCCAATTCGTCTTTACTTAAAAGAAATTGGTAAAGTAAGTCTGATTTCGGGGGAAACAGAGGTTTTCCTCGCAAAGAGAATTGAGAAAGGCGAGAAGATAATTGAAGAAACGATTCTATCTTCTAGCATACTACGGGCTAACTTCGCTAAGCTCATGCCTAAGATCAAAAGTAAGAAGATCAAAGTCTACGAACTAGTTAAGGTAGACAAGCTGTATGCGCTCAACCAAAATGAAGCGGACAAACTCGAAAAAGTATTTTTCTCTAATATGGATATTATCCAAAATGAAGAAAAAGTTTACAACGAGTCTATTAACCGAATTAAAAAATATTCTGAGAACAGTAAGAAATACAAAGAGCTCAGAGAAAAAATCGAAATCACTTCTTCTAAGATTGATAATGCTACTCGCATGATTGGAGTATCGCAAAGAGAAATCCAAAAAATTTCTCAGAAGATTAAATCCATGGTATTTCGAATCAAAGAAATCGACAGACATTTCTTAAAAATCAAAGCCCGTTATGGTCATGACGTTAAGGAGATAAAGACGTTTAACCGCTTTATTGAGAAAAACGAGAACATCGAAGAAATCGAAAAAATGATGGGCATCGACATCGATGAAGTTCGCGAAGTCATTAAAGACATACGAAATAACGAGCGTAAGCTGCGTCGTATGGAGCAAGAAGCCGGCTCTTCTACTATAGAGATTAAAGAGTGGGGCGAAAAAATCATGAAAGGGGAAAGAGAAATTTCCCAGGCTAAGAAAGAATTAGTAAAAGCTAATTTACGTCTCGTTGTATCTATTGCGAAACGTTATGCGAATCGTGGTATGCACTTCTTTGATTTAATCCAAGAAGGTAACATCGGTCTTATCAAAGCTGTTGATAAATTCGAATACAAAAAAGGTTATAAATTTTCTACTTATGCAACTTGGTGGATTCGCCAAGCAATTACTCGCGCAATTTCTGACCAAGCTCGAACGATTCGTGTTCCAGTTCATATGATTGAGCAGGTAAACAAAGTTATCCGCGAGGCTCGTCTCTTCGTACAAGAATTTGGTCGTGATCCGACTAATGAAGAGATTGCAGAAAGACTAGGCTGGCCTGTACAAAAAGTTAAGTCTGTTAAAAACGTAGGTCGCGAGCCTATCTCTTTAGAAATTCCTGTTGGCTCAGAAGAAGATTCTGAGCTAGGAGATTTTATCGAGGATAAGGAAGTAGAGTCTCCACTGAATTCTGCTGCTGGAAGTATTTTAGCGGAACAGATTCGCCAAGTGTTACATACTCTCCCTGCCCGCGAACAAAAAGTCATTCGTATGCGTTTCGGGTTAGATGATGGTTATGCGCAAACTCTAGAAGAAGTTGGATACCAGTTTAAGGTAACAAGAGAGCGTATTCGTCAGATTGAAGCGAAAGCATTAAGAAGACTTCGTCACCCGACTAGATCTAAGAAGTTAAAGGATTATATTCTAGATTAAAAAATAAGGGCTGAATAAAAAAATGCAGGAGTCTATCTATTTACTTTCGTAACTAGATATTTTTTATCAGCCCTAAAAATCAGACACACAATTTATCTAAATAAATTATCGTCTGACTTCAAAATTTAGAATGAAACTTTTTTTATAAAAAATTGATTTTAAAGGATGATTTTATGTTAAATCCAATCGCAAAAGCTAATCGAAATCCCCCTTTATCCCCCTTTGCGAAAGGGGGTTTACTGTTAAGATTGCTTATTTCATTATTTATCCTATCTCTCCATGCCTGTTTTGAATACGAAGAGACGATTAATTTTAAGAAAGGATTTTCTGGTTTCGTAGAGATTACTTATACTGTGCCGCTTAATAACAAATCCGATAACACAGTGATTAAATTTTTACCTATTTATGAAGATGATATTAATAATCGAATCAACAAAGGATTATTCTCTAAAAATTTAAGGATTAAAGACTACTCTCTAAAGTATTTAGAGAAAAATGAAAAAGAATTAAATCCAATCTTTCAAAAAAAAGCACGCGTGAATTACAAACTTGAATTTAACGACTTAGCGGTATTAGACGGTGTTCTTCTAGGCTCATTATTTGTAAAAAAAAGATCTAACAATAGTATAAGCATTAAGCGTGAATTCAAATCTGTATTAAAGCCAATTGACCAAACATCTACTACAGGCGAGAAAAAAATTCTATCTGAATCGACAAGACTTCTTGGCGAAGGATTTATAGCTTTTAGGGTTAACTTTCCATTAACCTCTGAGTGTAGATCTAGTAAGGGAGATATTAGTTTAGGTTCTGTGTATTATAAACTTCCTCTCGTGGATACTGTCGATAAACCCGGACCAAAATCCTGGGACTATACGATTACTATGTTGTATTAAGATGAGGATACCTTCTTTCCTGTCATTCAAAACTCAATAATTCTTTTAGGAAAAAGAATCATAATGAAGGCAGGAATCTAGAGAATATTTGAATTGGTTCTTTAAAAGAAAAAAATTTTACGATTCTGGATTCCTGCCTACGCAGGAATGACGTCAATAAAATTACTTACATCGAGTTCACGTTTAATCAAAGAGCAATCATCTTATTACCTCGATGACCCTGAAGGCAAAATATCTGATTTCTTTTTACATTCCTTCATATCAACTTGATAGGCAATACATCCTAAAAGAATCAAATTAAATGCATAGGAATTTTGAGAACTCGAAAATAATGACAGAAGCACTCTACAAGCTTCTGGATCACTTTGCGGATGTCTATCTTTAGCAATAGCTTCGCATTTATCCCGTTCTGTAATAATTGGCTCATCCCCATTCCATCCAAGACAGGAAGTAAATGTAACTGTTATTACTATGAAAACCAATGTTAGCATTTTTAATTCTGAAAACAAATCTATTGTCAATTTGATCATTTCATATACACTCATAATAATTTTAACATGCTAACCATAAGTCCCGTGTTGACTAGCATAAGACCGGCGACCCAACGAACGGTGGAAGATCGAATACCTTCAATTTCTTTAGAGATTCTAAGTTCCATGTCTTTCATTTCTCTGACCATTTGCAATTCCGTTTCCCGTAAATCCTGTTTGGATGCAGGACTAGTTTCTGCGAATAAGGAAAAAATGCTCGCTAACTCTTTTGCCTTTGCTTCATCGAATTTAGCATTTTTTAACCGCTCATATATTTTTAAAGAATCCATTGTATGTTCCATACCATATATGGGTAAAAAGAAAAGCATTTTGTGCGGCTTTTTTGAAAAATATTTCTTTCTCGCCTAACCTGTCTTAACCCCGTTTACAAAATACATATCAATCTCGCCTTTATTTTTTGCAGCGACTTTTCCTCTGTATTCGCAATTAAAATTTTCTTTAATCATTTCATAGGTATCACCTGAAATATTAACCCTTCCCGGAACGCCGGAAGATTCCATTCGGCTAGCAACATTTACAGAGTCTCCCCATACATCGTAACAGAATTTTTTAGTTCCTACGACTCCTGCAACAAGAGGACCTGAGTGAACACCGATGCGGATTTCCCAGGGAGGAATTTCTTTTTGGGAATTGATAGTGTTGACTATGTTCATATAATCCGCTAGTTCGAGTCCCGCCTTAATGATATTAACCGCATGATCTGGATTCGTTTCGGGAATACCGGATACACACATGTATGCGTCACCGATTGTTTTAATCTTTTCGATATTATACATTTGCATGATAGAATCAAAGTAACAAAAAAATTGATCTAGTTGATGAATTAATTCCTCTGTTGTAAATTTCTCGGATAATTTTGTGAAGCCTTTAAAGTCAGTAAACAAGATACTGGCACTCTCATAAAAAACAGGCTTTGCTTTTCCTGTCTGCCTGAGTTCTTTTGCAACTCGCTTTGGTAGAATATTTAGCAGCACTTCTTCTGTTTCTTTTTTGCTGAGGTCGAGTGACTTGTTGAGTTTTTTTAATTCGATTTGCGCGTTTACTAGTTCGTTGTACTGCTTGAGAGAATTTTCATAAGTAGAAAGAAGCATGTTTAGAATATGAAGTCTATCTGCGACTATCTCAAAACTTTTTCCCGCATAATTGATAGTAATCGGTGTGACTTCTTCGTTAGTTGCAATCGGGTTATTGAGTAAAGTTTCGACTCGATACATTAAGTATTTTTTGTCGTAGGGTTTTGTTACATACCCATCAGCCCCGCATTCTATTCCGGTGATGATGTCTTCCGGGCGAGAGAGAGAAGAGCAGATAACGACGGGTATGTCCTTAAGCGCTTCGTTATTTTTTATTTTTCGACAGAGTTCAAACCCGTTCATATCTGGCATTTCTACGTCTGTGATGATGAGAGAAGGCTTTTCTCTTTCTATGAGTGCGTATGCCTCACCTCCATCCTTTCCCCAAAAAACATTATACCCTTCTTCAACTAGAATACGCCGAAGCATTACGCCTTGCACAGAGCTATCTTCTGCAAATACAATTGTTTGCATTCTATATTAATCCTAGAATATGAGAGGCAATTTTATCAATTGGAAGCTGGATATCCAGTGCACCAATCTCTTTTGCAACTTTAGGCATACCATAAACGACACAGGTAGATTCCGCTTCGCCGATAGTCTTTCCTCCGGTGTGCTTAATCGTGAGTAGCCCCGTAGCTCCATCATCTCCCATGCCGGTTAAGATTACTCCAAGAGTTTTATCTCCAGCATACATCGCGAGAGATTTGAATAATACATTTACGGACGGACAATGACCATTAAACGGTGGCTCGTTAGATACTTGCAGTTTTCCATCAGAGCCAATTACCATATGTTTTAGATTCTGCGGAAAATACACAGTACCCGCAACGGGAGTTTCTCCTTCCTGCATAATTTTTACTTTGAGTTTTGTGTTTTGTCCGAGCCAGCCGACCATGCTATCGATAAATCCATCGCTAATATGCTGCACACAAAGAACTGGAACAGGAAGTTCTTTTGGTAAATGTCCGAGTACTTGTTGGACTGCATTTGGTCCACCGGTAGATGCACCAATTGCCAGAAATTTAATGATTTGCTTGGAGGAGTGTGAGGGCAGTGCTGGGTAGCTTGCAGTTTCTATAGTCGGATTTTTCTTTGCCTTTTTATATACGGGGATACTCTTGATTACACGTATTTTAGAAACAAGCCTATCTCGAATTAAATCATAGTCTTTATCTGTTCCACCTGCTGGCTTGGGAAATATATCTAGCGCACCTGCTTCTAGTAATTGAAACACATTTGTTTCATTCTCACCCTGTAGTGCGGCGCTAATCACGAGGATTGGTTTGGGGCTAGTCTCCATTAGCTGCTTGGTAAATTCTAGTCCGTCCATTACAGGCATCATTAAGTCAGTGCAAATTACATCTGGATTTAAAAAACGAACTTGCTCTAACCCTTCTGCCCCGTTCTTTGCAGTTCCGATTACTAATACTTCCGGGCTTTTGTCTAGAATTCGCTTTAAAATATTTAAAACTATCGGAGAGTCATCAATGAGTAATACCTTGATTTTATTTTCAATCATATGAGCCTCTTTATGGTTTGTAGTAAGTCTTTTCTATCAAATTTTGTTTTTACTAAATAAGCATCTGCCCCTGCATCCATGCCCTGTTGAATATTTTCTTCGCTACCGAGGGATGTGAGCATGATGACAGGAGTATCCTTTAGCCGCTCGGACGCTTTTATTCTCTTTGTAAATTCTAACCCATTTAGTTTAGGCATTTCCATATCCGTCACCACTAAGCTAAATTTCTCTGCATTCATTTTAGACCAACCGTCTTCCCCGTCGATTCCTATTTCCACATCGAAGCCTTCTGTCTCCAGTATCCGTTTAATTTGAACACGGGTGGTAAGAGAATCGTCTACTACTAAAATACGCGAGCTATTTGTGGCTAATGGCAACTCTTCTACTACAATTGAAATATTATTCTTGGTAATTGTTTTTACTAATTCTTTTGGGCTGAGGATTATGCATATTTCCCCCGAGTCTAGGATTGTGGCACCGGAAACATTTCTTACTTTCTTTAAAATACCTTCAAATGACTTAATGATTACTTCGTTTTTTTCAATCACTGAATCTACGGCTAATGCTAGTTTGATTCCGTCAGATTGGATAAATAAACAAGGAGTGGGTGAGGTAATTTTCTTTGCCTTGATTTGGGAAATTTCTAAATAATTTGCTAATTGAAATAGATGCACCGGTTGTTTTTCTATTACAACTGTGCTTTGTCCTTCTAATAGAAAAATATCTTTTGGATGAATTGTTTTACTGAGTATGACATTATCAGTTGGAAATCCAAATTTTTGATTGCCGACAGAAATAATTAATACATGCGTTGTGGAAAATTTTATAGGTAGCTTAATTCGAAATGTCGTTCCTTTTCCAAGCTCTGATTCTGTTTCAATATCACCTTTGAATTTTTCTACAAAACTTTTTACAACATCCATGCCCACACCGCGACCGGAGAGATTGGATACATTGGTTTGAGTAGAAAATCCATGCTGGAAGATAATGGAATAAATTTTCTTGTTATCCATTCGACCGAGTTCATCTCTACTGTATAAGCCTTTTTCCTCTGCCTTGGTTTTAATTTTTTCAATATCTAAACCTTTGCCGTCGTCTTTGATTTCAATTAATACAGTATCGCTTTGACTTTTACCAAAGAGTGTAATAGTGGCTAATTCTTGTTTGTCGTTTCCCAGTCGTGTTTCTTTATCTTCAATTCCATGATCGACTGCGTTTCGAATAATATGCATGAGCGGATCTTTTAGTTCTTCTAAAATTTGCTTGTCTACTGTTGTTTCCCCTCCAACGATAACAAGCTGCACATTTTTTCCGGTCTCGCGGCTTAAATCTCTAACGGTGCGATGAAATAAACTAAATACACTCGATAAAGAAAGCATTCGTAGATTATAGATTCGCCTTTCTATTTTCATTGAAGTGAGGCTAAGACGTGTTGTATCATTGCCTAGATTTTTTTTGAGTCGGTTTATGTTTTCTTCTAAGATTTCTAATTTACTAGTTTCCTTCGTGTTTAATTCCTGGAGTTGAGTCAGGAAAAATTTATGCTTGGGTGTTAAATCATTTTGCTTTGCGAAATTACTGAGTAGATTTCTAGTCTCTTGCACTGTTCTTAAAAGCTCTTCGTAAGAATAATACGCGTCACCCACTTCTTTGACTCGATTTAAAATTCTATTTTTGGTAACAATTAATTCACCAGTCTGAACCATGAGAGCGTCTAGTTTCGCAGGATCTACTCGCATAGTATCCACTTTTTTTTGATCCGATGCAGGCTTATTTTTATCTGTCTCGACTTCTTTTTTAGAAGGGGTATCCACTACAGAGGCTTTTTTACTTTCTATGATTTTATCTATTTCTTTTTTCGGTTCTTGTTTTGGTTGAATAGGTGGTGGCGTGATTTCTGCTTTAGGAATTTCCTCGGTTTTAACTTGGGGAATAATAGGAGTAACCGCTTCTACGGGTTCTGGCTTTACTTCCTGTTTTGGATTCTCTATTTTAGTTTCTTCCCTTTCTTTTTTTTCTAAGACAATTCCATTGGTTTTAGATTCTTTTGTTTCTATTTTTTGGGAAATTGCATTCTTACTTTCTAAGAGCTTATCTAGAACAGAAATCACATCTACATCTGATTCTTCGCCTGTAACTGCTTCATTGACTAATTTCTTGATTGCATCAATACCCGCGTAATAAATATCAATTTGTGCCGGGGTAATTTGAAATTCGCCCCGACTTGCCTTGCCTAGAACTTCTTCGAAGATATGAGCAATGGATTCAATATCAGAAAGTCCGAGCATACGACTTGCCCCTTTCATACTATGGGCTTCTCTAAATATTAAATGTAAGATGTCATAATCTTCTGGATTTTTTTCAAGGGTTAATAGGCATTTTTCGATGACCTGGATATGCTCTTCACTCTCTACCTGAAAAAGCTCCCTTAGTTCTTGGTCTTCGATCATCACACTCACGGATAATACCTGTTAGATCTTCTGACCTTCAACTAGGTCTCTAAGCTTGCGTGTGGCATCGCCAATTTGATTCACGCCTACTTTTGTTTGTGCGATACCGCTTGCAGATTCTTGTGAGCCTCTATTGATTGAATTCATGGCACTCACGATTTCATTCATCGAAATAGATTGTTGTCGTATATTGATAGAAATTTTTTCAATGCTATCAAATACTCCACCGACCGAGTTGTTAATTCCAGAAAGGGAATCTAATACTTTCGTTCCAAGTCTAGAACTATCGTCTGCTCTCTTGACTCCTTCTTCTGTTGCCATGACTGTAGAGTCTGTTGCTTTTTTAATTTCAGAAATAATCTCTTGGATCTTTAATGCAGATTTTTTACTTTCATCTGCCAGCTTACGAATTTCAACGGCTACTACCTCGAAGCCTTTCCCGTTCTCTCCTGCTCTTGCGGCTTCAACGGCAGCGTTTAATGCAAGCATATTCGTTTCATTAGCCAGCTCACTTACAAGCCCAATGATATTGCTGATCTGGCTATTTTTTTCGGAGAGTCTAAGAATTTGTTCAGCGATGCCGGACACTTTTAGTTTTAAGGTATCAATGGACTGAATCATTTCTAATACCGAATTATGACCGTTAGCCGCCATATCCTGTGCATCCTTCGCTTTCATCGTTACAACCTGTGATTCTTCAGCAGAGAGTCTGGAAGAATTTCCAATATTGCTAATCGTGGTTGTCGTTTGGTTGACTGACGCAGACTGCATATTAGCCGTTCGCTCATGGTTATCAATGACTGAACTAATTTCTCGTATTGAGGTAGAAAGTATATTTACAGATTCTTGAATCGGTTTACTTAAAACCCTAGATAGAAAAAAACTAGCGAGGGTCATGATAGACAAAACAAAAAGGGTTACGAATATCATTTGATTTTGAAAGCTGGAAAGAGAAGAAAGAGTTTCGTCATAGTCTAGATCGATGAGTAATGCGTATTTAACCCCAAGTAATTCAAGTGGTGAATAGGCAGTGAAAGACCTGCCGCCCGCAATTCCCGTTGTTACGACTATTCCTGATTCACCGCTCAGGGCTTTCTTGACTTCCTCTGTTTCAAATTTCTTTTTTAGGATATGTGTTTCTTTTACATTTTCTTCATAATCGGTCCTCAGTAAAAAGTCCTGACCCACTAGGTAAGAAGTTTCTTTTCTGTTTTTTACGATTGGTTTTCTTACTTTATTGCTAATTTCATCGAGTGGTAATTGAAATGCTAAAATAGCTTCGAGTTTTCCGTCTATGAAAATTCCAGTTCCAATAAAAGAATTCACCTGATTATTCGAAGGCGCATAAGGCTCGTAATCCACAATATGAGCTTGCTGACCTCCATCGGGAGAATTGATTATTTTTCGGTAGAGTTTTCCGAGGTTTGAATCTCTATAAGGTCCGACAGAAAGGCTTGTCATATAGTCTTCTTCTTTTGCAACGGTAAACAAGATGTTGCCGTTCTTCGCATCAATTAAAAATGCATCGTAGTAATTTCTTTCTTTGATGATTGCCGAGAAAAAAGTAACAGCTTGGGCATGTGCTTTGCTATACTCAGAATTATCCGCTTCTAATAGATTTTGTTTACTTCCGGGTGGATTTGGATTATTGGCAATGTATAAAGATCTGTATAAATCTTTCGCTTTTTCGAATCCGCCGACTCTTTCTACACCGGTTCGCATTTCCATAAAACGTTTTGTTGCCGCTATACTTTTTCGAAATATAAATGTGTCTTTTACTTTGAAATCAAAGTATTCCAGAAATTCATTTTTTTTAGATTCACGGATAATCTCGATTTGCTGGTTGGCACTGGTATAGATAATGGAGCGTCCTATCATGTTTCCCGGGATTGCAATGGAAAGCGCAACTACAAGAGTAGAAATAATCGTAAATAAAATAAGTCTCCAGGTAAAATCGAGACGGTGAATGAATGAAGTTAACATAGTATTTTCTCCTTAATAACCAATACTTTCTTCCACGTAAAGTTTTTCATAAGCGAATATTTTTTCTGTGTCGATAAGCCCTACACTAAATGAATCATAAAAACAAAGTCCTTTCATTAGATTTTCTCCAGTGATATTTTTATCTGGCGGGTTACTCAGAATTTGCTCCTTTGAAAGATAGATCACATCAATCAACTGGTCTACGATTAAACCGATCATCATTTCATTAAAGCGGATTACCACGATTTTTTTATTATCAACAGATATAGTCTGTTCTGACTTTAATAAAAAGAGTAGGTCAATTAATACGAGCATATCGCCTCGAAGATTTATGCAACCGGAAATATGAGCGGGAACACAGGGAATTTTTGTAATTCCTTCTCCATGTGCAAACTCTAAAATATATTTTAGCTCAATGGCAAGGAATTCATCTTTCAAACGAAATACAACAACAGACAACAGGTTAGAATACTCTTTGATATTTGTAGACTGTGAATAATTATTTTTACGGCTAATTAGTATTTGCTTGTCTTTCTCGTTTATTGCGCTAAATAGTTTAGCAAGATGAATATCAGAAAATGGCTTTACTCTTTTTGATTCATTTAGCGCAATATTTAGATTAGTCAATGCTTCTATATTAATGACTTGTGTAATTCCAAATTGTGTTTGAATGACTCCGTCTGTGATTCTATCGGAAACAATTTCGTCTATGATATTTTGTTTTTCATAAGTAAAATGAATTACGTTATGAATGTCGTTGATATGTAGCCCTATTTTCTTTGTTCCCTCTGTGATTACTAAAATTCTATCGCTTACAGAATATCTTTTTGTTTTCATTCCTTGCCGAAGATTGAGATCAATGACCGGAACAAAGTCACTACGAAAATTAAAATAGCCTACTACAAAAAAAGAATTGGATTCAAGACAGGTAAGCTCTGGTAGCCAGATAAGCTCGACTACATGAGAAGACCGGATTGCATAGACGCTCGATTGAACAGAAAATACTAAGAAGCTTTCGTTCATAGGAGATTTATTTTCTATAACCATAGACTTGCGTCTTCGCTAAAAAAAGATTCCAAACTTTCAATATGATAGCCTTTATCCTTATAAACCTGTTTCAAATTTTCATTATGCAATAGACAGAGTAAGCCTGCTCTCCTGACTTTCTGTGACTCAGAAGAATTATGTAATAAGCTATAAAGGCTAGACAATGTCAAGTAAGATTCTAAAAAAAGCGGCTCTAGATAGATTACTTTTTTGTAGATTTCAATTGCAATGTTTAAATTTCCAGAGGCTTCCTCTATCTGCCCTTTTAAAAACAAGGCGTTATGGTTATACGGATTGGATTTTAAAATCTCCTCGGTTAGATTTCTTGCTTCTATTACTTTTCCGAGGTCAGCGAATTCTCTTGCTTTCTCCAGAATTTCTTTTTCATTAGTTTTATAAACCGGAATTGCGTGATTTGTATTTATGGAAACTGTTTGTGGTTTTTCTTTTGCGGGTAATTGGGATTTTGCTTTAGACTCTAAGCCTATTTCTTTTTTTGGATACGTTTTTCTATAAAGGATAGATTTTTGGAAATGGATTGTATCAAACGCAATCGGAATAAGGTGTGCTGCCTCCGAATGTCCTATGAGTAAATACCCATTATCCACTAGAGATTTTTCGAATTTATCCAGGATTATTTTTTTAGAAGGATCATCAAAATAGATAAATACATTTCGACATAGTATCAAATCAAACTCTTTGAAGTAATTGGTTGTGAACAAGTTGCTTTCGATGAATTGAACATGGCTTCTAATAGAATCATTTACCCGGTATAGATTTTTCTTTTGAGTAAAATACTTTTTTATTCTTTCATCTGGCACACCCCTGAATGACCATTCGGAGTATTCTCCTGTCATTGCCTGCTTTATCGAGTCTCCATTTATATCAGTGGCTAATATAGATATGTCCCAATCAGCGGTAAATAGTAGTAATTCGGCAAGCAGAATAGCGATCGAGTAAGGCTCTTCTCCTGTAGAGCAACCCGCACTCCAGATACGAATTCTTTTAGAAGATCTCTTTTGCTCTATGATATGGGGAAGAATATTTTTTTCTAGGATTTCAATCTGCCCGGCATCTCGTAAAAAGTAAGTTTCTGAAATATTTAAGCAGCTAATCAAAATCTTCCACTCTTCATTTGCGAGGGTTGTGTTTTCACTCAGATATTCTAGATATTTCTCCGCTGATAATTTTTTAATCAGGCTTGATTTTTTATTTATAGTGTCTAGATAAAATCCAATCTTATCTGCCCCGATATGAATTCCAAGTTTGGATAGAATTAAATTAGAAATATTCTCCGAAAAACTATTCATTCGTATTATTTAACCAAGAAAACTGCACTGATTGCACTTCCATACCAAAACCAGTAGCGGAAGGCACACATATATATTAGGTAGGCTTAATTATTTCAATTACTTTCTTTGTCAGATTTTGAAAAAGAGAAGGAGATTTTTCCGTCTCTGCATCAACGTTGTCTTGGCGTTTGCTTTTGTGACAGAACTTTCAAAAATCGTTGTAGCCTTCGACAATGCTGTCAAGTTAAGGAATTTATTCCATTAATACGAAAGCCGTTAAAAAATAACTTTGCGTCTCAACTCAATGTTTCTCCTTAAGGTCGAAACATAATGTGAATCTTCTCTTTCTTCTTAACTTGACAGCATCGCTCCCCGAAATTCTACCTGTATTGAGAGGCTTCAAACTCTTCGCTAATAGCGGCTAATAGTATGTAAACTTTACAAGTTTGTATGGAACTGGTAAAATCTAGTCCTGGTGAACCGTTAAGAATTGTATCTTAAGCAATTTCTATTTCTTTTTATGTATATATGCAATCCCCTAATAAAAAATATTTGATATTAAAAATAAAATAAATATACTTTGTTAAAACAATGTAAGTATATTCGCTAAAAGAATTTGAAGTGGTTAAACACAATTCTTTTTAAGAAATGGTATAAATAGGAAGTTATAGTATGAAGCAAAGAATTGTAATAATTGATAAAGACGTAAAAACACAAGCACTTTTAGAGGGCTATTTAACTGAATATGAAATTATTAGTATAAACGATTATGTTAAGGCAGTTGATTTATGCAAAAAAGCAGCACCTGATTTAATAATCATTGGATTTTTACCAAAGAATGATTATGACGCATCGGGAGCAGTGCGAACTCTTAAAAAAGATGTCTCTACAAAAAATGTCCCGATTATTGCTCTCTATCATAGCACAGATAGAATCCAAGCCGAAAAAGATCGTAAGGATGGTGTTGAAGCCTATTTAGTCAAATCAGCACCAAAAGATGCGTTGATAGCAAAAATTAAAGAATGCATAAATAATGCAAAAGCGCAAAAGCAATATGATTCATTTAAAAGTAAAAATCATATAAGAATTGAATATCCTACTCCTAGTTTGATTAAAATTTCTTTCCAATCAGGATTAAAATACGTACTACCAGAAATAAAAAATATTTTCAATGCTGATTTATTGAATAGTGTCAAAAGCAAAGATTGTTGTTTGGACATTAGAGATTTTTCTGGAATTTCTAAAGAGGATGCTTTCGTTCTCGAAAAAATTGTTACAGTGCTTGGAAAAAAGAGAATTGGATTAATTGTTGGTAAGCATATGGGCTCAATCATTTCCCAAAGTAATTTGGAAAACCAGGCAGATCTTTTTATGAATTTAGAGGATTATCTTGATTATCTGAAGAAACCCAAAACGAAACCAAATATCAACTCTATTTAGGAGATACTATTATTAAAAACGCTCTTTTAGCTCTTTGCGCAAAATTTTTCCAGAAGGATTACGGGGGATTTCTTCTACTATAAAGAACCGGCGGGGAATTTTAAAACTAGCCAGTTTATTTTTTGCAAATTCTTGAATTACAGGCAAATCAATATTTGCTCCTTCTCGCAAAACTAGAAAGGCAGTGACTATTTCTCCATATTCGTTATCCGGTAATCCAACCACTGCTAGATCCAAGATGTCTGGATATGTGGCTAATACTCGTTCTACCTCAATCGGGTAAATATTCTCAGACTTGGATAAGATCATATCATTCTTCCTGTCATATAAATACAAATACCCATCTTCATCTAAAAGTCCTATATCGCCTGTATGAAACCAGCCCTCGCTATCAAATACTTTTTGTTTTTCAGTCTCATTTGCGTAACCTGAAAAAACATACTTTCCTTTGATACAAACTTCACCTAGTTCATTTGCCCGGGCAAGATTTCCATTTTCTGTTTTTATGCATAGACTCATTCCAGGCGAGGCTTTTCCCACGGAGGATAATCTTTGTTTGTCTTTTGCGCTTGCTTCATTCGATAAGCCTTTTTCTTGTATGTCAAATCGCAGTAAGGAGGAAATACCGCTAGTCTCTGTTAGTCCATAGGCACCTGTGAAATAGCATTTAAAAATTTCTTTCGCCTTTTTTAATAAATTCTCTGTAATTGGCGAGCCGCCATGCTGTATATTTCTGAGACTGGAAAAATTATACTTTTCTATTTCCGGCAAATGGACAATAGCCTGAATCATTGCTGGAACCAAAAGTGCATTCGTGATTTTTCTTTCTTCGATAGAATTAATTACCTGCAACGGGTCAAATTTACGAAGTAAAATATTTTCACCACCTAGATAAAGGGTTAATAGTGAGTATCCAATGCCACCGATATGAAAGAAAGGCGCGCATACTAAGTTGACTGTATCCGCTCCGAATCCAGGAAGCTCTGTAGCTAAATTTTGAATTACAGAAAGTAAATTATTATTCGAAAGTGGAACTCCTTTTGGAAATCCTGTCGTCCCGGAAGTATACAGTTGAACAAAAATATCTTTTGCCTCTATTTCTGATTCAATAGGAAAAATCTTTGAATAGTTCGAGTAATTTATTGTAGATAAAGATATCTTCTCGCTATGAATTTCTTTTGCTACACTTTCGAAACCTTCTCCATAAAATAAAATTTTAGCCGATGCGTCCTGTAGAATAAATTCCATTTCACTTGCTGTCAATCTCCAGTTAAGAAATACAGGTATTACCCCGATTGAACCACTGGCATAGAGTAAGATTAGAGCAGACGGAGTATTAAAATCTAAAACCCCAAACCGGTCTCTTTTTTTTAATCCAAGAGATAATAGGTAGTTAGCCGATTGATTAGCGGATAAGAGTAAATCAGAGTAAGAAAAAGATTTTCCTTCAAAAAATAAAGCATTTCTGCTTGGATGTGTGTCAGCTCTAAATTTTAAAAGTTCATAAATCGTCTTCATAATTTTAGTTTTCCTTCCAGCGCATATTCAATTCCCCAGCCTAGATCATAACCAGCGCATACTGGAATGTTTACCCCTGTAATATAAGAAGCAAGCGGACTTGCTAGAAAGGATACAACATGAGCGATTTCTTCGGGAATGCCGGCTCGACCCATTACATTCATTTTCGAAAATGTATTTAATATTTCTGGAGAATAATTCTTATTTGCTCCCTCCGTTAAAATAATTCCGGGAGAAATGATATTAGCCGTAATTCCAAATTTTCCTTCTTCAACGGCTAGTGTTTTTAGGACTGACTCAAGTGCTATTTTCTTGATAGAGTAGGCTCCTTGTCCGGGACCACCGAGATTTGCAGTCATCGAGCTAATTCCAATCCATCGTCCAAATTTTTTCTCTCTTTGGGACGGAATGCAAAATGGAATTAGTTTGAATAGATACTTTAAATCATCTAAAATAGATTCGGTGGGATTCTTTTTCTCAGTAGAAAGTTTTTCTAGTCGAGTTCTAATATAAAGATTTGCAACGATTATATCCGGTATTCCCCATTTTGTAATCGCTTGGATG
>JANMOF010000002.1:0-12662 GCA_031368925.1 Leptospiraceae bacterium
CTATTCCTTCTATAGACCGCACCCTGCCTCTCGACGGAAAGACTTGTCATAAACTTCTGATCTGTCCAAGTAATACCGGCATTAGCCGTATGACTCGGAACCCAGGTAGTTTGTGTTTTATTAATAGAAATGGTTTTATCCTGAATAAATTCATTTAATCTTTTATTATAAGAGAAATTTGCGAAGCCGGAAATATTTTTATAAGAAACTAACGCTTCTGATTCTACTCCACCTGTTATAAGTGTATAGAGATTGGTGCTGAGATTATTATTGGCGAGGCTATAGGCGATTTGATTCTCGTATCTAGTTCTAAAAAGGTTAGCACGCAGATTTACATATTTATTTACAAACCAATCTACTCCTGCCTCGTACGTATGAATAATTTCTGGTTTTAACTTCCTTGGATTCGACGCAAGAGAAAATGTATTGTAGCCAAACATTTCAGTAATAGAAGGCTCTCTAAATGCTTTGCCTGCCATGAGCTTCAGCGTCAGGTTACTCGAAACAGTATACACTGCGCCAAACCTGGGACTTGTTCTTCTGAAGGTTCTCTTTTCGTTTGGAACAAAAGGAGGTCCCAGGTAGGCGGGAGGAATATTATAAGTAGTCTGTGTTCCTGTGTTAGGATCAGTATCTGTAATAGCAGCGACTCCGAGTGAAGAAGAATTTGGTTGGTCAATGCCTCTGAATTTTGCTTGCGTTTCATCATAGCGGATACCCAGTGTAAACTCCAATGACCGATTTAGCAGCTTACCGGTAGTAGCCTGACCAAATACGGCAACTTTAGGAATT
Source organism: Leptospiraceae bacterium (assembly GCA_031368925.1). Lineage (GTDB taxonomy): Bacteria > Spirochaetota > Leptospiria > Leptospirales > Leptospiraceae > UBA2033. The sequence goes on from JANMOF010000002.1 coordinate 793, forward strand.
GGTTTATTCTTAATCCATTCTAACCAGGGTCGCTGTCGGGTAAAGGATCCACCCTCATTAGGCGGAAATGCATTCACTGAATCACTCAAATTAATATTACTATAATGCTCCTTATCACCCGAATAAGTAAATTGACTCGCTTCTACTCCGCCAAGAGCAGTGCCTCCATTGGGGAAAATATAGGTTAGCTGCCCGCGTCCGAAAATATCGTTTGCACCTGTCTTTAAATATTCAGTAACCCCCGAAGGATAGTATCCCGCATAAGCGCCATTTTCCGCATAACGGGTATTCCAATCTATCGTTCGATTTTGATAACGAACAGCGTATTCCTGAATAAGATGATCTGTAATATTTTTTGTATACTTCATCGTCAATACCTGTCTTGCCTCGGACATTGCTTCTTTAATATCAGGTGCTCTCCAAAGCCAGCCATGTCCTGTTTGATAATTCCAATACTGCCTGTGGTATTGAATAGAAAGTCCTTTCAAGACTCCCTCTCCTTCTATCTTAGTAAATAAATAACTACTATCCCTGGCATCATTGGTTGTAAACTTTTGCAGATAATTAGGAAAAGCTGCATCTGTTCTACCGGAGCCATCATAGCTTTTATAATTATTTCCATCTGTTTGATAAGAATTATAACTCGCTACATAGGAAAATAGAGCTCCCTTATTTCCTGTAATGATATCATAAATTCGAGTTCCCGCATTTCCACCTCTTATTCTTGTTTTGATTCCTCCGCCTAAATCTCCGCCCGAAAAAGTATTGATGGATACTACACCGTTAGTCGCATTCGATCCGTAAAGAGCAGAGCCGGGACCACGAATCACCTCGAGAGACTTAATCATATTGAGTGGAGTGATTTCCCAGGTATAGGCAGCTCCATAAAGACTATCGTTAAATTGGATTCCATCCATAAGTACGAGCAAATGGTTGTTATTCCATCCTTCAAACACTCCTCTCGAACTCACAGTGCGCCTATCATAATCCTGTGAAGGGGAAAATCCCGGTAGCTGGTAAAGAATATCGTTGATACTCACTCTTCCATAATCAGAAATTTCTTTATGAGAAATAACTGATACAATGTTTGGAGCCTCGCTTGTTTTTTTTGCAATCTTGGTTGCTGATGTTGTCACCTGGTTTTGTAAAAGATTAAATACGTCAGCAGTTGCCTCTTCGTCTGCTTTGCTATTTACTGTGATTGGAAATTTATTTTTTTCGGCTAGCTTAGTAGCGAGAAGATTTTGATTTATATTTTCTCTATTTTCTTTGCGATTGACATTTGACCTAACACTTGTTGCAACCTTGTTTGTCATTTTACGAATAACTGCTTCATCTTTTTCTTTTAGCTCATTCGGATCGAGTTTAACTCCTTCAATAATATCATTTTCATCCACAATGCTAATTGCATCTATCATGTAGCCAGTTTCGGGATTATAAATTTGAACATAGATAGATAGATTTTTAGTATCAGAGCCGGATTGATAAAAACCTTCTACTAGAAAAGTAGCACCGTTCTTTTTCGCATAATTTAGATTATCCGTAAGGTTAGAGCCATCTGTAGGCATTACCGAAAACTTATTCGAATTAAAATTAGCTTTTAGATTTTCAAAGATTAAAGCTTCTGTTTTAGAATTTTTCTCTGAATTAATAGGTTGGAATGTTGAAAGAAAGATCAACTTTTCTCTGGAAGCTTCCTGTGAAAGAACAGGAACGGAGATAAAACAATAAAATAAAATTAAAATAAAATATTCTGATTTAAACTTCATAAAAACCTCTTACCAAAATTTCGCAAAGTTTTCTTAATGAGCAAGCAAATAAATTAGTTGTAACATTTTATTATAAAATTATAAGTAATATTAGGGTTTCCTAATGTTAGATGACAGAATTGAAATTTATTAATCATTACAACTAGGTAAATACCCTTGCAGGGTATTACGTTAACGTTACAGGAAATAAAAAAGCCCGATAGAGTATCGGGCTTTTGCTAATTGTGTAAAAAATATTGTGCTAAGGCTTTTTGAAATAATTATATTTCATATCCATTTGGAATTGCATTTCGTCTGGGCACAACAATTAATCCGTCTATGATTCTTACATAGTCATCTTCATAATTCTCATGATTTTCTTTATTCAAAAGCTTCACGTCGTTTCCAATGTAGCAATCCTTATCGATGATGGCATTTTTGATTTCACAGTTTTTGCCAATGCCAACTGGAATTCCAAATCCCTTCTTGTCAAAAGAGCCATAAGTATCCGCTCCCATAATTACAGAATTTTCTATTCGGGCTCCCGAATCTATCACCTGACGCACACCTATCACGGAACGGGTAATGGTAGACTCATTAATAATACATCCTTCAGAGAGTAGCACCTTATTTAGATTAGCCTTATTTACTTTTGTAGGTGGCAGAGATCTTGCTCTTGTAAAAAAAGGAGTGCTTTCTAAATACAAATTGAATTTTGGAAAATCATCGGTTAACATAAGATTAGCCTCATAGAAAGCGCGAATCGTTCCAATATCCTCCCAGTATCCGTCATATACGAAAGTCTTTACTTTATGAGTCTTTAGAGCACCGGGGATAATTTCTTTTCCAAAATCAGTTAAACTTGTATCAGCCAAAAGTTCTTTAAGAGTGCTAGTGTTAAATAGGTATATACCCATAGAGGCAAGGAAAGTTTTATTCGGTAAACGAAAAGATTCTACCTCTGAAATATCTTGCGGTTTTTCATAAAATCCAGTCGTCCAGTTTTCTTCATCCTTTCGTAAAATTCCAAGTGCTGGCGCCAAATCCTCAGTAACCGGAGTTGCAGCAATTGTCATTTGGTTACTTGGATCAGAAAGATGTGTAATCAAGAATTGATTCAAATCCATATTGTAAAGCTGATCACCCGAAAGAATAATAATATAATCAGATTTATAATCTTCCATATGAGGAAGAACTTTGCGAACAGCGTCGGCAGTTCCTTCAAACCATCTAACAGAGGATACTGTTTGTTCAGCAGCAATAATTTCTACAAATCCTTGTTTATGGATAGATTGAAAATTATACGTGCGGGATATATGCCGGTTTAATGAATAAGAATTAAATTGAGTAAGAACAAAGATTTGCTCAAATCCACTATTGAGAGCATTTGAAATCGGAATATCAACAAGTCTATACTTTCCACCGAAACTAACGGCAGGCTTGGAACGCTTCTCAGTCAAGGGCAAAAGTCTTGTTCCTTTTCCTCCTCCTAGAATGAGCACGATTACTTTTTTTTGTATTTTGGATGTTATTTGCATTAGAAATTTAACCTATCCTCTTGTTTTACTTTCGTCTATAAATACACCTAAAAAAGCAAAAAAAAAAGAAGTTTAGAAATGTTAAAACATAATGATATTAATCATAACGTAACAACACGGCATAAAAAATATGCCACAGAGACACGGAGTCACGGAGAAATTCAAGAGAGCCTTGCACGAAATATTGTTTGTTTTCGTAATTCAGGCTTATTATTTGCTATTATAACAAGATAATAGAATCCAATATTTCATTAGCTCTCTTTAATAAGACGCATATGAATGCAAATAGTGCAATCCCAAGATTCTCTTTGTCTCAATGCCGGCGTTTATGGTGAGTTCATCGAATCCATGGCAAATCATTCTGAATATTTTACTCGAATTGAAAAAATGAATCAAAAATAATTCTACCATCTGTGCTACCTGAAATCTCCTCTACAGCTCTTTCGGGATGAGGCATGAGACCTGCGATTCTAAAATCTTTAGAAGTGACACCTGCAATGTTATCGAGAGAGCCATTTGGATTTTCACCGGCATACCGAAATAAGACTCTGTTTTCATCTGCAAGTTGTTTTAAAGTATCTGCATCCGCAAAATAGGAACCTTCTCCATGAGAAATAGGAATATCTAAAATCTTATCGGGAGAAATTTTATTAGTTAGAGGATTTCCCGCAGAGCCTATTTTCAAATTTACATTTTTACAAATATGCTTGAGCGTCTTATTACGAGTTAACGCCCCAGGCAACAAACCGGATTCCACTAATATCTGAAAGCCATTACAAATGCCTAATACAAGTCTTCCTGAATCAATATGATTCTTAAGAGAAACCATCGCAGGAGAAAAACGAGCAAGCGCACCACAACGCAAATAATCCCCGTAAGAAAATCCGCCGGGGATAATAACTAAATCATAATGCTTTTCAAAACTTTCCTTGTGCCAAATGTAACTTACTTGATGGTTGTATTCCTTAGAAAGTATGTCAGCAATGTCCCTATCACAATTAGAGCCGGGAAAGCGGATAACGGCTGTTTTCATACTGGAAGAACCTCGAGCGCATAAGTCTCAATTACCCCGTTGACGAGTAATTTTTTACAAAGCCTGTCTGCATCTTCTCTTGCAGTTGCTATGTCTTTGGAGTTTAATTTGAGTTCAATGTATTTTCCGATTCTTAGATCGGAGACCATGTCTTCCCCCATATCATGTAATACTTTTTTAACGGTAGTTCCCTGTGGGTCGAGGACGGATTCTTTGAGAGTGATATTTACTTTTCCGATAAACATGTTGTAATCTTTTCCTGTAGTTCTTGGTATTTAGATAAAAGTTCTTTTATAAGACTATCTGGCAACTTAGGTGGAGGTGGATTTTTATTCCATTCAATTTTTTCCAAGTAGTTACGAAGTATCTGCTTGTCATAGCTAGGAGGTGAAATTCCAACCGCGTAAGTTTCGACTTCCCAATAACGAGAAGAATCTGGCGTGAGTAGCTCATCTATTAAAATTACTTTCTCATCAGAAAATCCAAACTCAAACTTGGTGTCGCATAGAATCAATCCTTCCGTTTTCACTTTGTCACGTCCCTTTGTGTAAAGAGTCAGAGAGTAATCTTTAAGTGTTTGAAATAATTCTACGCCTACTCGATTCTTTAATTCAGCTTCACTAATATTTTCATCATGCCCTGAGTCGTTCTTAACAGCAGGAGTAAAGAGTGGCTCGGATAATTCTTCCGATTCCGCATACTGCTTATTTATCGCTACACCTGCAATCTGTCCTGTAGATTTATATTCCTTATAGGCAGAACCAGAAAGATACCCGCGCACAACACATTCATAATCAATACGTTTGCATTTCTTAACGAGAACTGATCTGTCTTTTAATTCTTCACGTGATTTGTATTCTCCCGGATACTTATTGTAATCCGTTTCTACAATATGATTTGGAATGTCTTTAAAAAAATCAAACCAGAGTCTAGAAATAGAATTTAATATTTTTCCTTTGTCCGGGACTGTCTCATCAAACACGCAATCAAACGCAGAAATTCTATCCGTAGAGGATAATATTAAATATTCCCCCAAATCATAAACATCTCTCACTTTTCCTTTATAGGCTACTTTCATTTTACCTCTTTTAAGATTACTTACGGATGCACACAGATAAACACGGATGGGTTTAATAGACTTGTTGAAAAATTCATGCGATTGAACAGTGTCACTTCGAGCGGCAGTCGAGAAGTGCTAATAAATGACGCTTTTTAGTTCTGTAGTTCTCGACTATCGCTCGAACTGACACTTACGCTAGCTAATTTTTCAACAAATCTAATAATCTTTATCTGTGTGCATCCGTGGTAATCTTTAATTATCTAACTCTTCCCTAACCTGCACTAACTTTGCATCCAATTTATCTTTGCGATATATAACTAAAAATAATACCAGAAATAGAATATGATAGGCTAGAATATTGATCCAAAACGTTTCTTTCATGTCTTTATCCATTCCGCCTTTTCCAAGCACTGATCCTGGATGATTGCCCGGATTTTCTACCCAGCGAATGGCTCCCCATGTCAATAGAGCGTTTAACGCGCATAAGACGCTCAAGAAAGAAGAATACAATGCTTTCTTATTTAAGTCAGTAATCAAACTTCTAAATACAAAGTAAGATAAAAGACTAACTACAAGTATAAAAAAAGATTGAAGTCGTGCATCTGTCCAATCCCACGGAGTTCCCCATGCGCTATAAGCCCAGATAGGACCGGAAAATAAAACAAGTATCGAGAAGATAAGAGAGAGTTTGCTCATGCTATACGAAAGAGTGTCCCAGTTTGGGTCTCGACGGATAATATAGAGTATCCCAAAAAGAGAAGAAAACGCAGGAGCATAGAGTGCCACCCAGGCAACCGATACATGAAAATAAAAAATCCGATGAGACAATCCCTGCTCTAAAATTACATTCGGATAATAAAGCGAAAGTAAAACCGCAATCGGGAAGATAACACAGAGTAACCCAAACAGTGTCACATCAAGAATTGGAGAGTAAATAGTAATTGTTCTATTATTCATAGATTCCCTACATTCATAATTAAAAATTCATAATTCATAATTAATCCTCTCCCACCTCGCGCAATAATAATCCAAGTGATAAATACAAAACAGAAAAAGCAAAAAGCACGACGAGGGAAGAAAAATTAATCTCACCCTTGGAAAAATACCTACGCTCTGCTTCCATTCCAGCAATCAAAACAGGAATAGAAAGCGGAATTAGTAAAATGGGAAGGACTACTTCTTTGAGCCTTGTAGCAAAACTCATTTGCGAAAGAGTTACTCCTAAAAACGAAAGCGAAAGTGTGCCAGGAATAAAATACAGAAACTGACCGAGTAATTCTCCAGGAACAAAATGAAAATTCTCGAAAAATAAAAATAATAGAAAGAGTAAAAAAATCTCTACAATAAAAAGTAAAACAAATAATACAAAAGACTTTGCAAGAAATTCCAGGTGAGAAGGAACATAGAGTCTTGTAATGCGATAGGCGCCAGATTCACGCTCTTCATAAGTAACCTGTGAAATTAAAATAAAGGCTAACAGGAATATACCCGCCCATTTCAATCCAACGATAGAATTTACATCTAACTTACCGGAATTTTCCAGCGAGTAATGAAATATAAATAAAAATGCCATTAGAAGTGATATGAGAGAAAGAAGTCCGTTCTTAGCCCTTCCTACTAATTGAAATTCTTTTAGGAGTAAATACTTAAACATGATTTAGCTCGCCCTTAGAAATATGCAGCCGTCGCTTAACGAAAGGAGAAATTTTATCAATTTCATGCGCTACAAGCAAAATGGAAGTAGCCGCAAACTCAGTCTGTAGAATTTTTAAAAATGCCTGCGTAGAATTGGTATCGAGCCCGTTTAAAGGTTCATCTAAAAGTAGAAGTGCGGGACGCGCAAGGAGTGACCTAATGATGCCTGATTTTTTTTTCATACCTTCCGAAAAAGTAGAGACTGGATCTTCCAAACGTTTGGTCAATTGAAACTGTTCGAGTAGATTATTTATTTGCGACTCCGGCATCGGGCTTCGTAAAATTCGATTGAAGAAAGTTAGATTTTCGCGTAGACTTAGAGAGCTATAAAGTCCGTTCTCATGACCCAAGTAAGAGAGTAAATTTTCCGTTTTACTTGCTAAAAGATTCTTTTCCCAGATAAATTCTTTTTTACGAGAAGATTGCAAAATGAGTTTTAAGAGACTAGTCTTTCCACTTCCATTTTCTCCTGTTAAAAGCGTAAAGTCGGAAGGAAAAATTTCAAAAGAGATATTTTTGAAAATTTTCTTATAACCGATAGTATAAGAGAGGTTTTTACAACTGAGAATGGAAGTGTTCATATTTCTGCTGTGAGAAGTCTAAGGTCAGGATTCTAGTTTATGTTATATTTTCAATTGCTATTTTTACTCTTTACAATCAGTCTTTTTTCGCAATCTATCGTGATTGATGATTTAAAATACAAAGCAAATCTCTGGGGCAAAGAAGAGGAAAAAGAAGAACGTCAAAGGCAGGAAATTGCTAGAGGAATTTTTATAAAAAATGAAAATGACCTAATCGAATGTAAGGGAAAAATAAAAAGAGGCGACAATTCAAAATCACTCGTCCCGTTTACTTATAAAGAAAAGACAATTGCAGACATTGGAGAATTTAATAACGAAGCAATCAGACTTCTGGAGCGAAATGAAACAGGAGACTGGCAAGAGGCTAATTCCATGTTAAACGCAATGATCTCATTTGATCCACTATTTTTTCCCGCGAGATACAATTATGGGAGATTTCTTTACATGCAAAAAAGCTTTAAAGAAGCAAGCTATGAATTTATACAGGCAAAAAATCTAATTCCATCGTATTATCGAAGTTACCTGCATCTAGGGCAAATATCCATTTACCAGGGAACGAAACAGAATGCTGAAAAGTATTGGAAACAAGCAGTACTACTTAATCCAGTAAACGATGAAGCAACTCTTGCTCTTGCAGAAATGTATTGGAAAGAGGGACTTATCACGCGAGCAAAAGAAAGAATCAAAGAAGCGGATAAGGCAAATGATCCGATAGAAGAAACGATTATAAGAAGGCAGGCTCCTCCCTTTCCAGTTCTTGACTTTACTCGTGCTATAGAAAATCCAAACGCAAGCCCGAACCCAAAGATTGGAGAAGCACTAATGAATTTTCACGAGGAAAAATATGCATTAGCCTATAAAATTTTTAAGTCAATAGACACTACAAATCTAAATAAAGAAAAGATTCCCTATCTTAAAAAAATGCATTACTACTTCGCTGAGTCTGCTATTAAAATTTTAGATCCAAAAACTGCTGCAATCCAATATGAGGAAATGCTAAAGTATCCGTTCGATCCTTTCTTCCAGGAAATCACCACAAGCACAGTAGAGAGAAAAAAAAATCTGGCTGGCAGTGTGAAATAACTTACCTCTCGAATCGAATTTTGCCTGTTTCTACGTCATAGAATGCTGCGACTATTTTTAAATTGCCTTCTTCCGTTTTTTCCTGAACGTAAGCACTTTTTTCAATAATCTCGGCTACCGAATTATGAACATTCAACCAGGAAATAGAATCAACGTAATCGTCATAGGATACATTTTCATCCTGATGACATTCTGAAATAGCTAGATCAATTTTACTTGTGATGGTAGAAATTTTTCCTTCATGAACCGAGGCTTCGGCTAATTTTATTGCGCCGCATTTGGAATGACCCATGACTAAAATTAGTTTTGCCCCCAATTTATCACAAGCGATTTCAATACTTCCTAAAATTTCATCACTTATGATATTACCCGCAATGCGAATAGAAACTAAATCTCCAAGACCAGAATCAAAAATAATTTCAGGAGAAGTCCTTGAGTCAATGCAGCTAACAACAACTGCCATCGGATATTGTCCATCAGACGTTGCATTTACCTGGTGTTTATAATATTTTTCCGTTCTCTGTCCATCCACAAAGCGCTGGTTGCCCTGTTTTAAGCTATGCAAAATTTCCTCGGGAGTTAGTTTTTCCTGTGCCTCTTTACCCAGGACATTCACAAATTGAATATTATCGGTTAATTGGTATTTGTCTCTAATTCCAATCACATTGACCTGGATATTTTTTTCAGGACCAACTGTGTTTTGAAAATCATGAATTACTTCTAAGATATCATGATCCACATAATCACAATAACTTGCATCGATAATCACGTTTGAACCATTCGGCACATTCCAGAGCGTACTTTTAATAGTAGCTTTGTTCAGAAAAGTAGCCTGGTTAGATAATTCCAAGCGAAGAGTTTCTCCCACATGGAGTTGTTTTTTTTCAACGGTAAATGGATTTTTATAATTATTTCTAAGAATAAAAATAATACTAATTGCAAGTCCTATCAAAATTCCTATTAGCAAATCCGTAAAAACAATTGCAATAATTGTTGTGACAAAAGGAAAAAATTGATTTTTACCTTTCTTATACATCTCTTTAAATAAAGAAATCTTAACAAGTTTATAACCGGTAAAAAGAAGAATTGCAGCTAGTGATGATAAGGGAATTAAATTCAAAATATGCGTAATCGAAAATACGCTCGCGAAAAGAAAAACTCCATGAAGAATTGTAGAAAGTTTTGATCTATTCCCAGATTGGATATTAATTGAACTCCTAACAATAACAGACGTAACGGGGATACCTCCCATTATCCCCGCAATTATATTTCCAATACCCTGCGCAATAAGTTCACGATTAGGGTGAGAATGTCTTTTTTGGGGATCAATATTATCTACCGCTTCCAAATTTAAAAGCGTCTCAAGCGAAGCAATCGCTGCAAGGGTATAAGCAACAATCCAAAATTTGTAATTACCTATCTGAGAAAAATCAGGGTATTTCAAAATACTTCCTAACTCTTGAAAGTTTATCTTAGGGATATTAACAAGATGAGTTTGTCCAATGGCTAACGTAGGAAAATAAATAATAAAAAATTGATTCATTCCAACACCAAATAAAACAACAAAGAGAGAAGATGGAAGAAAACGAATTTTCTTGAGAATTGTCTTATCCCAAACATACATAATAATAAGTGAGATAGAACTAATAATGAGAGCTCCGGGTAATATGAAGTTGACGACTTTCAGAAGCTCAGAAAAAGTATTCTCCCCATCGGGCTGTAAAAAAGAAAAATCATCTTCCGCATCGATGTCAAATCCAACAGCGTGAGGAATTTGTTTTAATATTAAAATAATTCCGATAGCGGCTAATAATCCTTTGATTACATTGGAAGGAACATAGGCAGAAATAAATCCTCCCCTAAAAACTCCAAATAAAAGCTGGAAAACTCCCGCAAGAACAAGTGCAGCAAGAAAGACATCGAAACTACCAAGCTGATTAATTGAACTGAGGACTACAGCGGTTAGCCCCGCAGCAGGACCACTGACACTTGTATGAGAAGAACTTAAAATTCCGACAATGATCCCGCCAATCATACCGGAGATTAGACCGGAAAGCAAAGGCGCGCCTGATGCAAGTGCTACGCCAAGGCAGAGAGGAAGAGCCACTAGGAACACTACAATGCCGGCGGGCAAATCATACTTAATTTTTTTCAACATACTAATAAACCTTTTCTATTAGACAGAATTTTGTTAGACCGATAAAAAATTATGATTGATATGTAAATCCATTCTCTTTGCATACTTTCGAATACCAATTGGCGCTTAATTTAGGAGTGCGTTTTAAAGTTTTGCGATCAACATGAACAAGTCCAAAAGTTTTTGCAAAGCCTTCCGCCCATTCGAAATTATCCATGAACGACCAGACGAAATAACCACGAATATCCGATCCCTCTAAAATTGCCTTGTGCAGGTAAGAGAGATAATCCTGTAAAAAAGAAATCCGATTTTTATCTTGCACAACTCCATTGTCATTAGGAGATTCAATAAAAGCGACTCCGTTTTCCGTAACATGAACTGGAGGGTTTCCGTAATCGCGACGAATCATGCGCATAAGCTCAAGTAGCCCCTGTGGATAAATTTCCCAACCCATGCTGGTAAATTCTACTCCTTTGTAAGAAGGATTGACAGGACGAAAGTTATAAATAGGAAACGGAAAGTATTTTACAATCGTGCGGGAATAATTATTCACACCTAGAAAATCAGTCTTACCAGAAATGAGTTTCATGTCTTCTGGAAAAATATTTCCCTTGTTTTGAGATTCAACAAAAGAAGAAATGATGTCGGGGTATTTCCCTTTAAATATTGGATCAAGCCAGAGACGATTGATGATTGCGTCTGCGCGTAACGTGGATTTAGGTTCTTCAGTCAAACGATGATTATGCACAGGAGTAAGAGCATTTGTGATACCCACGAAAGACTTTGGATACAAAGCTTTGATTCGAGCAAGTCCTATGCCATGCGCCAAAAGTAAATTATGCGCTACTTTAAAAGCAGAAAAGGGCTTAAATACACCGGGAGGAAATACTTTTAACAAATAACCACATACAAATACAACCCAGGGCTCGTTTAGGGTAATCCAAGTTTTTACTCTATCGCCTAACTTCTTAACGACTAATTCAGTGTAATCCCCA
>JANMOF010000010.1:0-24089 GCA_031368925.1 Leptospiraceae bacterium
TTCTTCTTTTTATACAAGTAAGAAAGAGGAGCTAATCCAAACTGATGGAAACCCCCCTTTATCCCCCTTTGCAAAAGGGGGTTTGCTACCCCCCTTTCGTAAAGGGGGGCAAGGGGGGATTTTAAAGATTTCTCGCTCTGAAAAACGCAAGCGACTGGGAGACTATGAGATAGTAGAAAATGCGAAAGGATTTTGGAGCGTTCGTCAGCGTAGTTCAGGGGAGGTGATGCACTCTGTGAGTAATCCTATGGTCGAAGCGAAGGAACTCTACATAGATCAGTCTCGCTTATCGGAAAGGCTACTTATCAGTAACCACGAAAAAGAAAGCGAAATAACAAATGAAATTTTGGAGCCATTCGTGATTTGGGATGTAGGACTTGGTGCGGCTACTAATGCGATGGCGGCAATTGCCTGTCATGAGTCTATTTCTGATGTGTGCCCAATGAATGTTATTAGCTTTGAATCTGATCTTAATCCTTTAAAGCTTGCAATTAAAAATGCAGTCCATTTTCCTCATCTTTATCATAAGGCGCCACGTAAACTTTTAGAAAGAAGTATCTGGCAATCGGAGTCTGGACTGATTACCTGGAATTTAATCTTTGGAGATTTTGCTTCAACGTTTGAATCGCAAAAAACGCCTGATTTAATTTTCTATGATCCTTTTTCGTTTAAAACAGATTCCCTACTTTGGAAGTCAGAATTTTTTAGACGAATATTTTTGCATTGTAACTCTTCTTTGAAAAACGTGAGACTCTACACATACTCGGCATCTACCGCAGTGCGTTCAGCTTTACTTCATTCCGGTTTTTGGGTTGGTAAAGGAATTGGGTCGGGACCGAAGTCAGAAACAACGATAGCCTTTTCGAAACAACCTGAAACCGACTTAGAGAAGGCAAATCTACTTTCGAGCGAATGGCTTACTCGCCGAGAAAAGAGTTATGCCCGTTATCCGCAAGAATTAAGTAAGGATGAGCGAGTTTCCTGGGATGAAAGAATTCTCTCCCATCCCCAATTTCAATTGAAAGAGCCGTTTGGCATAACCGGCAGTGTGTGAAAGTATGAGATTAATCATAAAAAACATTAGGTCATGTTTAAAACAAGCCGTGATTTTAGTTGACCTAGTAAGCTTTCAAAAAAAGATATAAAGCGAGGATAGATAGAATGAAAATAAAATTTACTTGGAAACATTTAGACCGATCGGAATCAACTGAGGAATATGCTAACGAAAAATTGGGAAGACTTAAAAAGTATATCCATGAAGTAACCAAATCTGAATTGAGCTTTGAAAAAGTGCATGGTAGCATTACGGCTGTTTTTAATATGCATGCAGATAAAGTAGACTTTAACGCTCACAACACTGACAAAGAAATTCATGCTTGTATCGATGGCATCGAAGAAAAACTAGAACACCAACTAAGTCATCATCACGACAAACGCGCAAAGCACTAAAAACTTTTCCCCTTGGGTGAGCGTTTAAGCAAACCCAAGGCTTTCATCCTTTTTTTAAATTTAATTCGCTGCCCCAAAATAGTCTAGTAACCGAGACTGAGTCTAAATATTTGTATCGATGTAATTCTTACTTAGAAGGTTTTCAATGTACTTTCGAAAAATACTTTACATGACTCCTATGTTTCTTTTGCTAACATGCAACCCGCCGGAATTTTACAACGCCTGTGATCCAAAGAAACAGACTTTCCTAAGAATATATTTAGTAAAGCAGGTTACGAATGATAAAACCTCTTTCTGTGGGCTTGGAAATTCAAGTATAAATAATTCTAATTCGCCTAGTTCGACTTCAACTCAGACACCTTCTATTTCTTATTCAGGTGCGCCCTTTACATTTGTTGCCCTTAGCTCCGTTGGGTCAATTCTGCCTACGATTGTTGGCACGTTTACTTCCTTTTCTATTTCTCCTTCTCTTCCGAGTGGACTAAGTTTTAATTCTTTAACCGGAGAAATTTCGGGAACTCCCACTTTTGCTTTTTTCTCTGGCTCCTATGTAGTTACTGCAACGGGAGTCTCAGGAGCGCAAACTACTAATTTTACTCTGAGTGTCATTCTTCCAGGGAAAAGAATTTTTCTAACGACTGCAACGACTGCTGGAAATTGGGGAAGCATTGCCGGAGGGGATACTTTCTGTAATTCGGATGCAGGTAAACCAACAGGAGTTGGAATATATAAAGCAATGGTAGGTTCCAGTGGAAGAAAGGCATGCAATAATGCGGGAGGCTGCATCGGATTTACCGCTGAGTCAATTGATTGGGTATTAGCCGCAGGAATAAAATACTATCGCCCAGATGGAACTTTTATTGCTCAGGCAAACTCTGATAGAATTTTTACCTTTCCTCTTACAAATTCAATTTCGACTATATCAACTAACGTATGGACAGGAATAGATGCTGGCTGGAATACAACTACTGCTTCTACTGCTGAATGCACCGGTTGGACGAATGCGGGATTTGGGAATTATGGAACTAGTAATGGAACGGATAGTTCCATTTTATATGTTTCGAATAGTGCTTGTGGAACTGTTTACAGACTCTATTGCGTGGAACAATAGAGTTATCCGCAAGTAAAAGGTTATTTCAAATTAAGAACTTTCATTGTCATTGCACGACTTTTGACAACCAGCTCTTCATTGTGAATGAATGTCTCGCCGAAGCTTGGAATCATTTGCTTTAGTTTTGCTTGCCACTCGGGACTATTTGTTTTGCGTTTAAAACAATCTTCCAAAACTTCTAGCATAATCGCAACAGATGTAGATGCACCCGGAGATGCTCCAAGTAAAGCGGCTAACGTTCCATCCTTAGAAGCTACAACCTCAGTGCCAAACTCTAGAACACCACCTTCCTTCTCATCTGATTTAATTACTTGCACACGCTTACCTGCAATTTCTAATTTCCAATCTTTACTCCTGGCTTTAGGGAAATATGCCTTGAGAGCCTGCATTCTATCTTTATGAGATTGAAGTGCCTGCGTGATTAAGTATTTTGTTAGCGGTAAATTATGCATACCCGCTGAGATCATAGGGAAAATATTTCCAATCTCTAAGGATTTTGCCAGATCCCAATACGATCCTCTTTTGAGAAAACGCGTTGTAAACCCAGCATAAGGACCGAAAAGTAATTCCTTTTTTCCGTTGATTAAACGTGTATCTAAATGCGGGACTGACATCGGTGGAGAGCCTACGGATGCTTTGCCGTATACTTTTGCAAAATGAGCCTCAATGATTTCGGGGTTAGTGCATCTTAGCCACTGACCGCTGATTGGAAATCCTCCAAAGCCTGCCGCTTCTGGAATATCAGATTTTTCAAGTAAAGGTAATGAACCTCCACCGGCACCGATAAATACAAAACTTGCCTCATGGTGTTCAATTTCATTCGTAGATTGGTTAGTCGCTGTTAGGTTCCAGAGCCCGTCTTTTTCGCGCTCGAGATCTTTCACGTCCTCGTGGTATTTTACTGTTACCCCCTCGAGAGTTGCCAGGTATTTAAACATTCCACGAGTGAGTGTTCCAAAATCAACGTCTGTCCCGTGTGCCATTTTTGTTCCAGCAACTGGCATCATTGGATCACGTCCCTTGATTACAAGTGGCATCCATTCGGCTAATACTTTTCTATCCTCAGAGTATTCTAAATCTTTAAAGAGTGGTTCGTTCTTTAATGCCTCGTAGCGTTTTCTTAGAAAGGCTACATCCTGTTCGCCCCAAACAAAACTATAATGAGGGACAGCATGAATAAATTGATCTGCGTCTAATACTTTTTTTTCCTCAACCAAGTAAGCCCAAAATTCTCTGGAGATTTCAAACCAGGAAGCAATCTTGAGAGCTTTTTTTATGTCGATTGAACCATCTTCCTCTTCGAGAGTATAATTCAATTCGCAAAAAGCGGAATGTCCTGTTCCAGCATTGTTCCATGCATTCGAGCTTTCACGGGCAGCAGCATCGAGTCGTTCTAAAACCGTAATGGTAAGATTTGGCTCTAGCTCTTTTAAAAGAATTCCGAGTGTTGCGCTCATTATCCCCGCACCTATGAGTATAACGTCAGACTTGGTTTTGATTTTTTGGTTTGTCTCTTCCTCTTTTGTAATCTGCGAATTATCTAAAGTATGTTTAATTATCATGTTCTTTTCATTGTCTCCAAGTTGCAGTCAATGGTTTTGAGAACGATTCTAAATAAAAGTAAAAAATATTTTTGAAAAGATTGCCACAGACTGGGGGCTACCTTTAAGAAGTAGGTAAAAAATTTGTATAAAATAAGAGGAAAAGAAAACCAATCGCAATTCTTTCTGCGGTCACAGAAAAAAATTTAGAGCAAACATGGAAGGCATTTAGACAAGCAAAAGCATTGGCTGCCCTTGGTTCTAAAGTAAAATACCTTGTTACAGGGAATAAGAAGGATTTTCCTGTCAAGAAAGAATATAAACTTTCAATTTTGAGTCCAAGGGAATTTATTGAATTAACGTTGTAGATTTTTGGAGTCTGATAATTTATGAAAAATGGAGTAAGATTGATTGTTGGAATATAAGAAAGATACTCATTTTTTTTTGTTTTGAATTGATAAGTTAATTCTTATTATGCGCTTTCCCGGTTTATAAATGAGGTAGGTATTAAAAATATGAAATTACAAAGTCGGAAATTTTTTATGGTGGTGATACTCGTGCTTTTTCAACTTTCGAATTGTCTGAGCGCAAAGCGTTCGCCATTTGATTTTAATGGTCCGAGTGGGTTTGTTGGAATTGGATTTTTGTATTTAACATCTAATTCAGTCACTTCTAATCTAAGTGTAATTTCTACAAGTCCATCTGCTGATGCAACTGGAGTTTCAATTACAAATTCATTTAGTATTGCATTTAACGCAGCAGTAAAATCGGATACTGTAGCTTCAGCTTCTATTGAATTAACGGATACAACGACTAATACCAAATTACCTCTAACTTACTCTACTTCCGATGCAAACGTAACAGTTGCGCATAATCCGTTAGTAGCCGGTAGAAAATATCAACTTACTATCAAGGGCGGAGACTCCGGTGTAATCTCTACTGCAGGTAAGAAACTTTCCTCTGATTATTCTGTTAGTTTTACCGCCGCAACTATTGTGAATTACAGTGGTCCCAACGGAATGAATTTTAATTCCAGTGTGAATGCTAGAAATGCTTTTTTGATTTCCCATAACTCAAAATTATACGCTTTCTGGTCTGAGATAAATTCAGGTTACTATCAGCTCAAAGGAAGAGAAATTGATTTTTCTTCCAATAGCCAGGCTGTGATTAATAACACTGGAGGATCAAATGATGAAATCTCTGTGTTTCCTATTAATTATAATTCCAATTTATATCTTTACTATCGTATTTCTAACTTGGGTCAATTAACAAAGTTTAATTCGAATTTGAATTGGACGGCTATTACTAATTTGCCTACCTGTGCTGCAAATAGTCCAAGTCCAGAATTCAGAGTTATTGGTCAAGATACGAATTTGTATTTGATTCAAGATGAAAGTGGATGTTATACGAATCGTGTTGTTCGAGTTTATAATTCAACAGATAATGGAACAACTTGGAATTCGGTTGTTGGGGGCACTGGTAGTTCTAGAATTAATGGTTCGGACGTTAGTGCCCATAACTATCCTGATATCATTTACTTTGATTCTAATTTGTATGCAACCTATGTAAGTGGCTGTGATTCAGCGTGCTCAGTAAAATTTACTCGTTATACTGGAAGCTCAACTTGGAGTGCCGCAACAACAATCAGTGATACTACAAGTAATGTCTCGACTATTCCTCCTTACTATTCGAGAATGTTTATTTTTAATAATAAATTATACATTGTATACACGGAGGTAATTAGCACTGTATTTCGCTTACGAGTAAAAGTATTTAATGGCAATGCAACTTCTCCCGCATGGACTGCTGTGGATAGTTCTAATGGAATTAATTTTGATTTAACTAAAAAAGCAACCAGACCATTCCCGTATGTATTCAATTCAAATTTATATATTATTTGGTCTGAAGAAAATAGTTCTGCAAATACTGTTATCCGCATGAAGGTTTACAATGGAAATGACTCCTCTCCATCGTGGTCAGTATTAGATGGAGGCGGAGAAGGCGGGTTTAATGTCTATTCATCGAGAGGTGCATTTGATCCAGCAATGATAGAATTCAATGGAAAGCTTTATGGAACCTGGACGGAAGCAAGCACAACTTCTAATATTTTTTTAGTCCAGCTTCCGCTTTGAAATTTAAAAAGCATTCGGTTTTAACTGAAAGAATTTACATGGTGCATCGAAAAGCATAACGTTATGCGGCTAATAACCTACGACTCTCTCACGACTGTAGTTTTAATTCCGCCGCGCACGCTAAAGTCACCGAATACTTTTAGGCGTTTGGGTTTGATGGCTGCTTTAAAATCATCGTAGATTTTATTGACAACGTTTTCGTGAAAGATTCCGACGTTACGAAAAAATAAAATATATTCTTTAAGAGATTTTAATTCTATACATTCTGCATTTGGAGTGTAGCTGATATGAATCGTTCCGAAATCAGGAAGACCGGTTTTCGGACAGATGGCGGTGAATTCAGGGATAGTAAAATCAATTGTGTAATCATTCCCTTTATAAATATTAGTAAATGTTTCCAACTCAGGGGTTTTTAAATCGCGAATAGAAGTTTGTTTTCCTTCATAGGAAGAGATTGTTTTTTTCATGAATACCTTTTGTGATGTGAATTGAATCTATAATTTTCAGGGATAGTATGAATCATAGTAAAAAATTAGGCGTTGTAGATTTTGGCGGGCAATACGCTCATTTAATTTCTTCTCGTGTCAGACGACTCGGGGCATATACGGAAATTCTCTCGAACGAAGAAAGCTTAGATAAGTATCGAGAATATGCGGGTTTAATTCTTTCCGGTGGACCCAATAGCGTCTACGAAAAAGATTCTCCTCAGATTGACGAAAAGGTTTTCGAATTAGGAATTCCAATTCTAGGAATTTGCTACGGACACCAACTCATCATGAAGGTATTAGGTGGAAAAGTAGAGTCTTCGGATAACAGGGAGTATGGTCCTGCGATTCTAGAAGTAGAGGATAATACACCATTAATCGTAAAAGGATTTAGCGCCAAAGAAAAAATCTGGATGAGTCATGGAGATGAAGTAGTTGCTCTACCTTCCGGATTTAAACCTTTTGGTCGAACGGATCATTGTCGTTATGCGGGAGTTTACAATTCAGAAAAAAAAATCTTTGGAATTCAATTTCATCCAGAGGTAACTCATTCCGAAAGAGGGTTAGTCTTCCTGGGAAATTTCGTTTCTATTTGTGGACTATCTAACACATGGGGCATACAGCAATTCTTAGAAGCGAAACTTTTTGAAATAAAGCGGGAGGCTAATGACAATAATGTGTTCATGCTTATTTCCGGTGGCGTGGATTCTACTGTATCGTATTTACTTTTAGCAAAAGCACTTGGGGCAGAGAGAGTCAAAGGGCTATTAATCGACACAGGCTTTATGCGTTTGAATGAAGTGGAAAATCTTCGTCATAAGCTGCATGATCTCGGAGTGGATTTACTTGTCTCGGATGAGTCAGAAAGATTCTATTCCGCTCTTCATGGGAAGTCCGAGCCAGAAGAAAAACGGCGTATTATTGGTCAGCTATTCATTGACTGTAAAAACGATGTAGCGGATAAATTCCATTTGGCGGAATCGAAGTGGCTTTTGGGGCAAGGCACTATTTACCCCGATACCATTGAAAGTGGTGGAACCAAGCACTCTCATAAAATAAAAACCCATCACAACCGAGTGCAAGCAGTTCTTGACTTAATGGAAAAGGGAAGAGTGCTTGAACCAATTCGGGATTTATACAAAGACGAAGTGCGAGAACTTGGAACCATGCTTGGTTTGGAGAAAAACTGGGTTATCCGCCATCCATTTCCGGGACCGGGTCTTGGAGTTCGAATGCTTTCTTCTCATGAGTATCATGGATTTACTAACGAGGAAGGATTAGAAAAAGTAATCTCCCGCTTTCCCAATTTAGAATCTAAAATTCTACCCGTTCAATCCGTAGGCGTTCAGGGCGATCAGAGAAGTTATAGTGCTTGCGTTGTATTAAGTGATTCCCTTTCTGATTGGGGCAAATACGACGAAGCCTCTAGTCTTATTACGAACCTTGTAAAAGGAGTGAATCGAATTGTTTTACTTCCGTTTGTAAAAGATTTATCCAAAGTAGAATTTCACTTTTCCAAAATTGAACTCGACCGTGCCCATTCTGATATTCTACGAGAAGTAGACGATATAGTATGGAATCATTTAGTCGAACACAATTTAGTTGAAGCTATCTGGCAAATGCCTGTTGTCCTAGTTCCTGTTGGTTCGGAGATCGGAAAATTTAGTATTGTATTACGTCCCGTCGAGTCGCAAGAAGCAATGACTGCTAACTTCTATCCAATGGAGAGAAGCGTATTACAGGCATTATGCGATAAAATACGAAAAGTAAAAAATATATCGTATGTGTTCTATGACATTACCCATAAGCCGCCGGGAACGATTGAGTGGGAGTAGGGAGAATTTATGAATTTTGAATTTTGTCAGAAAACTTTTTATGGAAATACTATTTCGGATTGGTTGATAGCGGCTGTAATTATTCTTAGCTCGCTGGTTATTTCTAAAGTTGTATATTGGCTTTTTAAACATACGATTGCGCGGCTAACACAGAAAACTAAAACAAGAATAGACGACATTATAGTTGACATGATGGAAGAGCCTGTATCGTTAGCCGTTATCCTCATAGGATTTCATTTCGCTTTCGAGATGCTTACTGTGTCGGATAACGTTAGTGCTTTCAAGGGAAAGATATTTCAATTTTTATTTATTCTAAACGTTGCATGGCTAATTGAAAGACTTGTAAATTCTTTGTTTGAAAACTATCTAGTTCCGCTTACGGAAGAAACAGAAAATGATTTAGATGATATCGTTGTTCCGATTGTGCAAAAGGGAACTGCATTTACTATCTGGTCACTGGGTATTGTGGTGGGTCTCAACAACGCCGGCTATGATGTAGGCGCTGTTCTTGCAGGACTTGGGATTGGTGGACTTGCGTTTGCGATAGCTGCCAAGGATACAGTTTCGAATATGTTTGGCGGATTAACGATATTCATCGACAAACCATTTGTCAAAGGGGACAGGGTAAAGGTAAAAGGAGTAGATGGACGAATTCAGGATATTGGTTTACGCACTACAAAACTAGAAACCATGGAAGGGCGGCGGCTAACAATCCCTAACTCCGCTTTCATTGATAACCCCGTTGAAAATATTTCCTCTGAGCCTACTCGAAAGATTACCCAAACGATTAAACTAGCGCATACGAATAATTACACCAAGGTGAATGAAGCGATTCTTTTTATCAAAGGAATTTTAGATAAAAATAAAAATATTGAAAAAGAAAAATCTATCGTAAGTTTCACTTCCATTGAAGATACAGGCTTTGTTATCCAGTTGATTTATTTTATTCTTCCGAAATCCTCCAAAGAAATATTTGATACACAAACAGAGGTTAATACGGAAATCCTTACTACGTTCGAACAAAATTGGATTAAGCTTTCTTACAATATTTTCCCCAAAACATAAAATGAAATTTACTCTACTTTACTTACTTGTAATTTCCGGATGCGCTTTTTTATTGAAGCCCGAGAAGAAGATAGAACAAAATACAAACCTATTAGCACCTGATTATGCTGATCTAAAATTCTGGGCAGCACATCCTCTGAAAAAGGATTTGGCTGATCAAGTCCCTGCAAATTCTGATTTCACCGACAAACAAGAATTAGCCCGAGCCGATGTATTTTATATTCATCGAACTACTCTTATAAAAGGGGAATACTGGAATGGAGATTTGACAAACGAAGCTTTAAACGAGAGAACAGATGAAGGCACGATGAAAATGCAGGCGAGCGTTTTCAATGATTGTTGTAAAATTTATGCTCCACGTTATAGACAGGCTGCGATTTATGCATTTTTAAAAGAAACAGAAGACGGAAAACAAGCATTAGCCTTTGCCTATGAAGATGTTAAAAAAGCGTTCGAATATTACCAAAAGAATTTAAACAAAGGGCGACCCTGGATACTTGCTTCTCACAGCCAGGGAACTCATCATGCAGCGAAACTTCTGGCAGAGATAATTTCTAAATCGAATATGGGTAAATCAATGGTAGCCGCTTATACACTTGGCTGGCCGTACCCGGCAAGTGATTCAGGGTTTCCGGTTTGCAAGTCTCCTACACAAACTGGATGTTTGATTAGTTGGAATACCTATGCATGGGATAAAAAGCCAAGTCGATTACAAGAACTTTACAAATCAGGCTTCTGTGTTAACCCGCTTAGTTGGTCTGAGGATACTATCCATATGCCTAAGGAATCGAATCCTGGAAGTATGCCCAGGACATTTGATAAAATTCTACCCGGAATTGCAGATGCAAAGTGCGAAGTCGGGATTCTCTGGACACATAATGTTACCGAAGATGGTTTTCCTACACTAGAATTAGGAAAAAATTATCATCTCATGGACTATCATTTATTTTATAAAAGCATTCGGGAAAATGCTACTTTGCGCTTGAAAAGTTTTTTAGATAAATAAAATCTTGACATTTTTTGATTAGTCTGGGGGAAATAGATACACCGCTTCCTATAGGACTTTTTCTAGTTTCGTCATTTTGTTTAACTAAATTATTCCATAGTCGAGCAAAAAAAATTTAAGGAAAGGAAATGAAAACATACCTACAAAAAATAGCTTTTATTTTAATATTAGTTTTTGTTTTGCCTATGTGCGCGACAAAGAAGAAAGATGATACGTTTAAAAATCTAATTCTCTTTTTTCTGTTACAGACATTAACTAAGAAAACGACTACTCCCACTACTACCACACCAAGTTGTCAATCAGGCACCTCTGTTGATCCTTTTTATGCGAATCAATGGCATTTAAGCAATGATGGAACCCTTTCTACTGCTGTTTCTGGCGAGGACGCGAAGGTAAACCCAATTTGGACTGGTGGAAATTTCGGACAGGATGTTCTTGTTGCTGTCGTGGATGATGGGTTGGAAGTAGCACATGAGGATTTAAAGGACAATGTTTCAACAGCGGTGAATGGATATAATTCGCGTGGTGGAACAGATCCGAGTCACGCTTCTACTGCTTCAGGTCATGGAACTAACGTAGGTGGAGTGATTGCTGCAAGATACAATAATGGAATTGGAACACGAGGTGCTGCTCCTTGTGCAACTCTAACCGGTAGAAATATATTAGAATCTTCCATTACTACTTCTATTGAAACGACAGCGATGACGCAAGATATTTCAAAAATTTTTGTATCTAATAATTCTTGGGGTGCGCCAGATAGTACGGGAACTTTAGCGGCTTCGAATTCAACTTTTCAGACTGCTATTGATTCTGGCTTATCCACAGGTCGAAATGGGAAAGGAACTATATATACCTGGGCTGCCGGAAATGGGGCTAATAATGCTTTTACTCCTTCGACGATTTCTCCAGCAATCACCGGAATTACACTTCCGTCTTCTTCGATGAACGCAGAGATTGACAACTCCAACTACGACGGTCAGGCAAATTATTATGGGGTAATGGCAATTTGTGGTGTTGGTATTAATGGAAAGAAAGCATATTATTCGGAAGAAGGTGCAAACTTATGGGTATGCGCTCATACACAAGGGAATAGTGGCACGGCGTCTACTACAGCAATTTCAACTACGGATCCAACCGGCTCGGCAGGTTACAATACAAACGGGTCGAATAGTAATTTTTCTAATTTGAATTATAATAACAGATTCAATGGAACGTCATCCGCTACACCTCTAGCATCGGGAGTGATTGCACTCCTATTGCAGGCAAATCCAAATTTGGGCTGGAGAGATGTGAGAGAAATTATGGCGCGATCGGCTAGAAAAAATGATTCCACGGATTCCGATTGGGTTACTAATGGTGCAGGACTTAGTGTAAATCATAAATATGGTTTTGGAACGGTAGACGCTAACGCTGCTCTGACTTATGCAAAAACATGGACTCCTTTAACAGGAAGCCAAATAGTAACAAGCACACTTTGGCAAACAAATGGGGGAACTGCAACTGCAATCACTGACAATAATACAGCAGGTGTTTCTCAAAATATTGTAGTGACCGGTTCAGGGATTACTTCTATCGAATGGGTGACGTTGGAGTTTGTTTCGGCTCATACTTTTTTTGGAGATTTGACTGTTGTATTAACTAGTCCGAGTGGAACTAAAAGCATATTGTCTAAAAAACATAATTGCCTTTTAACGAGCGGAGCACAGGGAACTTGCCCAATGAGTTCTGTATCCGGTACCTGGAAATTTGGTAGTGCAAGGCATTTAGGGGAAACGGCTAACGGCACATGGACTGTTCAAGTTTGGGATACCGTATCCGGAGACAGTGGAAGCTTTGTAGCTAAAATCTCATTTAGAGGAAGATAAGGAAAAAATATGAATATCAAAATAATAAAATTTTTAACAATATTTCTATTTCTGAGTGTATGTACGAACGCGCAGGAAAAAAAACAAACAAATCCAAGTAATGCTATCAGCACGAAAACTGTAACATACTATGATGGAAAAAATCAGCTAACCATTTATAGGTTAGAAGGCTATCTTGCCGAAATCGGTGTTAGCTCGGAAAAGAATTCAAAAGTAAAAAGTTTGGATTCTTTTGCAACTTCAGTGCGTAATATCGGTTATGCGCAAATCTTTAGAGTCAGCGATCCTAATCTAGTAAGTGGCGGAAAGGTTTCTAGTAAGTCACAAAGCACGGGAAATTTTTCTGCGGTCTATTCTAGAAGTGGAGACGAAAGTTCGTTTATTCTTCCGGTTGGGATTATTGTGTCTTATAAAAACACAATAAGTGATTCCCAAATCTCTGAATTGGAAACTAAGTATTCTTTGAAGAAAGGAAAAAAACTTCCACTTGCGAATTTAAAATTCTATTCGTATGAAACAGAAGCTGGACAAGCTTCGATTGATCTGGCTACCACCATTCGTCTTGAATCAATCGTAGAATCAACGTCGGTGGACTTTATAGAAGAAAGATCAGTGAGGTGATACGTCACTTCAGCTTCTGGATTATTCCTGACATACTTTCAATTAGCCGCTCTACTTCTTCATTCGTAGTAAAATATCCAGTTGAAATACGAATGGCTCGTAGAGCTTCTTCTTTAGAATAACCCATACGTAGAAGAGAAAAACTGGGTTCACGGGTTCTTGATTTACAAGAAGAGCCTGTGGATACTACAATGCTTGCCTCTTCTAGCCCCATCATAAAAAAATCAATCTCCTCTATCGGTAGAAGCGTAAATATAGTAGAGGGGAGTCTCGTGGAAGACGCTGCTATAATTTCTGCACCTAGAGCAATTAAAACTTTTTCGATTTGAGATTTGTATTTTAGAAGTCGGATATTTTTTTCTAAGAGTGTGGCTAATTGCTCTTTGCTGGAAGCGGAGAAGGCTTGTATGGCAGGACTATTTTCTGTTCCTGCTCGGTGGCTATTTTCCTGGTTTCCGCCTTTGAAAACTCCAAAGTCTTTTTTTAAATACTTTTCAGGCGCATACATGAGGCTCGCCCCCATTCCAGCTCCAATCTTATGACCGCTAAAGGTAAATCCTTCTAGAATGGAAAAATCAATTTCAATTTTTCCAAACGCTTGCATTAGGTCAGAAAAAATAGGCATTTCAAACTGGCTCGCGATAGAATAAATTTCTTGCATCGGTTGAATAACACCGGTTTCATTTGCGGCATAGATGACAAATACCGGAGCCGCTTCTTCTTTCATTTTATTTTCTAAATCATTCAAATCAACCTGCCCGGACTTGTCAGTTGCTAAGAGTGTAAATGGGATTTGGTAGTAATCAAGGGAACCATAAAAAGACGAATGTTCAAAAGGGGAAATATAAACTGTCTTGAATTTCTTTAAATAACTGGCGAGCGTAGCGACTAATAGTGAGTTCGCCTCTGTTCCTGTGGAACAAAATACAAATTGATTTCTGCCTTTACTAGTAATTTCTCCAAAGTAGTTTCGGGCTGCTTCGAGCACGGATTGCCTCGATAAAGAAAACCGAGTTGCACCAGACGGGTTAAAGTAGTTTACCGCGTAATCAGTATATGCCTCTAGAAATATTTTTGTAAAGGGAGGATGTGTTGCATTATAGTCGAAGTAGGCTATTTTACTCACTCGATTTCATCTGCTTCTTTGAATCTATCCAATTTCTTCAAAGTATCTCTAAGTGTATTTTTATAGTCTGTAAGTAATCCTATCTCTACACTGCCACCATTTCTGCCATCAATATTGGCAAGGAGATTTTCGACGGATTTTAATGCGAGGAGTGCCTCTTTGAATTTACCTAACTTAAAATTACACTTTGCTATCATCAAGTTCGATTGAAAAATATGGCTTGCTATTAAACGCATGGAAGTAGGCGATTCTTCTTTTAAATCTTCAAATTCTTTAGCTGCGGTAAATTCTACTTTTGCGCGCTCAAATTCACCCATGTTGAATAAAAGAATTCCCCGTTTGAATCTAAAGAATCTTTCGTTTCTTTGCTGACCCGGGTCGGTTGTTCCCTGTAAAAAAAATAGTATCGTTTCATAAAGCGCATCTGCTTCATGCGGGGAAGAATTTCTAAGATTGGTATCCAGTAAGAGTATATTTACTCCTCGAATATAATCAGCAAGTAGGGGTAAATTGGGATCTGCCGATCGACTACCCTTGATTCCTTCTTTTATATTTTTCTTGATTCTACTCCAGATGATAGATCTTTTCATGAGTGGATTAAGACCATACATCTCTTTTCTATCTGCGGCAGGGGCTAACCCAAATAGCCGCAAGATAGGAGCAAAGAAAGATTGATTTTTTTTTGTTATCTCTGTAATCTCTTCTTCTAAGACTTCTTCTACGTATGCATCTGAAAAATTCAAATAAGTGGTATACGCAATGATGATTTCTTCCGGTCTACAAACTGCTTTTGCTACAGATTTAATCTTATCGGCGGCTACTATCTCGGGTCCGGAATAATTTAATCCCCGCTTGTAGTAATCGAGAGCGCCTAATACTGATTCAACGTTCTTCTTCCAGTATTCATCTGGATTTGTAATTTCAGGAAGTTGCTTTCTTGTCTTTCCAATTCCATCGGCAGATAATTCTTTGTCGCTTGTCCAGCGAATATTTCTGTCTAGCCAGGATGGATGTTGCAACACTTCATTTTTATTTGCAACAGATTTATAGTAATCGCAGGCTTCTTCCATATTTTCTAAATGAGACCGCAATATAGCAGGCTTATTTTTTTCGTTTTCTAATTCTTCTTGAATACGGGGAGATTTAATCGCATCTTCCAAATTTTTATATAAGACATTATCTCCCTTGTCTAAAAATTTTCTCATTACTTTAGGAGAGTGACCGCTTGGTGACATTGCAATGGAATACCAATTGAGTATAGAATGTCTTTTATAGACAACAAGTGGAAATGCAACCAGCCAAAAAATACCAATCGCTAGTAAGTAAATCAAGTTGTCTTTTAAAATTTTAATCAATGGTTCCTCTTTAGTTTCTTGCCTACAGCACAAAAAAGCGTATTACTATTAGAATCGTAAAAAAACCCGATTCTATAAATTAAATTATTGGTTTATTCGGCTGATTATTTAGTTAAGTACCTATTATCAGATAGGGTAGAACAATATGAACTCATCTAGCTTACAGTCAATTTCAATCAAGGGGCGTACTCTGCACCTCCTTTTTCATGCACTTCTTTTGATTTGTGTTTCAGGAATCTTTGCACAGGAAGAGAAAGCCAAATTTTGTCAGGCACTACCCGGCGAATCGGAGTCCTATACTCCTGTGTTTCTACTTTCCCTCGGAATAAAGTCACAGATGCAGGCAAATCATCTAAATACCCGTAGCGTAAACCAAATTGTTAGCATGCACAAAAAAGCGATTCAATACTTTCAGGCATATATTAAGTGTGCTAAAGAAAATAATATATCTGTTACGAGCACAACCTATTATCTTAAAGCAAACAGTCACTTCGAAATCAAAGAGTGGAATGAAAGCCTCGCCGATATTGATACTTCGCTATCACTTTCGAATAACCAATACAAGGATGCGTTGATTTTAAAATCCAGACTTCTGATTAAACAAAATAAATTTAAACAAGCGGCTGACCTTTTAGAGAGTGTAATTTCATTTTACTCCGAGGATTCTGATTTACTATATTTCCTGGGTTCCCTCAATGCGGAAATTGAGAATTATCCGAAAGCGATTTTATATTTTACTTCTCTTTATAATTCTATTCAGAAAAAAGATGGAGATGCGAAGTATCGAAATTATACGCTCAAGTACTTAGGTGATATTTATGCTAAGAAGGGAGATGCGAATAAGGCGATATACTACTATAAGCTTTTTTTAAAATACCGCGACAATGATCCTGAAATATTTTTTACGCTGGCACAAATTCTAATTACCATTGGAGATTTTAACGAATCTCGTAATTACTTAAATAAAATTTTAAAAACAAATCCGGATTCTAAACCAGTTATCCAGTTACTTGCAGAGATGCATTTCATTGAAAATAAAATGTTTTCTTTGAGTTACTTCGAAAATTTAAACAAGGAAGGAAAATTTAAAGAAGAGAGTTTACTTGGATCGATTAACAAGGTATTAACTGGTAAACACAAAGAGGCAGAAGAGTATTTTGTTACCATGTCTGCGAAGAGCCCGAGCCGCCTATCTCTACGAATTGCGCTTATTATTATTTATTCTAAGTTAAAAAAAATTCCAGAGCTAGCAAATGAACTAAAAGTAACCTCCGAGATTGCCTATTCTTATAAGCAATACAACCTTGCCATTGAGCTTGGGATGCAGCTAGTGGAGCTATCACTGACTAGCCCCGAGTTAAAGATACGCCCTGTAGGAGTTTATGACTTTATCGCTACTTGTTATGAAGACAGTGGTGCACCTTTTCTTGGAATACATTATCTTAGAAAAGCACTCGATATAGCCGAGACCGAGCCCGATAAAGTTAGTCTTTCTTTACATATGGCAAATATCTATCGGAATAATAAAGTTAAGCGCTATGAAGAATCAAATAAAATCCTACAGCCTCTTACTAAAAGCGGCAACCCGAATGTATTTTTCGTATTGGGGATGAATTATTTTTCGCTAGACCAATACAAAGAAAGTATTGCGGCAATTACAAATGCAATAGGTATTGATCCAAAAAATCCAAACTATTATTTTTTTAGAGCATCCTCTTTTGAAAAAAATAAACAGCTAAAAGAGACAATTGAAGATTTAAAAAAATCTATTGAGCTAGACAATACAAACGCGGCTACTTACAATTATCTCGGCTACCTATACACTGAGAATAATATGGAGTTAACCGAAGCGTATGATTTCATCAAGAAAGCAGTCGAGCTTGAGCCTGATAACGGGGCTTATCAAGATAGCCTCGGTTGGATTTTATTTAAAATGGAAAAACTAAAAGAATCTTTGCATCATCTAAATCTCGCTGTTCAAATTATGCTGGATAAAAAAGAAGATGACCCTGTTGTTTACGATCACTTAGGCGATTTATTTTATAAACTAAACGATATGGACAACGCCAATGAAAACTGGAAAAAGTCAGTAGAGATACAAAATAGCCCCGCTGAAAAAGAAAAAATTTTACAAAAAATAAAAAAATTAGGAATTAGTAAATCTTAAAGATTACCCGGAAACATTATGAAAAAAACGAATTACCTTTTACTTCTCATCACACTTACTCTATTTATTAATTATTGCACTGCTAAGACTGATAATATCAAAGACCCTGATTACGTTGATGCAAAACAAGCTCAGAATTTAAAATACAATGATCCTAGAGCCAAGTCGTTAGTCGAAATAGTAGAGCGCATGGAGAAAAATTCCACTTCTTTCACGGGAGAATTTTCCATGAAGATTCAATCGGGAGAAAATCTGAGAGAAGTAAATAATGTAAATGGGAAAATCTTCTTTGACAGACCGACCGGAAAAGTAAAAATCCAACTCATGGAACCATTCTTTGGTTTAATCATCTCACAAATAATTTCTGATAGCACAACGATTCGAATCAAATCCTCGGGACAAGAAAAAATTCACGAGCAGGCAATGGGCGATATCCACATGACTGATCCGACTTCCCGCAAACCAATTGTTATCCCCTATCCAATTATCTATTTCACGATTGCACAAAATTTTATAGAAGAATTTAAGTCTGATAAAAGCTACCTGAGTCCCGGAGATAAAAGAGTCCTAGTCAAGCGCGGCAATGATGAATACAAATATACTTTCTACGATAAAGGTTTAGCATCTTTAGAATTCTTATCCACCGAAAAAAAAATCAAAGCCATTTGCGATGTTCCCGAAACCTATAGAACAGGAGATCATCCACCGGGTCGTCTGTCTACCCGTGTTACAGACTCTACGACAGACCAGGATACATCTAAAGTAGACATTCAATACAAAAACGTTAGGCGCAATGTAACGATTCCAGCAAATACGTTTAGTTTTTAGAGATATGAAAACTGCGGAAATAATCACAATAGTTAATAGCTTCTTTAAACAAACTGAGGCTACTAAGGTGTATCTTTTTGGCTCGCGAGCGAGAGAAGAGGAAAAGGAAAACAGTGATGTAGATTTACTTGTTTATTTTCCAGATCATATTAACCTTTTAAAAATTGCGAAGTATAAGGGACTGCTCGAAAAAAAAGTTAATCAACGAATTGATTTATTAACCCCTGAGTCTGTCTCGGATCGAATCCTTCCTTATATTCAAAAAGACATGAGGCTAATTTATGAACGATAAGGATAATATACGTTTGACTCATATTTTTGATTCTTGTGTAGAGTTAAATCAAATTATTTCTAATTTTGAGAGTGTAGATGATTTCTTATCCCATCGGCTTTATCAACATGCGACTGTTCGTTTGCTAGAAATTATTGGAGAGGCTTGTGGTAGTTTATCCGATGAGTGCAAAGAAAAATATTCTTCTATTGAGTGGCAGGCTTGGAAAGATATGAGAAATATTCTAATCCATCAATACTTTGGTGTGGATTACAAAAGAGTTTATCTAGTAGTTAAAAATGAAATTCCTGATTTAATGAATGAAATAAGTCGGATTTTAAAAGAATAAGGTTAATTTCGTAATGCTTGTTTTTAAAATTATAATTTGTATGCTTTGCCTAATTCTAATTAACTGTGCGAGCCTTAAAAATTATTTCATGAATCGTGCCTACGATTTGCGAGACATTGGAAATATTGGTGTTGAAGAAAATGTTTACGGTGGAGGCATATATATAGATTCACTTATCCTTGGTCTTTCGTATAACGTAGATGGGGAAGGATACGGATTGCGGTTCGGACATTTGGGAAAGTATAAAACTGGAAAAGAGGATGCATTTAGTTCAAATTTCTATAGGTTTAACGAGATACAAAGTTGTAAAGAAGCCAATGTAAAAAAAACAAGAAACATAGGTGGGAATTTTTTAATTTTCTTTGGTAGTAATTATCACGAAGCTGAAAGTGCATTGTTTAGAAATCATAAAAAAATGCTAGTAAATGTAAATGAAACGGCAGTGATCTTTTTATCTTCATCTAAGGTTTCTTCAGGTCGTACAAATGTTATTTGCTATAAGGATATACAAGCGAACACTTTTCTGCGAGACTCTTATGTTGTTCTACCGATAGAAGTATCTGTCGGATTCTTATTTGGAATTCGTTTAGGTTTTAATCCGCATGAACTTTTAGATTTTATAGTTGGCATTGTCGGTTTTGATTTATTAGACGATGATATTTCAAATACAGAACCGATTTACAGAGAGTTGCCGCAACCAGTAAAGCAGAACAAAATGTGGGAAGAAAATTTGGAGAAAGTAGATAAGAAATTTCCTAAAGTTCTTACGCCAGAATGGGAGCGAGATGAGAAAAAGAATTCGAGTGAAGCGAATCAATCTCTCGAAGCTACCAATATGGAAGAAGGATTTTGCAGTTCTAAAAAAGATTTTCCCAAATGCGATAAATTGACATTTATCGCAAAATGTGAATTAACCGCAAGTGAAACGATCTTCTATATTAAAGATCGATTTAGTGTAAACAACGCAGAGAAAAATTGTGAGTTGAGAAAAGGTAAGTTTGTATGGTAACTATGAAAAATACTAATACAATCTTAATATTATTAATATGTTGCATGGCATTAATAAGTTTCTCAAATTGTGCTACCTATACTTTTTTTAATCCATCCATAAAAGAAATGGAGTTTGCAAACACAGGAAATGCAACTAAAACAATTGTTTTAAATAATCGGATAAAGATATTTGAACGTCTGGAGATCGACCCAAGTGTAAAATACCAAGAAAAAAAAGAGAAGAAATGGCTGCTATTTTGAAAGATAGTCATTTGTTTAAACATGTTAAGACTGGTTTTGATACAGGCGATTTGAAATTACATATTTTTATTGTAGATACTTATGACACAAATATTCTTTGGAAATTAATATGTGGGCTAAGTTATTTGATAATTCCTAGTTACGAAAAAAGAGATGTATCGATCAAGTATCAATTTAAGGATAATAACGATATTCTCCTAAAAGAATACACGCGACGGGTTATTTTTCATGATTGGATACATTTATTTTTATTTCCCGTTATGCCTTTTAAATCTCCGTTGATAGCACATGACAGAGGGATAGAAAAAGTCACAAAATCAGTATTAGCCGAAGCAATTCGTGATGGAGTTTTTAAGTAAAAGTAAATTTTACATGCGTTAAAAAGACTATTAAAATTTACACCCTATTAGCCGCTTTAAAAATAACTTCAAGCCCCAACGGGGCGAAATAATTCGTCGATAGGGTGCTAGCCAATATCGACTGTTGTCCGATTTTTTTTTCCTTGCCTAATTTCCCCTATACCACATAGTGTAATAGTTTATGATTCGAAATTTTTTGAGTAAGTCGACGGAAGAATTGTGGGAAACCAATTCCTCTAAGAGTTTTCCAAGAGAAATTTGGGTGAGAGCAAAAGCTCTTTTAACGATCATGTATAATACGTCTACTATGGATGATTTAAAAATAAAAGGTCAACCGCCGAGTATCAGGCTTCATAAACTAAAAGGGAATAGAAAATTAGAGTGGAGTATAACGATTTCCCTTCCTTGGTGTATCACTTTCAAATACAAAGATGGTGAATTTATAGATGTCAAAATAGAAAACTATCACAGAGGCTAATTATGATAAAAAATCCAAAACCAATGCATCCAGGGCAAGTTCTTGCTGAAATCTACATGAAAGAAATGGGCTTGAATCAATCTCAATTTGCGGATAAATGCAAGTGTTCGCCACGTAAGATAAATGAGATTGTAAATGCAAAAAGATCGGTTAGTCCTGAGTTTGCGCTGGTGTTAGAAAAAATTCTAGGGACTACGGCAGAAATGTGGGTTCGAATGCAGGCTGAGTATGACCTTTCCATCGCGAGAAAAAAAGCTACCTGATTATCTCCAGAACATCGCCCAAAAATATCCAACTAGCACAAGCCAAGAAATCACCTGACCGAGTAAGAAGGCAACACCCGCGCCCATGACTCCGAATTCTGGAATGAGGGCGGTGTCTAGGAGATAACCGAATACTAGCCGTAGTAGGGCGAGAATTGCGAGTATTCGTGGTTTGCCCATGGCGAAAAGGGCTATGCCGAGTGGGGCAAATACAAGTTGGAGCATATAGTTAGGGTAGAGAATTTTAAAAACAGGAATTGCTTCTTCGTATTTATGGTTGAATAGAAGATTTAAAATCGGCTCTGCTAAAAAGTATCCCGGGGAAAGTAAAATGGCTACTGCGAAGCTCGCAAAGATTGACTTGAGTAGAAACTTTTTAAACTCCTCTGTGTGAACCAGTGCGGCTAATCGTGGATAGACTAATGAGTTTAAAGTAGAGAGTATGATTACAAACCCACTGAATAATTGAAGTGCTGTTCCGTAGACTGCAACATCCTCAGAAGAATGGTACTTATTGATTAGAAAAATTTCTAACCTATCGGAGACGATTGCAAATATGGATGCAACAAACGCCCAGGTATTAAAGAGAGAAAGTTCTTTGGTTGCCTGTCCGACTTCATGAATCTTAGCGCCCCAATAAATCTGTTTTCGATTGAAAATAAAAAAGAATAAAACTAAAATAAATATAGGGCTCAGGCTAAAAATGGAAAGTATATCTAAATAGGTAAGAGGCAATTTAGAATAATAGTTAGTCAGGTATAATAAAATTAGCCGCATTAAATTGGCGAGCGGGTTCCAAAAAGCAAGAGCTTTATAGGCTTGAAAGGAAACAAAAATACTTTCGAAGTAGGACACAAAACTAATGGTCGTTCCTCCGATAAGTAAAATGAATATAATTAGTGGGTCTTCGTTATAAAAAAAATAAGCAAATATAGCAAGTCCGATTAAAAACAAGAATGAGATACTCTTAATTAGTAGAGACGAAGAAAGGATAATTCCGATTTTGCGTTTGTTACCTTTTTCTGCCGATAGAAATTTTACAATCGCTGACGGCAAACCAAATTCTGCCACAGCAAGGATTACAGGAAGAAACCCCAAGTAGTATTGAAATATTCCATTTTCCGATTTGTTTAAAATATTTACAGCAAATATCATAAACAGTAAATTGCATATTGAAGAGAATACTTTCGATAAGCTCACATAAATCGACGACTTTAAAAATCCCGATTTTAAAAAACTTCGAAGTAAGTTTTGAACTTTATGGATTAGATGCATGCTTCCTTACAAAATAATACCAACTAAGCGGTGCAAGAAATACGATGTAGAGGTTGGTTAAAAAATAACGGAAATAACGAAATAGACTGTCTTCAATATGATAAGCTTTTCCTAGTATACCAAGACCTAGATAGAAAATGAGAATACCCGGAAGCAAAAAACCAGCACGGGTTAGTAAGTCTTTTGCGCTAGTTACAGTTTCCCACTCGGATGCCTTGGGAAATAAAATCTTTAGATTTAAGATTCCTATTAAGAAACCTGCAATCGATCCTGTTCCAATTAAAACTTGCTCTAGGGAAGAAATTTGCGGATGAGTTGTTCCTTTAGAGAGAGTTACGCTACCTAGCGTAATCGCAATAATTGCAAGCGAAATGGATCTAGTGATTTGAAGTT
This sequence comes from Leptospiraceae bacterium, assembly GCA_031368925.1. Lineage (GTDB taxonomy): Bacteria > Spirochaetota > Leptospiria > Leptospirales > Leptospiraceae > UBA2033. The sequence continues at coordinate 23,226 of JANMOF010000010.1, forward strand.
TTAATTCCTCTCTTAAGTTTAGATATGGGAAATTCGGAATTTTATAAAATAAAAATTCTATGAGTAAAAGACTCGTTAGCCCCATCGTAAATCCACCGAGGACATCGCCAGGGTAGTGAACTCCTGCATACATTCTACTAAAAGGTGTAAATACAATTATAAAGATTGCAAATGCTCTAAAGAATTTATTCTTAAATTCCAAAAATAAAATTCCCCAGACTAAAATAGAAACATGAGAATGTCCGGAAGGAAAACCAAACGAGCTTTCTTTAATCAAATCACTTTGGACTGCAAGTATTGCCTCTGATAAATCAATTGGTCTTGCACTCTCAAATAGATATTTTGCCAGTCCGTTAAAGAATGCTGTGGATAACAACGCTATTCCCAATTTAATTCCAAAATTTCTACTGTAACAAAAGTATACGAAAGGTAGAAGAAATACAAAAAAATTTGCTCCTCCCATGAAATGACAAAGAGTCGATAGTAATCGTAATATTTCGCCTAACGTCCCACTTGGATGAGGGATTGATTCCAGAAAAAGATTTCCAAATAGATACGCATTTTCAAATAACACATGGTGTTCGTTCATTCTATTCCTCTTCGAATTTTTTTATTTTACTTATCTCTTTGGAGAGAAGTATTGTCTCGCCTGCTAGTTTTCCATTTCGTTTGTGAATGCCTTTTAGAATCGAGTTCTCTGAAATTCCTGTTGCGATAAACCCAAAAAAGTTTCCAGGCACTAAATCATTTTTATCTAAAATTTCTTCCGCCTTCCTACCAGTAGTCTCCCATTTCTCCCTATGTTTTTCTTCGTGCGGGCGGATAATTGCTTTAAACTCCGAGCCAGTTGCCTTTGCAATGATT
>JANMOF010000038.1:0-19516 GCA_031368925.1 Leptospiraceae bacterium
ATTCCCCGCAGCGCATTATTGTAAGTTGCCGGAATAATTCCTTTTCCTTTTAATTTTTTTCTATGCAACTTCGTGTAGGTTTCTTCTAGTTGCATTCTATTCATATCTGGACGTATTAAACCAAGAGATTTATATAAATGCATAGCGGTAGCTGCCGCACATTCTAATCCTGGAATTTTTGCCTCAGAAAAATTAAAATAGGATAGATACTTTGCGTCTATATGCGATTTACCGCCATCTGGCTCAATTTTCCATTCCGGATGCTTTTTCCATTCTGCCACTACTTTTTTTACTTCATCATCTGAATGAAGCTGCTCTATCACAGCATAATTAAAGCTACCGCTATTATATAAATTTTGTGCATTCGGATTTCCACCAAACCAATCTTCTCCGCTTAGAGATTTTATTTTTTTAAAATTATTTCCTAATCGTTCAATAGAAACATTAAGCAAATCTTCCAATGAGTTTACTTTTGCTAAGTCGAGGGGACTGATTTTATCATTCATTAACCCGACTGAACCAAATAAATACAGCAAATCACTATTACTCTCTAAAATAGTTTCCGCTTTATCTTTGGAAAACCGTAAGTAAATTCTTGAATCATTCGACTTGCGGCTAATATAGGATATTTCATTTTTGAATACTAATTTAAGATTGCAATTTTGCTTTGAATTTGAAACTATATCTAAAAGAAATTTTCCTGATTCTAGAAATACTTTATTTTTAAAACTCTCATTTTTTAATTCATAGATTTCATTGCATGATTTTTTAGGTTCATCCTGAGAAAATATCTCAGGCATACTAAAAGAAAATATGAGAATAAGCACGGAAAATATAATGTGAAATAACTTCATATTAGAATAAGAAAAATGTGATACCAACTTTGAATCTAAAAGAACCGTTTTAAGAACTATGCTAGATTTCTCCTTGCGTTGCTCGTTCAAAATGACAGGAGTAATGTAAATCCTTACTTCTTGAGATTCCCGATAGAAAATGAAACTCAATGTTTCTCCTCCCCATCTCTTTCGCAAGCTCAAGCCCATTGTCGCTATCGCGCCAATAGGTCAAAACATAATGGGAATGACACGCAAATTAATTTATAAAACCTCACATTTCTCTGTGCCTCAGTGACTCTGTGGCAAAAGGCTACATTCTATAAATCCCATACTTAGGCTCCGGTATATCTTCCTTAGCCGCAAGGGCAAGAGCTAACCCTAATGCATGACGGGTTTCTTTTGGATCGAGGATTCCGTCATCCCAAAGCCTAGCAGAACTGTAAACACAAGAGGAACGGTTTTCATAGTCTTCTAAGATAGGGCGTTTGAATTCAGATTGTTCTTCGGGTGATAATGTTTTGCCTTCTTTTGCGAGTTGATCTAGCTTGACGGTTAAAAGTACATTAGCCGCTTGTTCTCCGCCCATGACGGATATTTTTGCGTTAGGCCACATCCATAGAAGTCTGGGACCGAATGCTCTTCCGCACATACCATAATTACCCGCGCCGTATGAGCCGCCAATGATGACTGTAAATTTTGGAACTACAGAAGTAGATACTGCATTTACCATCTTGGCACCGTCTCGTGCTATGCCTGCATTTTCGTATTTCTTTCCCACCATGAAGCCAGTGATATTTTGTAAAAATAAAAGCGGAATTTTACGCGCATTACAAAGCTCAATAAAATGAGTCGCCTTAAGAGCACTCTCAGAGAATAACACCCCGTTATTCGCAATGATTCCTACCGGGTAACCGTAGATATTCGCAAATCCGGTTACAATTGTTGTTGCATAGAGTTTTTTGAATTCTTGAAACTCAGAGCCATCTACTAGACGAGCAATGATTTCTTTTACTTCGTATGCCTTGCGTGTATCTCGTTGTATAATTCCGTAAATTTCATCAGAAGGATAAAGAGGCTCTTTGAAACTAATTAAACCGGATTGGTATTTAATATTTAGAGTCTTTATGATCGAGCGAGTAATTTCAATTGCATGTAAATCGTCTTCCGCATAATGGTCAGTTACCCCTGATGTTCTGCAATGCACATCTGCGCCACCTAGTTCTTCAGGAGTCACTACTTCCCCAGTAGCCGCTTTTACAAGTGGGGGTCCGCCTAGAAAGATAGTCCCATTTCCTTTTACAATAATAGATTCATCACACATCGCAGGTATATAGGCTCCACCCGCAGTGCAGCTTCCCATTACGACTGCAATTTGTGCAAGTCCCTTAGCTGACATCTGTGCCTGGTTAAAAAAGATTCTTCCGAAGTGTTCTTTATCTGGGAATACTTCGTCTTGTTTGGGTAAAAAAGCTCCCCCCGAATCTACAAGATAAATACACGTTAGCCTTGCTTCCATTGCAATTTCCTGGGCGCGAATATGCTTCTTAACGGTTAATGGATAATATGTGCCACCTTTTACAGTCGCATCGTTAGCAACGATCATACAATCTACACCATTAACCCTCCCGATTCCAGTAACTATTCCCGCTGCTGGTATGTTATCAGGATAAACTGATTCTGCCGCAAGTGGTGCTATTTCTAAAAAAGAAGTTTCTTTATCTATTAAAGTTTGAATTCTTTCACGAGCTGTGAGCTTTCCCCGCTCTTTGTGTTTGGCTATAGATTTTTCCCCACCGCCAAGTTTGATTTTATTGATTATATTTTGTATCTTTGAAGTTTTAGATTCCAGGTCTTTATAATTTTCTTTAAATTCTTTCGAGTTTGTATCTATTTTAGATTCTAAAATTTCGGACATTATTATCTCTCGTATAAGCTTTTCAAAAGGACTTCTTCTTCAAAACTGAGTGTTTGGTTTCTTCTTGCCATTATTTTTTTGGTATCCTGGATAAAATGATCCAGTCTATACTTTTCAGAAGATTCTGCCCATGAGAATGGAGGTATATAACCATTAACCCTTCCCTTAGTAACATTAGATCCGATATCAACTATCGTTCCAGTATTGAGCATTACACCAATTGCTATTTTAGAAAAATCTCCAATGATAGATCCAAATTTAATCGTATCCGTGCTAATTTGTTTATTTTGTATTTTTACTTTTACAATTCCGTAATTATTTTTTAAATCGCTCGTAGTTGCCATAGCGCCAATATTCACCCAGCTACCAATATGCGAATGACCAATAAATCCTTCGTGGTGCTTATTGGCAAAATTTTCAAAAATAGAATTTCCCACTTCCCCACCGATACGACATGCCTGACCAATAATACTTGCTCCGGTAATACGAGCATCGTCAATTTGTGCATCCTCTGCAATATATAACGGTCCTTCTAAAAAAGAGAAAGAAGTAATTTTTACATTTTTATCAATGATAATTGGTCCTGAACTAACATCAAAAACTACATTTGGGTAAATGATAGAACTAGGATGAACATAAAGATGCTTACTTTTCCCATAAATATGAAATCGATCTGCTTTCACTTTGAATTTTTTTTGCCACTTAGAGGTTTCATCAAAATAACCCAAGTCGTCTTCAATCTGTTTGGAGATAAGCGGGAGTAGCCGCCAGGAAAGGTAATCACCTGAAGTAATTTCTAAATCAATTGCTTCCTCGTTATACAACTTACATTCGGGGTTTCGCTCCAAAAACGCTTTCACAAAAAAAGGATTTGGATTTTTATAATAAATCAAAGCCCCGGGATACTGAATGCGCAGTCGTCTGATAGTAGTAAAAATTCCATTGCGGATTTCCGAGAAGGACTTAAAGCGGGTAATCACCTCTAGCCCCTCAGGAATTTCCGATTCATTAATTAAAATTCGGTGAATTTTACTTTTCATTGGCTAACTTTATTCTACCGTTACAGACTTTGCTAAATTGCGCGGCTGATCAGGAGTGCAACCTCTTGCAATTGCAACATAGTAGGATAAAAGTTGAAGAGGTATCACATTTAAAATTGGACTTAGAAATTCGTGGCAGGCAGGAACTTCAAAACAATAATCAGAAAGCGACTTTGCTTCTACATCTCCCTCAGTAACGATGCTAATAATCTTTCCGCTTCTTGCTTTAATTTCTTGAATATTAGAAATCATCTTCGGATAAATCTCAGACTTGTTTGCGATGCATACAACAGGAACTTCATTTGTAATAAGTGCAATTGGTCCATGCTTGAATTCTCCACCTGCATATCCTGAAGCGTGAATATAAGAAATTTCTTTTAACTTGAGAGCTCCTTCGAGCGCAATAGGGTGGTTATACGTTCTACCAAGGAATACAAAATCTTTGGTATTAATAAAATCCTGCGCCCATTTTTCAATCTCAGGTGCTTTATTTAAAATGTATTCAATCTTAGTCGGTAGTTGTTTAATCTCATCAATTAATTCTTTCCTGAGTTCGTCTGACATCATCCATTTGATAGTGGAGAAATACATTGCAAATAAAAGCAAATGCAACACTTGAGCGGTAAATGCTTTAGTACTCGCAACACCAATTTCCATTCCAGCGCAGGTATCTATAAATGCGTCAGACTCCCTAGCAATAGTAGAATTAACATTATTTACCATGGAGAGAACTTTTAAAAATTTTGCTTTTGCTTCGTGAATACTAGCAAGTGTATCCGCAGTCTCTCCAGATTGAGAGATCGCAATAATAAGAGTATCCCCTTCCACGACTGGATTACGATATCTAAATTCGGAAGACATTTCTGTATCCGTTTGGATTTTTGTGAATTGTTCTAAGTAATGCTTTCCAATCATACCGGAATGTAGACTTGTTCCAGCAGCTTGGATTACAATTCGATTTACTTTCGAGAGAATTTCTTTACTTAGCCCCATTTCAGAAAAATCCAGTTCACCACTTTCTGTGATTCTTCTATCTATGATTTTTCTAAAAATTCCCGCTTGCTCATAAATCTCTTTGATCATATAGTGAGGAAAACCACCCTTATCCACATCTTCCCATTTTGCTTCCTGTTTTTTCATTTCAGGAACAACATCATTCCCATCAAAATCAAAAAGAACTAATTCATCTTTAGAGAAGTATCCCCATTGTTTGGGTTTAATATAACATACTTCTGTAGAGTTTCTAACTAGTGCAGAAAGATCAGAGGCTAAAAAGTATTCTCTTTTTCCTTTACCGATTAAAAGAGGAGCACCATCTTGCGCAAAATAAACTTTATCCGGTTCTTTTTCAAAGACAGCAGCTATTGCCCATTTACCTTGAATTGTTTTAAATAAACTTAAGAAGGCTTCTTTTACAGTTTTCTTTGCGCTCAGTTCCATGGATAACAAATGGGAAATTACTTCGGTGTCAGTATTGCTAAGAAAGATATACCCGAGAGATTGCAATTTCATTTTTAATTGCATATAGTTTTCAATGATACCGTTATGCACTATAGCAATCGTCTGCTTTTCGTTTGTATGGGGATGCGCATTAATCTGTGACGGCTCACCGTGAGTAGCCCATCTAGTATGCCCTACTCCAACATTTCCTCGAACGGGTTTTTCCCTGAGAAGGGCTTCGAGTGCTTTGATTTTCCCTTTTTCTTTTCTGATTTCTAGCTCATCGTTGTCAATGACTGCTATACCGGCGGAGTCATAGCCTCTATATTCCAAGCAAGCTAAACCCACCATCAAAACCGACTCTACACTTTTATTTCCTGCATAACCAACAATTCCACACATATAATTAACTCTCTATTTTTTCTTTCGTTTTCTTAAGAAGCGTTTGCAAATCATTTTCGCTTTTGGCTTCCGCAATAATTCGAATGATCGGCTCTGTATTAGATGCTCTAACATGCACCCAAGACGACGTAAAATCAAATCGAACCCCATCTTTATCGTTTATCCTGCTATCTTTATAACTCTCTTTTAGTTTATTAAAAATTTCTGACGTATTTCTACCTTCAATAGAAATACTTTCTTTTTTCATAAAAAGCTTAGGCATAATATCTAACTGTTTGTCTACGGTGGTTTTATTCAAGGAAAGAAAATTTAAAATATGACCAATACCCGCAAGAGAATCCCTACCAAAAGAACTAATCTTTGGATCAATGACTCCACCATTTCCTTCTCCACCAAAAAAGGCTTTTGAGCGAATCATTTCCTTGACTACATTTGCTTCCCCTACTTTAGCAAGAAGCATTTTCTTTCCATAGGGCTCTATAATATCTTTTGTGATAAAACTAGTTGATAAATTTACGACTACATTTTTTAGCTTTGAGCCTAATACGGAGTAGACGCTCAAGGGTAAAGTATATTCTTCTGATATAACGCCTCTTTTGGGGGTTAATACTATTAGCCTGTCAGCATCTGGATCTAACGCAAACCCGATATCGGCATCTGTTTTTTTCATTAGCTTAGCTGTCTTCGCAAGAGCTGTAGGAGTAGGCTCAGGTGGACGGGGAAACGTTCCATCAGGAGCGCAATATTGCCTGTAAACGACACAGCCTAATTTTTCCAGAAAGGCTGGAACTACTAAACTACCACCGCCATTGACAGCATCAATAAATACTTTGAACTTTTTCTTTTTAATTTTTGCTAGGTCAATTTGTTTTAAGACAGATTCAAAATGAAGATTCGTATATTCCGAAGATACATCCTGCTTGGAAGACCCTGGTGCAAACTTAGGCAAAGGAAGATTATCCTCTACAATAAATGATTTTAACTTTTCAATTTGTTCTGCATCAAAGAAAAATCCATTTTTTCCAACAAATTTAAAAGCATTCCATTCAATTGGATTATGTGAAGCACTAATCATTATCCCACCATCACTCTTGGTCTCATTTACAATGGACTTTAAAGTAGGTGTTGGAACTATTCCAATCGTTTTAACATTAATCCCAAGAGAAAGCAAAACTCCAGAGACAATATTTTCAATAAACTCACCACTCGGTCTTGAGTCTCGCCCTATGATGATTGTCTTTGGATTTAAAACTTTTGCAAATGCTAGTGTGAATTGAACGAGATTGTGGAAATGAAGTCCAGACGGGATAATACCCCTTATCCCTGATACTGAAATCATCAAGGAGTTTGAGTTTGTAATAGATGTTTGTTTATAGTTCATATTAAATTTTATGAAAATTTAATAAATAGAACATGGGCGATGACAGGATTGAACTGCCGACCCGCTGCTTGTAAGGCAGCTGCTCTCCCAGCTGAGCTAATCGCCCTGAGATACATTCCAGAAAAAACAAACCTAAGATTTTGTCGAGCGAAATTAGAAAAAACTTAGAGATATTTTAATTTTCATGAACTTCGCAGACGAGGACATTGATTCTAATTATTATTTTCTAAATGCTTAACTCTTAATTGCTGCGATCTTTACAGAGATTCTGCTTTTACTTCTGTCAGCAGATTTCTTATGAATGATTTTATCTTTTGCTGCTTTATCAACAAGAGATGCATACTCATTGTAAAACTTTAAAGCATCTTCTCTTTTTCCTGCTTTAACTGATTTGAGAATGTTCTTTGCAAAAGTTCTGATAGAGGACTTTTTCTTTGCATTTCTTTCTCTTCTTTTTTCTGATCTTCTAATGTCTTTTTTGGACGATTTTAAATTTGCCAATGTAATTAACCTTTAATAAATAATTTTCCTGATTGTACTAGCTATCCTGTGATTCGAGGGCTTAGCGTCAAGTTAAAATAAATTTTTCGGCGCTTGGTATGGAAAAGTTAGAAGTTGAGGTTTCTTTTACCTTTGTATAGGAAGACGTTTTACCAAAGATAGGGTAGCGATAGGTTCAAACATAGACTCAGAATAGGTTCCCATTGCCCCCTTAACCCAATGATAAGGTATAAGGGAGCCCCCTCCTACTCTATGTTGTGTGCATCGTCTTCTTATACAAAGGTAAAAGGAATGGGTAATTATCCGTCTAGGTAAAATAGATTAAAGCATTGGGAAGAATTTTTTTAAATTGACATAATAATCAGGAATACTCTACGTTTTACCTTTAATGATTTAGGTAGTTTTATAAATCTACTTGATTAAATCACATTGTAATAATCATTTTTTATACCGGAGCAGACCCAGAGGATAAAGACGAATACAAAGCAGAGAATGTTTTCTTTGTTCCTGAAAAAGCTCGCTGGTCTTATTTACAATCCAAAGCAAAACTTCCTGTGATTGGAAAGGAAGTAGATAATGCGATGGACGCAATTGAAAAAGACAATCCTTCGTTGAAAGATGTTCTCCCAAAAGTATTTGCTCGTGGGAATTTAGATCCTACTAGTTTAGGGGAACTCATTGACCTTGTGGGTAATATCGCATTAGGCGATGCAAAGGCTAGAAGTGCAGATGTGCTCGGTCATGTGTTTGAATATTTTCTAGGAGAATTTGCATTAGCAGAAGGAAAGAAAGGCGGACAGTTCTATACACCTAGAAGTGGAGTGGAATTACTCATTGAAATGCTAAGACCATTTAAAGGAAGAGTCTTTGATCCTTGTTGTGGGTCTGGTGGTTTATTTGTGCAATCAGAAAAATTTGTATTAGAGCACCGAGGAAAGTTAAATGATATTTCCATTTATGGACAGGAAAGTAATCTAACAACCTGGCGATTAGCAAAGATGAATCTTGCAATTCGTGGAATTGATAGCTCTCAAGTAAAATGGAACAATGAAGGCTCTTTTTTAAACAATGCACATAAAGACTTAAAAGCAGATTATGTAGTGGCTAATCCGCCGTTTAATGACAGTGATTGGAGTGGAGACAAACTTCGCACGGATGGACAAGCAGGCTTTGTTCTCGCCAAAGGATCATTAACCTCTAAGACCTCAGGCGAAGGAGATATTCGAAAAGCATTAATAGAAGCTAGACTCATTGACTGCATTGTAAACCTTCCCGCAAAACTTTTTTTGAATACCCAAATTCCAGCTTGTCTTTGGTTTCTAAATCGGAATAAACCCGCTGCAAGAAGAGATGAAGTTTTATTTATTGATGCCCGTAATCTCGGACACTTGATTAATCGACGAACCAAAGAATTATCCAAAGAAGATATACAACAAATAGCCTCAACTTATCACAATTGGAAATTAGGAAATACAAAACCAGTAAGGGCGAATCGCGAGTTGCCCCAACATTACGAAGACATAAAAGGATTTTGTAATTCCGCATCCGTTGATAGAATTAAAGAATTAGATTTTGTCTTAACCCCCGGACGTTATGTGGGACTACCTGATGAGGAAGATGACTTTGATTTCAAAGAACGGTTTACTGGATTACAGAAAGAATTTGAAGAACAATTAAAAGAAGAAACTAAACTCAATAAATTGATTCTTGATAATTTGAAAAAGGTGAAAGTGTAGAAAGCAGTGAATAATGGAAAATGTCGATTGGCAAATTCGACGGGTTTAGAAAACAGGCGGGAAAGAACTATTCTATTAATTCCCTCGAATTCGATGGAATTAAAATGGAGATAAAGGTATAACTTTAATTTTCTTATTTTACTTTTATGAAGATAAGTATAATATAGATATAATTAATATACTTTTAGCTATATAAGTATATTAAAAGGCTTATTCTGATTTGGATGAATTTATGGATATTAAAGATTTTAAAGCGGGAGTTTATCGGAATGGTTTTCAATATAGGTATTTCACCCCTGAAAAAATTAATCATTCTTTTGTTTGGACGGATGAAACGATAAATGAACTTTTAGAAAAGGCATCTTTGAAATTGGGGGAATTGAATTCATTCTCACGCTTTGTTCCAGATATTGATATGTTTATTTTGATGCATATTTTTAAAGAGGCTGTTGTCTCCAGTCGCATTGAGGGAACGAGAACCAATATGGAGGAAGCTTTAATTGAAGAAAAAGAAATCGATCCAGAAAAAAGAAATGATCGAATAGAAGTTCTCAACTATGTAAATGCAATGAATTCCGCCATTGATGAACTAAAGTCTTTGCCTTTATCCAATAGACTCATAAAAAAAACTCATAAAATTCTTTTATCGAGCGCAAGGGGAGAACATAAAAGTCCAGGAGAGTTTAGAGAATCCCAAAATTGGATTGGAGGAGTAAGTCTTGCGGACGCAACTTTTATTCCTCCAACCCATACAGAATTACCAGAATTACTTTCTGATTTAGAATTATTTCTTCACAATGACGAAATAAAAATTCCCCACTTAATACGAATTGCTATCGCACATTACCAATTTGAAACTATCCATCCATTCTTAGATGGTAACGGAAGAATAGGAAGATTATTGATTACATTGTATCTTGTATCCAATGGTATATTAGAAAAACCTTTATTATATCTATCTGATTTTTTTGAGAGAAACAGATCATTGTATTATGATAATCTAATGATTGTAAGAACAAAAAATGATATAGGTCAATGTTTAAAATTTTTTCTGATTGGTATTATCCAGACCTCTGAAAATGCTGTTGCCACTTTAAAACAAATCATAGATTTAAAAGCATCCATTGAAAAAGAAAAAATTTTCAGTATGGGAAAAAGGTCAAAACAAGGTCTGGATTTTTTTCACCATTTATTCAGAAAACCAATAGTCACGATCAAAGATGTGAAAGAACTTACAGGTCTAACCCCAAAAGCCTGTAACGATTTAGTAAAAGTATTTATGGAAAAAAAATCTTATCGGAAACCACAGGCTACCAAAGAAATCGTGTATTTATATTTTCTGAATATATGAGAATGTTTTGAGGAATTTCGATTGGCGATTTTCGAATTACGAATGGAGAATGAGGATTGATGAAGAATAATTTGCAGGATAGAACAAAAAAAATGGCTATTGATATAATTCGATTTTGTTCTGTTTTACCACAGAAGCAGGAATTCTGGGTAATTTCAAAACAATTGATACGTTGTGCGACGTCCGTTGGCGCAAACTATCGTTCTGCCTGTAGAGGAAAATCTAAACCTGATTTTATAAATAAACTCAGCATAGTCGAAGAAGAGGCAGATGAATCATTATATTGGATGGAAATCATAAAAGAATTATCGAATGGATTTTCGAAATACGAATTTCGAATGTCGATTGAAATGAATGTGGAATTGGAAAGGCTTTATAAGGAAATGGATGAGATTACTGCCATTATTGTTGCTAGTAAGAAAACAGCTAAGAAGAATTTAGAATGACGAGTTTTGATTTTCGATTGTTGGATTTTCGAGTTTCGAGTTAAGAATTGTGTAAATGAGCGGATGGAAAGAATATAAATTTAGTGAAGTAGTTGAGATTAGTCCAACAATTTCATTAAAAAGTAATGAGAAGTATTCATTTGTAGAAATGAAAGATTTAACTGATGGAAAAAGATATTGCCATCCCTCAGAAGAAAGAAAATTATCCGGTGGTTCTCGTTTTCAAGAAAAAGATACACTTTTTGCAAGAATAACACCTTGCCTTGAAAATGGGAAAATATGCCAAGTGAGAAATCTTAAAAATGGAATTGGCTTTGGCTCAACAGAATTTCTTGTTTTTAGAGGCAAAGAAAACCTGTCAGACAATGACTTTATTTTTTATTTATCTAGAAGCGATATAGTCCGTTCTTATGCAGAACAAAGTTTTGATGGAACATCAGGAAGACAGCGTGTTCCTAAATCGACATTCGAAAATCTAACAATCGCCATTCCATCTCTTTCCGAACAACGCGCGATAGCCGCTATCCTATCAAGTCTCGATGATAAGATTGACTTACTCCATCGCCAAAACAAAACACTAGAAGCAATGGCGGAGACTTTGTTTAGGCAATGGTTTGTTAATAATGATGAATTAAGAATGCAGAATGACGAATGGAAGATAGGAAAGTTGGGAGATATAATTAAAATTAAACATGGTTACGCTTTTAAAGGTGAAAATATAACCGCAGAGGAAACAGATAAAATTTTAGTCACTCCAGGAAATTTTAATATTGGTGGCGGTTTCAAATATGATAAGTTTAAATATTATAGTAGTAATGATTTTCCAGATGATTATATTTTTACAGAAGGCGATTTAATTGTTACAATGACTGATTTAAGTAAAGAGGGAGATACTCTTGGTTATCCCGCCTTTGTCCCTTATATGGAACAAAAAATTTTACTTCATAATCAACGAGTTGGGAAAATAATTTTTAAGACTGAAAATGATAAAATATTTAAACATTACATATATCTTATAATGAAAACTGATATCTATAGAGCATATATACTCGGCTCTTCATCTGGAACTTCAATAATGCACAGTTCGCCAGATAGAATTTGCAATTACGATTTATTACTTCCAGACGAAACAGATTTGCTTAAATTCAATGGATTCGTAGAATCATATTTTCAGAAAATACAAATTAATACAAAACAAATCCGCACACTCGAAAAACTCCGCGATACTTTATTGCCAAAGCTAATGAGCGGCGAAGTGAGAGTAGCCGTATGACTTATGATCCTGCCATTCATCACCGACGATCTATCAGATTGAAAGGATATGATTATACAAAGGCGGGATTCTATTTTATCACAATATGCACACAAGACCGAGAACGTTTATTTGGAAAAATTGTAAATCGAAAGATGATATTAAATGATGCGGGGCTAATGGTGGAAACCGTATGGAATGAAATTCCCCAATATTATATTGATTTCGATATTCATGCATTTATCGTAATGCCCGATCATATCCACGGCATCATTGAAAAAAAATCCATGCAATGTCCCGATGTAGGGGCAATCCCCCGTGATTGCCCAAAATCTAAATTAAATGATTCGCCAAATGATTTGGATAATAATGATAATCCGCAAATTATTTTTAATAAAAATGATTACCCAAATAATATTGATAGGGCAGACACGGGGGTCTGCCCCGACGGTGTATTGATGAGCATTCCCGATATTGTGCAGCGTTTTAAATCATTAACAACCAAACGTTATACCGATGGTGTTAAACAAAAAAAATGGAAACCATACAATGGAAAATTATGGCAACGAAATTATTATGAACATATTATTCGAAATGATGAATCGTATATTAGAATATCTGAATATATAAAAAATAACCCGCAAAACTGGAAAGGGGATGAAATCGAAAATCATCATTCGCAAATAGAAGGTGTTAATCAAAATGAACGATGAATTAAAACAGCAAAATTTTATCTTATACACGGATGAAAATGGAAAGGTCAAGGTTGATGTTTTTATTCAGGAGGAGACTGTTTGGCTGACGCAAAAAGCCATGGGACAACTATTTGGAGTTGAAAGCCATACGATTACTTATCATTTAAAAGAGATATATAAAACAGGCGAATTGAAAGAAGAGGCAACTACTCGAAAAGTTCGAGCAGTTCAACAGGAAGGAAAGAGAAAGGTTTCTAGAGATTTGGATTTCTACAACCTCGATGCCATCATCGCCGTTGGTTATCGGGTCAATTCCTATCAGGCTACTCAGTTTCGAATCTGGGCAACGAAAACGCTGAAAGAATTTATCATCAAGGGTTTTGTATTAGATGATGAGCGCTTAAAACAGGGAAAGCATTTTGGGAAGGATTACTTCGATGAGCTATTGGAACGTATCCGCGAGATTCGTGCAAGTGAACGAAGGTTTTATCAGAAGATTACAGACATCTATGCTTTCTCTGCGGATTACGATAAGAATTCTCCTGTTACGAAAGATTTTTTCTCAATGGTTCAAAACAAATTACACTGGGCGACAACATGATATTAGCCTACATGGATGAATCCGGCGATACAGGAACAAATTTCACTGATAGTCAACAACCGATTTTTGTATTGGGTTCTTTATTAATTCAAGAAAATAATTGGAAAAGTTTAGAAGAAGATTATAATAAAATAATTGCGAATGCGTTTAAAGGTTCGATTCCTCCTAGTTTTGAATTGCACGCGATAGACTTAGTGAATCGGAAAAATTCGTTTAAAAGTTTAACCATAGAAGAAAGCACTAAATTAAGAAATGATTTGTTTCAATTCATTAAAGATAAAAAAATTCCAGTCTTCTATAGAAAAATTGAAAAGAAAAAATATCAGAAATACTGTGAGGATAAATATGGAAGAGGCATTAAAATTGATCCATACATCATGGCGTTTCCGTTTATCGGATTAAAGATAGATGAATATTTGAATGAGAAAAAAGAGTTAGGAATATTTATTTTTGATGAACATCGAAGTCTCGCGGATATAGAACAATCGTTAAAATCTTTGCGACTAGAAGTAGACGCAGTTCTAAAAATGGAAAGGGTTATTGAAAAAGGATTTTTTATAAACTCCTCGAAAAGCTTTGCTTTACAGCTAATCGATCTAGTTCTCTATTATATTCGAAAATCAGAGGAGTTTAAAATTGGAAAGCAGGTAAGTCTTATTCACCAGGAAGTATTTCCAATCATTTCCGAAATAACAATAAGCCTAGATAAATATCAAAAAGGGAAAGAAATAATGAATTGGGTAGGAAATAGGGTAAAAAAGTAAACGATTGCCCCATTAAGGTGGAACCGTCGAAGGACGATCCGCTAGCAACCGTTCATACTCAATATATAATATGCATTATATATCTGCAATTAAAAAAGTGTTAGCAAAACTAATATATAAAGGAAAATATACTACAATTTTATCCTTGAAAAATGGGAAAGTAAGTTAGGAAACAAATTAAATGAATAAAATCACATTGAATCCGCTATCGAAAATTGCTATTCTAAAATAAAGGTTAAGTAATGAAAGAATCCAACATTATCTTCTACACATCTCCATCTGGTAATATTCAAATAGAAGTCATTTATAACGATGAAATGTTTTGGCTTACCCAAAAACGAATGGCTGAGTGGTTCCATGTAGCAGTTCCGGCAATTAGTAAGCACCTCAAAAACATATTTGAAAGCGGAGAATTAATTGAAAATTCAGTTATTTCCAAAATGGAAACAACTGCCGCCGATGGAAAAAGTTATCTTACTTCCTTTTACAATTTAGAAACTTATGAAAACTCCTGGAGAACACAATGTCCCTAATCAACCGTGATGCAATGTTAATATTTCCTAAACAGCCATTGTATGATTGGCAGAATTATATTTTTTCGAGAGCCCCGCTTACCTTTGGAAATGAGCCATTCGGACATGAAAAAGGCATTGTCTTCTTAATTCCGGAGATGGATGATTCCACACATTTCGAAAAATGGATACAAAAGAATTATAAAGAATTTTTTGAAGAATTATTATTTGGGTGGTGCACGGATGAATCTCTCTGGCCTAGTAAAAGAAATCATAAAATGTTTAGAGAATGGTTTCATGTTTCATACCAATCTATGGTGCAGGATACTATGGATATACCACTTGAACAAGATGAAGATTAATCATGACAAATAAAATCACCGAATCCGCAATTGAAAAATTCACAATCGAACTCTTAGAAAAACAAGGTTATGAATATATCTATGGTCCAACCATTGCGCCTGATAGTGATTTGCCGGAGCGACAATCCTTTGAAGATGTATTACTGTTAGAACGAGTAAAGAAAGCAATGGATAGAATCAATCCAACGATTCCAAGTGATGCACTGGAAGATGCTTTAAAACAAATTCAACGTCTCAGTTCTTCTGAACTCATTTCTAATAATGAAGCCTTTCATCGGATGTTGACAGAAGGAATAAAAGTTAATTATCAGAAGGACGGAAATAGTAGAGGAGATTTAGTTTGGCTAATTGATTTTAATGAGCCAGAGAATAATGATTTTGTTGTATTGAATCAGTATACAGTAATTGACCGTAGGGAACAGTCGCGACTGTTCCCTACGGGTAACGGTAAACGCCCTGATGTTATTCTATTTATTAATGGTTTACCGCTAGTCGTCATTGAATTAAAAAATCCAGTAGATCAAAATGCTACGGTGCAAGCTGCTTTTAAACAATTGCAAACTTATAAAGAAATGATTCCGTCTCTTTTTACTTACAATGCCTTTTTAATTATTTCAGACGGTCTAGAGGCAAAGGCTGGTTCTATCTCTTCTGCATTCAGTCGATTTATGGCTTGGAAAATTCCAAATAATGACGTTGTAGGTGACGGTCGCGACCGTCACCTACAACCTGAATTAGAAATTTTAATCAAAGGAATGCTTGGAAAAGAAACCCTGTTAGACCTTATCCGCCATTTTATAGTATTCGAAACTTCGAGGAAAGAAGATAAAGCCGGTATTACGATGATTGAGACAATAAAAAAAATTGCAGCGTATCATCAGTATTATGCGGTTAATCGAGCTGTAGAGTCTACACTTCGAGCGTCCGGGTTTATAACTAAATCGCAAAAATTAAATGATAGTCTAGCGATCCACTCTCCAGAAATGCATGGATTAAAAAGTTCACAGACCCAAAAGATCGGAGATAAAAAAGGCGGGGTGATTTGGCACACACAAGGAAGTGGAAAATCTCTTTCCATGGTTTTTTATACGGGGAAGATTGTCTTAGCAATGGACAATCCTACCGTTCTTATTATTACTGATAGAAATGATTTAGACGATCAACTCTATGAAACCTTTGCATCTGCAAAACAACTATTAAGACAAGAACCCAAACAAGTAGATAATAGAGAACAATTAAAAGAATTATTAAGAGTAGCCTCCGGTGGAGTTGTATTCACAACCATTCAAAAATTCCAACCAGACACTTCGACAAGCTCAGTGACCGGAGCGACATACGAGTTGTTATCCGAGCGTAAAAATATTATAGTGATAGCAGACGAAGCACATAGAACTCAATACGGTTTCAAAGCAAAGACAATAGACGACAAAGATGAAAAAGGTAATATCATTGGAAAGAAAATTGTTTATGGTTTTGCAAAGTATATGCGCGATGCACTACCAAATGCAACCTATCTTGGATTTACTGGCACACCTATAGAAAATACAGATGTGAATACTCCCGCAGTGTTTGGAAATTATGTGGATATTTACGATATTGCGCAATCCATTCATGATGGGGCAACTGTTAAAATATTTTATGAAAGTCGGTTAGCTAAAATTAGCCTCACAGAAGAAGGAAAGCGATTAGTTCAGGAACTAGAAGAAGACTTTGTAGAAGAATGGGATGACTCTAATAGTGTAAGGAACGGTCGCGACCGTTCCCCACTACAAGATAGCCAATCCTCACAAACCAATCCAGGCATACAACAATTATCCCAAAAAGCAAAAACGAAATGGACTCAACTAGAGGCTTTGATTGGAAGTCCTAATCGCATTAAACAAGTTGCAAAGGATTTAATTGCTCATTTTGAACAAAGACAAGGAGTAATTGAAGGAAAGGCAATGATTGTCAGCATGTCTCGTCGTATTGCTGCAGAACTTTATAAAGAAATCATTTCCTTAAAACCAGAATGGCATAATGATGATTTGACGAAAGGAAAAATTAAAGTAGTTATGACTTCCGCCTCTTCTGATGGACCAATTATTGCAAAACATCATACTACTAAAGAAGAACGAAGAAAATTAGCTGAAAGAATGAAAATTTCAGATGATGAATTAAAATTAGTAATCGTTCGGGATATGTGGTTAACTGGGTTTGATGTTCCATCCTTACATACGCTATACATTGATAAGCCGATGAAGGGTCATAATCTTATGCAAGCAATCGCCCGCGTGAATCGGGTTTATAAAGATAAAACGGGAGGTCTGATTGTCGACTACTTAGGAATAGCCTCTGATTTGAAAAAGGCTCTTTCTTTCTATGCGGATTCAGGTGGTAAAGGTGAGCCATTAGTCCAGCAAGAACAAGCAGTAGTATTGATGCAAGAAAAATTAGAAGTAGTATCGCAGATGTTTAACGGATTTGCCTATGAAGAATACTTTACCGCGAATACAGGAAGAAAACTATCTTTAATATTAGCCGCAGAGGAACATATTCTTGGTATCGAAAATGGAAAGAAAAGATTCATTGATGAAGTTACAGCTTTATCAAAAGCTTTTTCCATTGCAATTCCACATGACAAAGCAATGGACGCAAAAGATGAAGTAGCCTTCTTTCAAGCAATCAAAGCAAGGCTAGTTAAATTTGAGAATACTGGATCAGGACGAACTAGTGAAGAAATGGAAAGTGCAATACGTCAAGTCATCGACAAAGCGTTAGTAACCGACAAAGTAATAGACGTATTTGATGCCGCAGGTATTAAAAAACCTGATATATCGATTCTATCAGACGAATTCCTTATGGAAGTAAAAAATATGGAGCATAAGAATATTGCTCTAGAAGTATTAAAGAAGTTACTCAATGATGAAATTAATTCCCGCACAAAAAAGAATTTAATTCAAAGTCGCACGTTAATAGAAATGCTTGAGGCTTCTATTAAAAAATACCATAATAAAATTCTCACCGCCGCAGAGGTTATCGAAGAACTCATTAAATTATCGAAAGAAATACAGAGCATGGATAAAGAGCCAAAAGAAATGGGCTTATCCGATTACGAATACGCATTCTATACCGCTATTGCAAACAACGATAGTGCAAGAGAAGTAATGGAAAAAGAAAAACTCCGTGAGCTTGCAGTTATCCTATTTCAAAAAGTTAAAGAGAATGCTTCGATTGATTGGACAATAAAAGAAAGTGTGAAAGCGAGACTTAAAGTAATTGTAAAACGCATTTTGCGACAATATGGTTATCCGCCCGATATGCAAGTTCTTGCAACGGAAACCGTTTTGAAACAAGCAGAATTGATTGCGGAAGAGTTATTGAATGGGTAACGCCCGAATTTCCCAACTAACGTTCCATTAAAGCCAAATCTTTTCCCGCACACAAACCCCACTTCCTGACCTAATGTAAATAGCCACTGTACCCAACTATTTTAGAGGCACAAAGGAGAAAAGCTATGTATTCCATATTAGTAAGCCTAGATGAGGCATTTATTTATATTTTAGAGCAGGAGGGAATAAATATTAGCTTTATTCTCAGATTTGCACTTTTAAAGGGTAAAGAGTCAGAAATTGCATATTTTCATGCAGAAAACAAAAAAAATATTCGTTTAAATTTAGAGAGTAGTTATTTTGTATTATTGAGTTCTGCTTGCAGGAAAAATCATTGCTATGTAAATGAGTATGCGGGCGAATTGATAATAGAAACATTTCTACAGATAATTTTGCATGAATAAAGATAACGATTACATACGAATTGATTCAATTTTAGAAATTCAAAAAAATCTACGAATGGATTTATTGAATAAACGATACGTTGATAAAGATGGTAATAGATTTGTAGTTCGATTCGGAAGAGAAAGCCGCAAACTCGAAATATTCAGAGTCAAATCCAAATTAGACATCACAACAGATACAAATAGTTTAAATCCCTTAAAGCAATTTGGAGATGAAGAAGATTCCGTATCCTCTGCTGAAATATTCTCTGAGGGAGAAAAAGACCAAACCGTAAAAGATCAAATCAGAGAAGCAGACAGGGAAGAGCTTCAAATGAAATTTCCGGATAGCGGTGACAGCGAGGACGCTTTTGGAGATATTGACTTAAATATCGAAAACACAACCTCTGTTACGAAAAAAACATTTGATAATTCTCTAGTAAGTCCAGTGTCCCTAGCCGATGAAAGGCGATATATATTTGATTTATTAAAATGCATAGAAAAGAATAAGGATAGAATTGTATCCAT
>JANMOF010000044.1:0-12344 GCA_031368925.1 Leptospiraceae bacterium
CGGTAAAACGATATTATCCAATCACAGGCACGGGAATTACAAAATGCTATGACAACACAGGTTCAGAAATTACCTGTGGAAATTCCGATTACCCAAACCAGGACGGCGACTCTCAAAAACCGCAACCTAGTTTTACTGGACCTACGCAAAATGCCACTTATCCGAACGACTATACGACAACGGATAATATCATCGGAAATGTATGGAAGACTTGCACAGAAGGGTTGAGCGGTGCAGATTGTGGAATTGGGACGGCAACTACATCTAATCAACATTCAGCCATGACTGCCTGTTCTAATCTGAATGCTGCTAATTGAGGAAATGGTTATGCTGGCAGAACTGATTGGAGATTACCAAATGTGGAAGAATTAGTTAATCTTATAGATTTTTCTAAATCAGGGATAGCAATTGATGAATCAAAATTTCCTTCGACAGTATCCGGTTACTATTGGGCTTCTATTCCGGGTGCGGCTAATAATAGATGGGGGGTTACTTCTTACGTTTATTCTCTTTTGGTAAATCCATATTCTGGTAATAGTTACACACGTTGTATAGCAGGTTCTAGCCTTTCAACCTATTCATTTACAGATAATTCGAATGGCACAATAACTGATTCTACTCGAGGATTAGTTTGGCAAAAGTGTACAATTGGGCAAACCGGCACGAATACATGCACTGGAAATGCAACTAAGTTAATTTGGAATCAAGCTTTGCATTCCTGTAATTCTCTAAGTCTGGCAGGAAAAAAATGGAGACTACCGAATGCTAAAGAATTACTTTCCTTAATTAATTATCCTATTATTAACATTGTGGTTCCAAATTATATATCTCAGATAATGATTACTGAAACTTATAGCTCATCTACTACGGGTAAATTAAAAAATGGTACAATTAATATTGAAATGGGATATAATTCAGCTAATCCAGATTTTGCGTCTAGCTTTTGGGAATTTCCTAATTCTATGGATACTAGCGAAGGCTATGTGGCGGATCAATGGGATAAAACAAGAACTCTAAATGTTAGATGTGTGGCTGACTTAGATTAGCCTAACGTATTAGACAGTCGGTCGCCGACCGACTGTCTAATACGAAGTAGTCGCTGCAATAGTAATGGAAGATTTATACAAGTTCTTAGGAAATTTTATTGTGCAATAATTTTTTGAATATTTAGATTCGTTATCCCATTGTTTTTCGTCACAAAGGTATTTCCATTATCAGTCGAAATTGAAACCCCGTTATTAGAACCAACATAGACAATACCGTGAATATCAACAAAAACGGTCTGAATTGCATTACTTAACAATCCATTAGCTATTGTTTTCTGATTAAACACTGAACCTGAATTACTGGAAACGTACAAACCATTTCCAGTTGTTCCAACAAAAATATTCAAATCATTCGCGGAGACTGCGATTTTAGTAGAAACGGAAATATTCGCAAGAGAAGAAAAGCTAGTTCCACTATTCAAAGATACTTGCACTGTACTACCGTCTGTGGCATAAACTTTTGCGTTAGTTGCCACTATATCATAGACAAGAGTCGCAGTACTAATTATAGTATTAAAATTTATTCCATCAGTAGATTTATAAACACCCGTGGGGATAAGGGCAATCGATGAAGATGTATAGTAAACTGAATTAGAATAGCTCATGCTTGAAATATTATTTGACCCGTATGTAAGTTGGGTAAAATTTGCCCCTCCGTTAGTAGACCTATAAAGTGGATTTGCAAAGCCATTATGAGAGAAATAAATATTTTGCGAATTACTCGGATCACAATACACAAAACCAGAAGTTGTAGTATTTAAAATAGAAAAAGAAGTTCCGTTATTGGTTGATTTATAAGTGCTAGCGCTACTCTCACTAACTAAAATAGTTCCATCGGAACAAACTGATACTGTATCGAGAGAGTTGTTTCCGCCTGTAGTCCTCATCACAAACGAATTCCCCCCGTCAGTCGAAATAGCCAGTCCTCCACCGAAAGTCGCCGCATAGATAACGGGTAATACTGATATACTCAAACTGATCTGAGTCGACCCGTATTGATTGGTAGCGGTTACTGTGTAGTTGCTTGCAGTCTGAGAAACGGTAGCGGTTCCAGAAATAATTCCACTGGAAGAATTTAAACTAAGTCCAGAAGGAAGAGACGGAGAGACAGTAAAAGTTGCAGATCCGGTAAGAGTAGGAGCTACTGAAGCTGTTATTGTTCTACGAAATAATAAATTAGCGGATGTCGAGCCAGAAACCAATCCTGAATTAGTTCCACTATAGCTTAAGTTACTTGGTGGGTCAGACGTTATCGTGATTTTAATATCAGTGCTAAGAGTAGTAGATGAATTCTTTGCAGTGACTTTATAACTTGTCTCAGCCTGGTTACTAGTGGCAGTTCCAGATATAACGCCTGTCGCTGCGTTGATAGATATTCCCGTAGGGAGAGATGGGCTTACAGAAAAAGAGGAAAAAGTAACGGTAGTCTTCGGACTTAAGTCCGACATGGGAAAACCTTTCGTTATGGTAATAGAGCTGGGGTCATATTGAAAAGAGCTAGTATTAGAATTAGAAGCAGTGTTAACACTCGTATTTACACTTAGAACTGCTAATGCCATAAAAGGACTCCCTCCGTTCATATCGAAAGGAGACTTTTTCGCTTTGAGGCATCCGAATAGACTCAAGCAGAGAATTAAAAAAATAGTTTTCATATATTAAACGTAACAAATTCCTTGGGTAATTTTACCAACGGATAATTTTATTCTTTAAGTCCACAGTCCTCTCATTTCTAGAATTTACTCTCGTCTAGAACCTATGACAAAAATCAGTCTCCTAAAGCTCCAATCATGCAAAAAAAGACTTGACAATGAGAATCGGTCTCAGTATCATGCTCTTATGGAAAAATGTCATTGTGCCCGTGTTCCTTTTGATCAAATTGTAAGACTTGCCGTTCATAATCAGTGTTCCTATGAGAGAGTGGCTAAGGAATTAAACGCAGGGGAGACCTGCACTGCTTGTCGAGAAGATATGAAAGCCTACTGCGAATCAGCAGGCGCTGGGACTTGTGCTGAGCACAGTCGAAGCACTAGCACTCAATTACAATTACAGGCGGCGCTTTAGGAAATTTATCTAATTCTTTAATAATATCTTTTAGAGTTCCCCTGTATTGAATTTCATCCTCGGCTGTAAGATTAAGACCAAGAAATATTCGATGGTTCTTTTTAGAGAACTTAGCAATCTCTTGTATTACTTTTTTATAACGGTAAGGTGTCTCATATAAAACTAGCGTATGTCCAAGCGACAAATAACGGTTAATCTCTAGTCTTCTTTTTTCTTCTTCTCGATTTAAAAATCCTATGAAAGTAAACGGAGAAATCCGAAAACCACAAAGCGCCAAAGCACAAGTAAGCGCACTAGGTCCGGGAACAATTTTTACTTCTATTCCATTCCTAACGGCGAGGTTTATAAGCCCAGAGCCTGGGTCTTCAATTCCAGGAGTTCCTGCATCTGAGATTAGACAGGTAAGATACTTTGTCTTCATTAGTTCTAGTAAGCGATGCATTTCTGAATCATCAGAATGCTCATTTAATAATTCGAAATCTTTATCAATCCCATTTAGCTTTAATAGCTTTGAGGTTTCTTTATGCTCTTCTCCGATGATGAGATCTGCTTGTTGTAATTTTTCAATTGCATTCATAGCAATATCACGCTCATTTCCGATGGGGACTGATATGATGTAAAGTATACTCATGGTTTATCTAAATGCCGGTTGGATTAGGCAATTAATACTTCTACACTTATCGGCTAACTCTGGATTGCCTTTGTCAATCAGAACTCCGAATCTAGTAGCAGATTTTAATAATGGAAAATCATTTTCAGAATCACCGAACGCTAAATCAGGCTTTGCCCCTACTCTTTCCCATAATGCTTTTACTTTGCCTTCGCCATAGGTGTAAGGTTCAATTATTTCGGGGGAAGAAATTCCTTCTTTTTCTACAAGTTTCATTCCAATCACATTCTCTTTAGAGATAGAAAAAACAGAACTTACTTCTTGGATGATTGTCTCAGGGGAAGCAGTGACTATAAATACCTTCCACTCTTTTTCTAACATAAATTTTACTAAAGCAACCATTTCCTTATAAGGGCTAACGGCTGTAATTTCCTTACGTTTAAGTTCTGCCTTCCATATCTTCTTGGAATAAATACGGAATTTCTTTTCTACCCAACCGGAGAATATAAAAGAAGACCATCTATAGGCTTCTTCAACGCCTTTCTCTTTCATGATTCTAGAATACTCATTCCAGACAAATTCTTTTAGTAAATTGGAATTTCTCTCTCTAAGTCGAAAGATTCTTTTAGCTTTTGTCTTGTCTTGAAAGAAATCGGTAAATGATTCCTTCAGTTCTAAAAGTCCATCTTGTATCAGGGAATTCATAACAGTTTCCCCGAAATCATTTTTAATTAATGTATTATCAAAATCAAAGGCGGCAAGTCCAGGAGATTTACAAATCTCCCAAACTAGGCTTGCATGAATTTCTTTAGTCCAATTTCTAAGCGGGAATGTGGAAATCGGTTTACTGATAGAGAATCCTTATTTATAAATCTACTTCTTTTAAAACCGCAAGCTTATCATTTTCATTCGGGAAGTAATGCTCGGGATTTAAAATCACACTTTGGTATCTAACCTCAAAATGCAAGTGTGGTCCTGTGGAATGACCGGTACTTCCAGAGAAAGCAATAATCTGTCCTTTTGCAACAGTATCTCCTTCTTTAACGAGTATAATAGAATTATGCGCATACAAAGTCTGAATCTGGTTGATATTATGTTGAATAATAACTGAAAGACCATAGTTCCCCTGGTTACGAGCAGAAAGAATTGTACCATCATTAGCCGCAAGCACTGGAGAACGGTTCGGACAAGCAATGTCAATTCCAGTATGCATCAAACTTCTTCGAAGACCTAGCTTAGAAGAAATCTTAGAGTTAGGAGTCCCAACAGGCCAGATTAATTCTCTGTAATCAGATTGGATTATCTCTCTACCTTTTCCCTGGATTAACAAGTTCTTACTGTATTTCTCACCATAAGGGAAAAACAAAGGTCTAGTCATTGGAATCGGCTCTGAGGAAGTCAATTGGTTGACAGCACGAAGCTCTTCCAAGCTTGAATCAATTTCTTTCAAGTAGGACTCTATGCTACCTGGCATTTCTCTCGGAATTAACCATTTACCCTGCTTATCGTTTAGGGTCTGGATGAATTCGTTGTCTACCTTTAAAGCCTTTTTACTTGAATTAGCTATAGTCGAAACTTTTGACCATAGTATCATTCCCATTAGAAGAATAATTATATATCTCTTTCGCATTTTCGTCCCTCTTTTTAAGGTTATTTTCGCTCTTTTTTTGTCTTACCTATACGGTAAATTAAAACCACCTCTCCCGTCAAGGCTTTTGCGCCCTCCAAAATCAGGGTATGTGACATAGGTAAGAAGGTCTTGCGGAACCTTTGCGACCACTTTTTATGCAGTAGTCCATTTTTATCGGTGCGATGCGGTGAGCTTAGTCGAATCCGTTCATCTGTGTGCATTCCCCCCTTCGCTCCATGTATTCGCGACATTCGCCTTCGCCTGGTAATCTTAAACCCTCGGTTTAATTCGAGTAATCAAAGCAATCACGATAAGTATTAGCAAAGCAGAAACGGCAAATGTTGGAAGTGCGCCAAAAGAAAAATAGATTAGAGAAAAGGAAATAGGAGAAATACCACGTGCTAAAGCGCCAAAGCCTCTCATGATTCCTAGGTTTTTGCCTTGCTCCTGGGGAGAGGAAAAAAGAGAGGCAAGAGAAGAAAGTCCTGGATTTAAAAAAGCACTTCCAAGGGAAATTATGCCTAAAGAAAAAATGGTAAGTCCAGCAGTCTTAGAAAAACTCAAAGCCAATAGACCTAAAAAGAGAGAAACAGCGCCAAAAAAGGCAATCTTCTTCTCGGCAATCTTGCCGGAAATACGGCGAATCACTCCACCTTGAACCAAGATAATAATAGAGCCTAAATACACAAAAGTATACCCAATCTCGCGCGGGTTAAAGCCAAGCATATCAAATAGAAAAAAGTTGATGCAAAACTCAAATCCAGAGAAGGATAAGGAAAAGATCAAGTAGATGAGACAAAGCAGTGGCAACTCGGTAACAGTAGTCTTTTTAAGTCCGAAAATAGGATGAAACTCACGCCTAATCTCTGTGGTCTCGGGGTTAAATGTCTCTCTAAATACAAAAATAACCAGGATTAAGTTAAGTAAGGCAATCAAAACAGAAAGGAGAGCAGAAGAGGAAAATACTGTCACACCAAAAGAAGCCAAAACAGGAAAGGCAGCGGTCAAATCATAGGAAGAAAGAATTCCACCGAGTGGAGGTCCAAACATAAACCCAAGTCCAATGCCTGCCCCGATCATTCCCATTCCTTTAGCTCTGTCTTTTTCAGAAGTAACATCTGCCATTGCTGCCGAGGCAACCGATATATTCCCACCCATACAACCGGTAATGAGTCGAGAAATTACGAAAAGAGTAAAGCTCCCCGAAAAAAACCAAACTAGATAACCGAGGAAATTTCCGGTCGAAGTAAGTATAAGAGCAGGCTTGCGCCCTACCCTATCCGACATTCGCCCCCAAATAGGGGCAAAAAAGAATTGCAATATGGAATAAATACTTCCTACAACCCCACCAAATAAAACAATAAAAAGACGGTTTTCAGAACTAGATTCGAATAGATGTATGATACTTAAAAAAAATTGAAGAACAGGGTCTGTTTCCCTGGATAAAAAGAAACGAAGCGTTTCTGGGAAGATTGGAAATATGACGGAAAAACCCATCATATCAATAAAAACAGTCAGGAATAATACAAGCTTTTCCCTTTTATGACTCATTTAGATTGTGGGTTAATTTTAAAAAGAAAAAATGCCGGACGTTACTTACCGGCATTACATCAAATTTACAAACTGGTTATTTTGCAGCAGGTTTGTATTTTTCGATTACAGCTTTTAACTCGTCAAGAGCAGCTTTAGCTTGTGTCTTAACTTGTTCTGGTAATGCAGAATCAACTTGGTTGTAGATTCCTTCAAAGTTTGCTTGTGCTTTAGTAACGATGTCTTGGTAACTTGCATTTGCATTGTCTAGAACATCTTTTGTGTCTTTGATGGTCTTGTTAAGTAGATCTCTTACTTGAACTGATTGCTCAGATTGATCAAGCTCTCCCTTTTGTTTGATTTCGTTGAATTTCTTTTCGAAATCTGTTAAAGATGTTTTGAGAACTTCTTCTCCTGTTTTAAATAAAGCGATACCTGCATTTACTACGTCTGTTAGAACTTTTTCCATTTTTTATTTTCTCCAAATTTATAGTTCAAGTACCACATTATAGAATTGCACTGCCTTGCATAGCACAAAACAATTGCATGATGCAAGGGGTGCAGGCTGTTGCCTGCAATGTGTTTGAGTCTCGTTCTTCTTCTCTTTCCAGTTATATCGTAACTTTTTTCATTTTAGTTTAACCGGGCGTTCCGCTATTTTTTAGACATTGCCCTACTTCGTTTGTAAGATTGTTTCCCCTACCGACTAGAGCGTCGGGCTATTACGGGCTTCGCTATCGCTACGGTCGCATACTGAGCGACTACCCCTGCATATCCCTAACGCACTGTAATTGTCTGACTTATTCCTTTATTTCAGGGATTCTCCCTAAGACCCAACTTACTTTATTTCAAAAGCTACGCTCTTGAGACTTTCTTTCTCTTCTCTTTCCAGAGTGGGATTCTTTTTTTATTCCACTCCCGTGGGGGAATTCTTTCTTTATAACGCTTCCCAGCGGGGGTGATATCTCTTCTTACTTCTTTCTTTTCTTCCCCCCTTTGCGCGAGAATATGCGCAAACTCCAAACTGCTCGGTCGCAGTTTGATAGGAAAGAAAAGAAAGAAGTAAGCAAGAAAGAAAAGAAAGCCCGCAGCTCAGACTCTTTAGTTTTAACACTTCGCCAATGCTCCTTTAAGACTCTGGTGGGTTCTTATTGTCATAAGATGCACTTTGTAGTAAACGGTAATAGTAGGGAATCTTTATTCTAATATAATATGACACCAGAAGAAAGAAAAGAAGAAGTTGAGGAATCAGAAGAGTTACCTCTTCCTGTAGATAAAAAGTTTATTGATAAGAGTGCTAAGGTTTTTTTGGACTCTATCGAGTCCGGGGATTTATATACGAAGTTGAAGGGGGAGGATAAGGGGAAGTAGGTTATATATTATTATAAACTACCATCCCATTTTAATTTAGTAATATAGAAATCACTTGTCCCGCCTGTGAATGAGTTTAATAAAGTTTTACCTCCAACAGAGGATATATTAGCATCCGCTTTTCCTAGAATAATATAGCCACCATCGTATGCTTGGCTGATTGCATTACCGCCATACCCAGCGAGAAATGTATACCAATTCACTGCACCAGTCGAAGTTAATTTCATAACAAATAAATCCTGTGTTCCCGTATTCGAATAACCTATCTTAGCCGTTTTTCCCTGCCATGTTCCTATATCAACATATTCACCTGTGAAAATAATGCCCCCATCCGCTGCTTCGTAAATAGAATTAATTAATTCTAAATTTCCGTTTTTTCCAATAAAGGTATACCAATCGACGCTTCCTGTAGATTTTATTTTAATAACAAAGCCATCCCAATCTCCGGAGTTTGCGACTAATGGTGATTTACCTTGCATAGAAGTAATAGGATCTGAATATCCGCTTAAAATAAAGCCTCCATCACTAGAAGATGAAAGACCACCCGGAAATTCATCCAATGATGCTCCGTAATAACTATACCAGGATACATTTCCTGACTCATCTAAGCGGATAGCGATTAATTCTGTATTGCCTGTATAGGATATTAATGGAGTCTTACTCTGAATACTTGCGACATTGGCAGTAATAGCACCATACAATAAAAACCCACTACCAGAAATATTTGCAATATAAACAGAATTAGAAGAAACGTTTTTTGCATAGAAAGAAAACCAATCAACGCTTCCAGTAGAATTTAGCTTTACTACAAAAAAATTATCTCCGGAAGAAGCAATAAAGGAATTCACCGCAGATTTTCCATAAAGAGCTATGATATTTAAACTAGCTGTTCCTGATAGAATCATCCCTCCGTCACTCATTACTTTAACAGAATTGACTGTTTCATTTCCTCCTCCACCTACGAAAGTATACCAATCAACATTGCCTGTAGAACTTAATTTTACGGCTAATAGATCGAAACCTCCGGTATGTGAATAAAGAGGACTCTTAAATTGTAAACTAGAAATATTATTATCTGTTCTTCCGACTACGATAAAGCCTTTATCGGATGTCTCTTCAATCGCGGTTAATTGATCGTTGCCGGAAGAACCAAGAAATGTATACCAATCTACATTTCCACTGGAATCTAATTTAATTACAAGTCCATCATTACTAGATGAATAATTTATCTTTGGAGTTTTACCTTGTAGGGTTGCTATATTTGCGCTTGTATAACCGGATAGAATATATCCACCATCAGATGTTTGGAGAATACTTCCCATTACCTCATTCCCACTTCCACCCAAGATAGTAAGAAACGATTTCTCTGTTGGCGTTTGACCAGAAATAGAAAAAGCAAAGTTAGTATTTCGTAAGTCATTTGTTGTAATTGCTATTTTTCCTGAAACTGGATTTGGAGATGTTGGTTTAAAGTTCAATGTAAAATCAGAAGCCTGCCCGGAAGCAATGTTGGAAGATGAATACTTAGTAATGGAATACGAACTACCTGTGTCAGTTACTTGTAAATTAGGGTTTCCCAAAAGAGCCAATGTATTTTTACCAGAATTTAGAATCTGAAAATTTACATCTAAACCCAATTTATTAATATTTTGTGAGCCTAAATTAACTGATGAATTGTTCGTTACTGTTGATGAATTTTGTATAACGTTAATTCTAGAGGAGTTGTAATAACTATATCCATAGAGTAAGCTAATCATTGATAAAGGATTATTAGGCTCACCCAAAGAGCAGTTCACGATGAAAACAAAAAGTAGCAATAATAATTTCTTCATAAGACTAAAACCTCCATTGCAATTCTATACCCCGATAATGTTCGATAGGTATATATCTATCCTGTTGATTCTGGATTATAAAGGAGAGTTTGGGTTTATCAGTATTAGCCTTGTATGCACCACTAAAAAACTTAGCATCAATTAAATTGTAAATATAGACGAAAAGAGAAATCCCAATCCCAATATTGATTTTTTGCCGGGTATTAGAAAGTTCATTTAAGTTCTTTTCATTGTTTATCCAGTTGGATAGGTGGAATGGAAAAAATTGTTCAGGAAAAAGAATTGTCGCATAAGCACTCTTATTTGATTGATTT
The DNA here is from genome assembly GCA_031368925.1 of Leptospiraceae bacterium. GTDB lineage: Bacteria > Spirochaetota > Leptospiria > Leptospirales > Leptospiraceae > UBA2033. Next base: position 10,395 of record JANMOF010000044.1, read on the forward strand.
ATACTTTCCTTCGTAGCCGTAAATTTCTGATATTCAATTCCAATGAAGAACAAAGAAAGAATGAAGCTCCCTGAAAACAAAGCCCCTTTTAAAATCCTCCCATTTTTATATTGTCCAAATCCGGGTAATAGTAATGAACTAATTAAAATATTATTTGAAGTGTACTTAGGCAAAGCCTGACTTTTTATTTCATCTATTTCTGCTTGTAATAGTTCATTAAATCGTTTCTGCTCTTCTGCAATACGCTTCCATTCGTTTTCTTCAGTTACATTAGAATTTACCGTTTTCCATTCTACTTTTAGGAATTTAACTCCTTTTATTTCAGCTTTATTAAAAATTCGAATAGTTCCGTTTCTAAAATGGACTTCAATACTCTTTTGTTTTATATATGTCTTAACATCTGCTTCAGCACTCCCATTTTTCATTGTAACTATATCTGCGGTCAAAGAAATGATTGGGATGATTAAAAAAATAACTAGTTTATATTGCACTTAACGTCTCTTTATACTCTTACTACTTATGAATATTTGCAAGGCTACTAGAGAGATTCAATCCTATATTCGTCAATCAAAAATAGTGGGATTATTATCGCAGGTGTATTATCTTGAGTTTGTGCTATGGTATTTAACATATCGCATTTAGGCATTCCCTATAAAGAATTGAAGGATAAGAGGTTAGAACTTATTAGAAGGATTTCAATTCCTCAATGGTTAATGGGCGTAAGCTTTTAACCATCATATCTTTATAATTTAAAAATAATTCATCAGTCAATTCTAACGGCTTACTATATGCAAAGAAAAGCAATCTAGAACTAATAGAATACACTTGCATCTCAATGTGTAAACTTGAGGTCGCTTATGGTTCGACACGCGAATTTATACAATCAGTAATGCCTATCTATTATTAGACGCTGCTCACCAACCGAACTCTTTCGCCTACAACAATTCTCCCAACATAAACTTACACACATAAGCCACTTAAAACAGAAAGATAAATCTGTGTCTTCTAGCGTCGCAATCCTGGCGAAGGCGTAGGCGAGCGCCAAGCGTGGTTCGACACGCGAACTTTTCAGAAACAGTTAAGATATTTTACTATTAGTCGCTGCTCACCAACCAATCCCCCAAAAATCTCTTTATAACGACTTACACCCATAAGCCACTTAAAACAGAAAGATAAATCTGTGTCTTCTAGCGTCGCAATCCTGGCGAAGGCGTAGGCGAGCGACCAAGCGAGAGGGGGGGAAAAGAGGTTAATATCATTATTCTTTATGATGAAGTTCAAAAAAGATATGTATATTCTGATCGATGGTCGCAATCCTCTTCGCGAGGTTAATATCATTATTCTCCGAAACGCAAACTATTTTATATTCAGAAATATAGATTGGGATAGTCGCAATCCTCTTCGCGAGGTTAATATCATTATTCTGTAGGCTTTGTACTAAACTTTTACTCTTTTTTAAATACTGAAGTCGCAATCCTCTTCGCGAGGTTAATATCATTATTCTACTCTAAGTAAATATCTAAATTGGTTAAGGGATGATTTACAGTCGCAATCCTCTTCGCGAGGTTAATATCATTATTCTGGAATATCATGGCACAAACAGCAACAACATCCAACGGAAGTCGCAATCCTCTTCGCGAGGTTAATATCATTATTCTAATAAACTTTAGAGCGTGGGATAAACAATTAAAAAGATGGACTTGTCGCAATCCTCTTCGCGAGGTTAATATCATTATTCTGTGAAATTACAAACGTCACATGGAACTAAACGTATACTAGAGTCGCAATCCTCTTCGCGAGGTTAATATCATTATTCTATAGAATGGACAGATCATACGTTTAACCCTTGGATCGGTTGCTCGTCGCAATCCTCTTCGCGAGGTTAATATCATTATTCTTTGAATCAATTCAACAGCAGATGGAAGATAAAGGCAGCTTAAGTCGCAATCC
>JANMOF010000143.1:0-2389 GCA_031368925.1 Leptospiraceae bacterium
ATGATGAGATAGAAATGACTAGCATCATCTCGCCTATCGTGCAATCGTGCGATGCCATCTCGGGCGCACGCCCTGGTGCAAGGCGCGAGGTGATGGAGCAATACATCAAACGCTTAAAAGATTTAGAGAATGTAGGATTGAGCTTTGAAGGCGTGGAAAAATGTTACGCCATCCAAGCCGGTCGCGAGTTGCGCGTAATGGTAGATGCCGAGAAAGCAACAGACGAACGTGCGGCACAATTAAGTTTTGATATTTCGCAGAAGATTGAAAAAGACATGCAATACCCTGGACAAATAAAAGTAACGGTGATCAGAGAGATGAGGAGTGTGGCGTATGCGAAGTGATTATTTAATTTTGAAAGTGCAAAGAGAAGCCTCAGTAATGAGGCTTTTTTGTTAAATTTCATAAATAAAACGTCAGTATGAGAATCTTGAAATTATCTATACCTGAAGAGGAAACTCAAAATAAGAATCTTAAGCCAATAAATTTAACGACCAAACCTTTTGGAAGTGTAGTTGCATTAGTAGGAAAAAACGGGGCTGGTAAATCAAGGATCCTTGACTTAGTTGAACAATATCCTGCTAAAATTCAAATTGAGCAATTCCTTGAAAGTCATCTGGAATTCATACCTCAAGAATTTTTTAGGGACTTAGGGGATAATCTAAATCAGGTTAAAAGATATTACAGTGAAAGCAAAATTATAGATGCAAATAGTGCTCAAAAAGAAATCGCTCTCAGAAATATTCAAGGTGTAAGCTCTCCAATTACAGCACGTATCAGTTCATTTAGCTCTAATTACGTAAAAAGGATAAATACTGAAGATTTAATGAATATCAAGGAAGCATTACCTAATCACCTTACCTCATTTCAAAATATCCTCGAATCTCCGCCCATTAATTTAAACCCTCAGCAGGCCAGAACTATCAATGAATTTGATTTTTTAATTACCTCGAAAACATTTGAGTACATTAATGGCTTAGCTTCCATGAATCTAAAATCAGAACTTAATTCATTTTTAAATAGTAGTAGAAGTCAAATAATAAAAGAAAAAAAGAAACATAAAGATGATTTTGATTTATTGAAGAAGTATTTAAAGATTTTTCTAAGCAAGGAATTTAATTTCGAGGCATATGAAACATCTGATGATAAAGTTATTCCAAAATTAATGTTAAGTGAACGGGAGTTTAGTTTTATGTACCTATCTCCTGGTCAAAAAATATTGTTCGCTTACGCTATTCTTTTCTTTATTATCGAATTGAATTCTAAAGTTAAACTTAATGAATGCGTTCTTATTCTGGATGAGCCTGAAAAGCATCTTCATCCAGAGGCTCAAGTAAATCTGATAAAAGCATTAAAAGAGTTAGTAAAAGATAAAGGTCAGCTCTGGATGGCAACTCACTCAGTCCATATTCTTGCAGAATTGGAATACAATGAGATATTTTTGGTTAAGGATGACCAACTGATTGAGCCAAACAGAACAATACCAACAAAGTCTTATGATGACTTAGTAGGGTTAAGTGGTCATGCGGATAAGCTCAAACTTTTCAATAATTCCATTTCTGAATGGGCATATGCAGGATTTATGCAAAGATGTTTTGTTGAGCCAGAGGTTGTATTTGGGAATTCCTTAAACGATTCACAATTTAAACTATTCAAGGAATTTGCAGGTAAAAGCACAGCTATTGACATGTTGGATTTTGGAGCTGGAGTTGGCAGAATCGGAATGACACTAATCAAAGATGGGGGCTTACGCTCAAAAATCAATTACTATGCATTTGAGGAGAGTAGTCAAGTTGAAAGGCTCAATCAACTACAATCCTTAGACTTTGTTAAAAGTGTGTATTCGGAATTCGATCAAATGGCAGATAGCTCTTTTGACCTAATTCTTATGTGCAATGTTCTGCATGAAATTGAACCCGAGAAATGGCTTCAAATCTTAAAAGGGCTACGGAGCAAACTTAGAGACAACGGTAACCTGCTTATCATTGAAGACAAGCATTTGCCAAAAGGGGAAAAGGCACATGATTTTGGCTATTTAATATTAACTGAAAAACAAATAGGTATTTTAATGGAAATTCCTAGTTTCATTGAATACAAATTTGAAGAAAAGAATCCACGAATGGTTTTTGCTGTTATTGAAAAACACGAAATCAATCCCACACCTATAACAGTTAGAAGTTCTATCGAATCCCTAAGGGATGAGTCTTTTGAAAATATTAAAGAATTGAGAGCAGTGAAAGGGGATTTGGATCAGGGAAGAAAGTACGCTAACCAAACACAGCTTTATATCAATTCAATTTTGGCGCTTGAAAAACTAAAAGCATGAGATGATTTGACCGAATAATACCCCCTCACCTGAGCCTCGTTGGAGTTTTTCTCCAACAAATCA
>JANMOF010000071.1:0-2636 GCA_031368925.1 Leptospiraceae bacterium
CTAGTTGGATGAAATTCTTTGGATTTATTTGTTCAGGAATTTATTTATTAGCACAAGCAGATTTGTTTGCAACTGTAATTCCCGGTTTTCCCGTTGTTAAACTTGCAGGCTTTATTGGAAGTACCTTATGGTTACTTTGGCTAATAATACTTGGAATAATTTTTATTAGAAACGAAGATAATTAAAAAGTTTAACGGAGGAACCCTTGAATCTTTCGGCATACGCAACTCTGTAAAGATTCGCTTAATAGGAATGAATGTTTCTATAAAATAAAATCTTGCAGGGAAAAAATACAATAAAATAATCGTGTCATGAAAAAAGATTTGATAGGAAAAACATCCATAGTAACGGGCGGCTCTTTAGGAATTGGCAGAGAGACCTGTTTGAAGTTAGCGGAAAGAGGTTCGAATATTATCGTATCCGATATTAATGAAGAGTCCGGTTTAGAAGTAGTGAGTCTTGTAATAGAGTTTGGAGTCGAATCGATTTTTTTTAGATGCGATGTTTCTAAAGAATCTGAAATCATTGCACTCGTTGACGAAGCAAAAAGTTTTGGTCGCTTAGATATAATGATTAACAACGCGGGAGTTGGAGGCAAACCTTCCTTCATTCATAAATTGAGCACGGAAGAATGGGATCGCTTGATATTGGTCGATTTAACTTCTGTATTCTGGTGTCAAAAATATGCAACGAAGCTTATGCTAGAAGATAAGAAAGGTGGAAGCATAGTAAATATTTCCTCCATTGCGGGACTCGGTGCTTCTCCGTCTTTGTCTGCCTATGCAGTAGCCAAAGCTGGAGTAGTTGAGCTAACTTTGACGGGTGCCATCGAAGTGGCAAAATTTAAAATTCGCATTAACGCTGTTTGTCCGGGCTGGACTGAAACTGCAATTTTAGATAATGCAGGGAAGCGTGGAAGAAGTTCTATGTTAGAGTCTGTTCCAATGGGAAGACTTGGGCGTGCTGAGGAAGTTGCAAACTTAATTGCATTTTTAGCGAGTGAAGAATCTTCATTTATTACCGGAAGCATTCATAGAATTGATGGAGGCATCCGTAGTTGAATGATGCTCAACGTCGAGACTTAATCGACGTCTATAATTATTAGACGTTTTCGATTTATATTTTTCTGAGCGAATCCATGATGAGTTCAAATAGAAATTCGCCTGTAATTTGCCCAGGGACGACCACTTTATAAGCACCTAAAGATTGTAATTTTTTCTTATCAGCGATTTCATCAGCAGTCAAAATACATTTTGCATTCGGTGCAATCTTTCTCAAATTTTCAAGTAGCCGGACATTATTAGTTCCTTTTAAAAAAATATCCGAAACAGAGCATATAATAAATGAAGAATCTTCAATGCCTAAATGAGTCAGAGTATCCGGATGAGCAAGATCCGCATAATGCCACTCAAAGCCCATTTTCTCTAATCTTTCTTTATGAGCAGGATTATAATCTATAATTAAAATTCTTTTTGTTAAAGACGGACTTAAATCATGTACATGATTCACAAACATTTCTCCAATTCTGTAAAATCCAAGAAGTACAATATCTCTTTTCTCGCTCTCTTCATCAGAAACTTTTCTTTCAACCTTATCGGTGATACCAATTTTTGCTAGAACATGAATCATTATGCCTGCAAGCTCATGATTGAACTTTATAAGATAGGTTGAAATTATCGAAGCTAAGATAGTCGCGTTCAAAATATATCCTTGCATTGTAGATCCAACATGTTTAAAATTTTCTCCGAGAGCAATGATGACAAGTGCGAACTCACTGATTTGAGCAAGATTGATAGCTGTGACAATTCCATTTCGCAAACCTAATTTCGCATAGTAGATCACTGGTACGATAGAAAGTAATCGATTTAGAATTACGACGCTGACAGCGATGAAAGCAAAACTAATTATTTGTAAATTTGGATATTGAACTTTTAATCCAAGTGAAACAAAAAATAAGGTTACGAAAAAATCGCGGATACCTGTAAGTTTTGAAATCACATCGCTTCCGTAAGGGAATGCCGCAATGCTCATGCCTGCAACTAAGGCTCCCATTTCTTTGGATAGTCCAACTTTTTCAGCGATGCCCGTAATTAAAAAACACCAAGAAATAGAAGTTAATAAAATTAACTCAGGTCGATGGGCACAGGAAGAAAAAATAAATTTTAAGATATACCGACTGAAAAGAAACGATGAAATTAAAATAAGGATGATGCTTCCAATTGATTTTAAGATCAATAAGATTTCTGGATTAAGTAAATTGGGTTGAAGTCCCATAAAGAGTATCGCCCAAATATCTTGTAAGACTAAAACTCCTACAGTTAATTTTCCGGAGACCGTACTGATTTCAATTTTGTCTTGTAAGAGTTTTACGACAATCAAAGTAGAACTTAAAGATAAAGCGATCCCGATATACAAAGTTGAAAACTGAGATTGAAGATTTGAAAAATTGAAATAAGAAAAAAATAGCATACTAATAGCAAGACTCGCAAAGAATTGAACAAACCCAATTAGGAACATTGTCTTGCCCATTTTCGCCAGTTCTCTTAGGTTGATTTCTAAACCAATGATGAACAAAAAAAGTATAAGTCCCATCTCAGAAATAAGTTCGATACTTTCTTCACTCGTAACTAGTGAGA
>JANMOF010000104.1:0-1742 GCA_031368925.1 Leptospiraceae bacterium
CCCTTTACTGGATTTCCTGATTTCCGAGGTAATTGCCACTCAGGCATTTCCTTCCTTTCCAATTTGATTCCGCTTAGTCGCTCAAATCCCTCAACAACGGTTTGACCATTTAAGATTAATAGTCTTACTGTTGAATTCTTAAGTAATAACCCAAGTGACTCCTTAGAAGAATTTAAAAGGCTATTCTTTTGTTCGGGGGATAGGTCACTCCATTTCTCTGACGTTGCAAATGGAATTAAATCTAAATGGCATGCCTTTGATGAAGGAAAATAATACGACACGTTAGTTCCAGAAATAATATAATCTAGTCGCTTGAACCAATTGTCATAAGGATTTCTATTGAAATACTCTTTGCATAATTTAACTATTAAGTTGAGATGGGTTGAATCAACTTCAGTCCATTTCTTTATCCCAAGCGACTTGAGCGTATGGAACCTTCTTTTGCTCCCATCCAATTCTTTCCCCTTTAAATCTACAAACTCTCGGTTGCTCGGATTGAGACCAACTGTTGCAATCTTTGAAATTGACAAATCACCAAAAGAAGGGATAGGGCTACTCCAATGTATAACAGTAGAGCTTAAAAGCTGAGTACCCTCGAGTTTTTCGATCAAAACAGAAAGCTCGTATTTCATTTAAGTTTTTGAAGTCTATTTTCAATATAGGTATTGTATATCGAGTTTGACATTAGAGCCTTAACTCCATCTATTGCTTTGGTCCGTTGAGATTTACTGCTTTTTTGGGCACACAATGCATGGATTTCAATAAGTCGCGCCAGGTCACACCAATATGGATCAAGGCTCAATTCAATCATTTGTATCGCACTATTAAGTCTGATTTTACTTTCAATATCCAATAGTAACTGAATCGAAGTTCGAGGATCTCCATTTGGCATCGGAGGCATGATTAATTTAGTTGATTGAAATCCTTCGGATAGATACTTTTTTGCATTCTTGACATCGCGCGCATAAAGATGTAAACTACCTACGGCATGATAATACTCTCCTAATTCTACATTCAAAATGCGGGCAAATATTTCTTGCAGCATTGTGAATGCAAAGACGTCATGAGGTAAACCCACATAAGCATCATTTGATCTCATAGTTGTAAATAAATGCAGTTTATTTTGTCTGATTAATAGCTGCAGAGTGCAGGTACATGGAATCTCTTTGTGCTCTGAAGCAAGGTCGCTACCATCAAAAAGCTGAATGACTGCTTTTCTTGATGAGGGTTTTTTCTTTAATAGTTTTATAACATTTTCAACTTGATTATACTGTCCTCGTAAATTGAAAAATCGGGGACCATAACCCCCGTAGACGGTCTTCCCGTCTTCAGATTCATCCCTATATTTTTTAATATAGTATTCTATGAACTGCAAATCGTTTGTGCCAGACAAATACCACATTAACTCACCCAAGGCGCTGAATGGCTTTCCCCTTGTTTCTGTCCTACTAAGTCGAGCTCTTGGATTTTTGAGATGCAGCATGGCACCGATTATTTCAATTGATTTTCCTCTGGTTGGATTAACCTCTTGGCCACCATTTAGTAGACGATTAAGAACGTCATTCATTAGATCATCAAATGTTTCAAATGATAAATACATCCGATAGAGAGGCGGTGATGCTTAAGTTGTGTATGAACTTTTGCTAAATTGAAAAATCTTTGACACAATTTCTGGCACAAGGGAAATAAAAAAGCCCTGTGATTCAGGGCTTTAAGAAAAGTTAATGTACCCGGGACGGGAC
>JANMOF010000140.1:0-8030 GCA_031368925.1 Leptospiraceae bacterium
TATTGGAAGTCTGACGGGCTATCCAGTTAAGAAGACAGACTTAGACTGGCGAAACTCTGGAAAAACGTTCGAGGAAGCCTTAGAAGAAGCATTCCGTAGAACGGGTATACCTAAAGAACAGTTTGTGGCAAAGAAATAGGGACTCGATATCAACGGAAAATCAGGCGTAGTAGAATGGAAAGGTCCCCGAAGAAGCGAAGTAAGTGTTGATGCTCCGCATGAAATCGATGGTCCAGATGTGTTTCATATTGGATTTAAAGCATTGGATGCAGATGACCAAAAAATCAGAGGGCATATCTTTTTAGATTGTGTTCCCTATTTCAGAGGAAAAAGGAAAGAAAGTGATTAACTTTGTAAAAGAAAGTCTAAATGATGCACTGACGACCACCAATTATACTGTTGGAGAAATGTCCGCACTGGAATCAGTTTTCTTTCATAAGAAAGTTTCTGAAAAATTTGCTGATGGCAGGGACTACGATTGTCTATTCTGGGAAGCAATTGGTAAAAGAGGTGGTTTTAGCGTTTGTGATGAGAATGCGTGGAAATGGCTGGATGAATTTATTCAACTAGACGAATGCCTAATCTTCTTTGATCAAACCGACGATTCAACAGTTTACATGTTCCAAGAAAATCAATCTCTTACTAAATTCCTAACTAAATTACAAGGTTATGTTTTCTATATCACCAATGAGAATCTAGATTTTTTAATATACTTTAATGACAGCGATTATCTTCGATGCATTGGCACCGCCGAGCCTTGGCTTCGTAATAAGGTCAAAGAACTTTCTAAGATTGGGTGGGTTGATATGGAAGGGAAGAGTTATTTGTAGAAAATTGCCGTCTTGTGACCTATTAACACATCGGAATACACTTTCATTTCTTAGATTCCTCAACAACAATACAACATTTTTTCTGCAAAAGTAGGTTTTCTTTATTTTTCGCTTGATAATCATAGTCGTTTTTAGGATAGTAGTAGGAATATATGGGAGAATTTTCAAAACGCATTGGTGAAATTGGTGAGGACATTGTTGTAGAATTCCTTGCTTTGATCGGTTGGCATCAGCCTGTCCGAAACTTTGACATCACAAGTGTTGACCCTGAGAAACACGGCAAAAATTCACACGGCATTGACGCATACATTCATTATCAAAGTCCAATGATTTCAAGAACTTTAGAGAACATTTTAATTTCTGTAAAATACAGTAAGGATAAATACCCGAATGCTCCAGTTGAAAAATTCAAAGAGCATTATAAGGATTTAGGAATGGCAATTGAATCGTTCAAGAAGTCAGAAATAAGAGCAAAGACTATAAAGAGCCGTTCTGATTTTGAAACAACTTTTGACAGAGGAATAATTTTCTGGCTTAATAATATTGATGATGATTCTCAAGACATTTTACAGAAGCTATTAAAACTTGAAGCACCAAAGGACTTTAATCATGATGGAATTTTTCTCGTTGACAACAAAAAAATTGAATTCTTTTTTAAAACAATAGAATTTGTAAAACGAAAGTATCCCAACAAGCCAATTCAGTTTACTTATTTCAATACAGGATTAAACAGCGATAATGATACTCCGAAAAATGGAAGCATTATGCCGGTTCAATATTTAGCATCGAATATTCTTCCTATAAGAGTGCAAACTGATCCAGAGAAGAATACTCTCATCCTATGCTCAAGAGAAAATTTTGAAGAAGAAGAACTAATAAAACTGATTGGATTAGCAAAAAACATTACTGCCAACTATCAATCAAACACAATAATTGCGTTTCCCGATTACAGCCGCCTTCTACATGAGCAACTTGTAGATAGTGCAAAACTAATTTTTGAAGAATCCTCTTTTACAAATTCACTTTCAGTTGAAAACTTCAATGCTAACTTTAGAAACTAATGGAAAAAATAAATGATAACATAAATCGCTTTCTTCCCTTTGGCGAATCGTTGAGAGCAATTCTTCAACACGATTCTATCAAGGATAAAGAGAGACGACAGTTGCTTAGAATGAAAGGAGTATTCGTGAACAATTCCGATGAAGATAGTACATTTCCAATTCTTACGACTTCGTTGTTAAGTCCGACTGAGTTTGAGTTTCTCAAAGAGAGATTACAAGCGAAAGAGGACAGAGAAAAAATAATTACAAGAACTTTGGATTGGGAATCAAACAAAACTTTGATCGCAGCGATACCCGACGACTTCAATATTCAGGAAATTATCAAAACTAATTTTCCTAAATACACAGTGATTGGAAACCCAAACTTTACAATGGTTGAAAAGAATCCGAACAAAATTACTTTGGACTTCAAATGCGAAACTACCAATTACAGTAAGGTATGGTTTCGAGGTAAAAATGAATTCAAAGGACAAATCAATTTTGAGAAAGTAACAACTAAAGATAACAAAGTTCAACTGCAAATAATCCATACATCACCCGAAACAACTGATATAGCAGAGAAGGTCTCAAAACATTTAGAGAAGCATTTTAAAGCAAATAACTACATGGATCCTCAAAAAGAAATTCAGAGAATTCTTTATAAAGATTTTACAAATGAAGAAAGGATTCAATTCTTTATGAGTATGACAGACGGTAATAATGTATTTAATTATACAAAAGCAACCTTTTTAGATATTGGACCAGATCCATCTGAAACATTACCCTTTGATATTAGATGGCTTGAATTAGCTAAAGTCCGTGAATTGAATATCAATGGAGAAAAGTTACACGAACTACCTTTCTTAAAAGATAAAAACCTTCATAAATTTATGGAGTTGGTTGAGATTGAAATTATTTATGATTTCTCTCTTTTATCAGTAGAAGGTAGTTGTAAAATTAAGTTTGGCTTTGGCAACTATGACTTCAAAAAAAGAATCGGGAATGTTGAGTTTGTCGTTGATATTCAAAATATTTATCCGAAAGATGAATATGCAAGTGTTCCGCTTGCATCAATCAGAAATCAATTATTCAAAGAGTTTGAGAAATACAAAACTCAAAAATACGAATGGTGCAAACTCCAAAATGTTAACAAACAAAATACTTCAACAATATGACCGCCTTAGACTTTACGGAAATACAACTTCAACATTTAATAACTCACCATGTAGGCAATAAGTTAAGAGATGAAAAATTTATACTGTCTACTGAAGTATCTACCATTTCAGAGGATACCAAAGATTTTCTCCTAAAATACTTTTTGCTACCAATAAAAGCTGAAGAATTTTTTTCGTTTTCTCATTCTGTAAAACTTAGTTTGAATGAAGTTTATACGATAATTGAGGATATGTTTTCAAAGCCAAAATCTTTTATACATTCATCGCAGAATATTGCTAAACTGCTTTATGAATATTCTATGCATCCTAAAATAAAAGAAGGAGAATTAAATGTTAGTTATTTTTCGAACGTGGTTATAGATAATGAGGTAGTTGATGCCATTGGAATTTTTAAATCGGAAACTAATGTTCCATTTATAAAGATGAAAAATGAAAAATCAAAATTTAGAATTTATCATGATTTTGGTTTTGAACTGAAAGGAATAGATAAGGGTTGCCTTATTTTTAATTCCCACCAAAAACATGGATACAAAATTTTGATTGTAGGCAATTCTAATAAATCTGATGATGCACAATACTGGAAAGATGATTTTTTGAAATTGAAACCTATTAGCAATGATGTTTACCAAACAAATCAATTTTTAGGAATTACTAAAAATTTTGTAACTAAACAACTTTCGGAAGAATTTGAATTAAGCAACCCAGACAAAATAGATTTACTCAATCGTTCCGTCGAATATTTCAAAACGAATGAAAGTTTTGATCGGAAGGACTTTGAAAAAAAAGTTTTTCAAGATTCTGGAATAATAAAATCATTCCGAAACTTTGATGCCGCATACCGTAGGGAAAATAATATTAACCTCACAGATAATTTTGAAATTTCGCGGCAAGCTGTAAAAAAGCAGGCACGTATTTTTAAAAGTGTTTTGAAGTTAGACAAGAATTTTCATATATATATTCATGGAAATCGTGCATTGATTGAACAAGGCGTCGAAAAAGATGGTAGAAAATTTTACAAAATTTATTATGAAAATGAAATTTAAATTTTCATCTGAATAAAGGAGCAACACAATGCCTACTTACACCATCAAACCAAGTGACTCGCTTGCCAAGGTCGCCAAAGTATATAAATTAGATCTAGAAACCCTTCTCTCTGCGAATCCACAAATAAAGGACGCGAATAAAATCAAAGTTGGACAGAAAATTCAAATTCCAGCAAGAGTAGCGGATATTCCCAATAAGCCCAATATAAGTATACCGGATTTTGTTCCTACTAAAGTGGCTCAGTTCCTTGCACGTGCCCGGTCTGCTTCTGGTTTTAAAACAATTTATGATTTGGGTGCAGGAGGGATGAATCCCGCATCGACACGTCCCGTTAGCTCAGGTAATAAATGCGATTGCAGCGGTTTTGTATGTTGGGCGCTCGGTATTTCTCGCCAAACAACACACCCGCTTTATATGAAATTTAATGGTGGTTGGATTAATACAGATGGTATAGTACATGACGCTAAAAAATCGACAGGGGTTTTCTCACAATTAGCCAAAGCGAAGATTGGTTGCATTGTTGTTTTTCCGGGTGGTCGAGTGAACGGGATAACAAAGATTGGTCACGTAGGAATTGTTACCTCAGTCAAAGATGGTAAACCAAGCAAAGTGCTTCATTGTTCCAGTGGCAATTACCGCAATAACGGGGAGGCAATCCAAGAAACCCTACCAACTGTATTCAATCGACCCGATGCCATCTATGCTTGGTATGAAGGCTTGAGTTAAATAACCATTATCCTTAAGGAGTTTGGGCATGCCACAAAGCACAACAGCCATTCACGCTTTCTAAAAACAAGTTCGCCGTCCGACCAGACATCATAGACTTTCGGGACGTGCTCTATTTACACTCAGAGATTTCTTAGAGCAAGACGATACGGCTTCCCCGTTATACCGCAAGTCACTACTCTATCTAGTCTCTAATTCTTTTGAAGAAAAGGCAAGTCCCTTTAACGATGAGGATGAAAAGATCCTAGGCATAGAAAAATTTTCAGCGAGTTATGCGGGCTTCTTTGTCACGGATAACAGGCATATTCGAGTTGTTGCAGACAGGGAAGTACATGCAAGCAAATTCAAATTAACCTCTAACGCAAAAAGCCACGGGGATTTCGATAATGATCCTGTTACTATGGAATCAACCTTGCGGTTTATTCTTGGAAATGAACCAAATACAGAAAAATCGAATGTAATCAAATCAAATCCAATTGTCGGGAAAATAAATGAAACCAAACCGCGCGAACAAAAAAGGAAAAAATAAGTTTCTAATTGAAACGACAAAACCTAATACTAATGTCTTAAAAGAAAGATGAAAAAGGAAGATAATATAACTAAAGGAGCTAGCAATGGCAGTAGAAAAGAAAATAAGTAAACCGGAAAAAGGGACTCCATTTCAAAAATCCGATGGATTAAGAAATAAAATAACACAAACCCCGCCTCCCAAAAAACCGCAAGCAAGTGTTCCTATAACAAAGAAAGGAGTAAAATAATGGCAACTTCACAGAAACTGCAAAACTGTCCAGATTGTGCAAAGAGAATTCAACTAACAGTTGTTTGTTCTTATTCAGTAAGAAGAAAGCGAACGAGGATAAATACAGGTATTTACTGAATCTGTATTGCGTGTATCTGTGTTCAAAAAAATTCCTATTTTTTACAGGTAGACTAAATAATGAGGAATGTTTACTTTTTCATTGTGAATAAGTTTGACATTTTTTACCGCCAAGTTTTTCTTGGATACCATAGGTAATTCTTCATTATAGACCAGCTTTTAATTTGCCTGCAAAATTTTACCCACATTAAGTAGACTGATATAGTGCGCAGCCAATTAGCCGTTGGAAAGAATACATTTAAGGAAAATTAAATGAAACTTATATTTCTATTTACGACTATTGGGTTCCTTGGATGTTCTGCATTTCCTTGGGTTAAAGAAGATTCTCATAAACCATCATATACTAATCAAATTGATATTAAATCAAAGTTTTCCGAAGAGTGGCTAAAATCAGAATCACCTGTTGATCTTTCCGTCTCCATAAGAAAAATCTATGCCAGCAATAAATTTTGTGACAGTCACGAGTTTGGTTTTTTCGGTCACAAATTTCTATGGTTTTTTGGTAGAGAGCCAGAATTGGACTTTCGTGTTTGGTTACGTCAAAAAAATTCAAACATAGCTCATGTTTCTAGCAGTGACGGTTATGAGCTAATTAAGATTATGTGCGATAGTGAGGTTGAATCTAAGTTCAATTTATTTTTTAACAACCAAATTATTAGCCGCGATGATGAATTAGACATTTCGATAAAAATTTATGAAAATGACCAGGCTTTCGCTGATAATAAATTGGAAAAATTAAATAAAATCCTTAATGATATTGGAACGGGGATTAATGCAACAGTTGATAAGGGATTGATTCAAAAGAATAAAGGAGATAACCTACTTATTTATTTTTCCTTTGTAAAAATCCCCTTTGATTTGGTTAATTCCCTTAATGATCTTTTCTTTGGGGAAGAAAGTTTAGTTACCACATTCAATATTAATATGTATCGGAAAGATAATTTTGTTCCTCGCTCCAGTAGTGTAAAGGAAAGAAATATCGCTTACGTTGTTACAAAGGATAGGGAAAAAATTTCTGATTTTTCTCATGAAATTAATTTGAAAGATATTATTGCAATATGTTATGAAATAACCGTATCCTCAAATAATCTGGATATTACTTTTGAGATATTGGTCAATAAGCGTCCGTAATGAATTAAATCATTAAGATAAAAATTTTACTCGTTGAAAGCAAGACTGTTATAGTTTACAGCCAATTAGCCGTAAGAAGGAATACATTTAAGTAGAATTTTGGGGAGCGAGGAGTAATAAGTGATATGGAAGTTTCTAGAAAGAAAGAAAATGATAAATTATGAATTCATTCAAGAAAATATAATAAAAAAATGGGATTTTTGGATTTCCATTGTCGTAAGTCTTTTCGGTATTTACCTTACTTTTAAATTCAATAAACAAAAGAAGCTTTGTTATGTTCGTATGGCGATGCAGGTTTTAAATAAATCGAAAAATACCAGTCCGAAAAATGTTAAAATTCAATATAAAGAAAAAAGTATCCCACGATTAACAAGAACCATAATTTGCCTTTGGAATTCAGGCAATGATACTATTAGAAAAACGGACGTTGCTAAAAAAATTACATTTCAATTTTCCAATCCTAGTATTCTAAATGCCAGTGTATTAAAGAAGGGGAGGGCTGAATGTAAAACAAAAATCCATCCAAGAAGAAAATCCGTTAGTTTGGACTTTGAATTTTTAGATCCTCATGATGGGATAACATTTGAAATAATCCATTTCGACGAAAAGCAATTTCCCGAAGTTATAGGCGGTATCAAAGGATTGCCTCAAGGATTTACAAATAGCGGAAATTATTTCTTTGCTTCTAAAAGCTTATTTAATCGTCTATTCCCTGAAATAGTGACCCTTTCCTTTACCGTTCTGATTTTATATCTTTTATCTGATAACGCCTTTATCTATCCTTATTTTAATTCATTTCGTTGGTTATTGGTTATTTATCCAATTCTTATCATTATTATTCATTTTTTTTTGAATAGGATAAGTGTCCCTAAATATTTAATGCCTTATGAGGATAATGAAAGATTTCCGTAAGAAAATCTTTTTAATGAAACATGCAAGTCATTAGGAATTATGGAAATAATGAATCCATTGAGAGTATCAAATCTGGGGAATTATATATTCAGCTAAACAAGGAGAATCTAGAAGATGATAAGAAAAAGTTATAATTGGTTTAAGAATCTACCTTATTTTATGATTTTTATCTCCATTTACACAATCCGGCGAAAATGGACACCGATTCCGGCTGAAAGTGGACACTTTTTAGTTCTTTAAAAAATCATCTGTGATGACAATACTTTAAGAGAGTAAAGTTCATGTCAAGACCTCT